>NZ_JACVUL010000022.1:0-92896 GCF_016516575.1 Kosakonia sp. S57 | reverse complement strand
TAAATCTGCCGTCACAGACTTCGAAGGTTCGAATCCTTCCCCCACCACCATCTCTTAAATAACTCCCCTCTCAATACACTCTCTACTCCTCCATATTCTCCATTCGGGGAAGGATGAGAAGCTTCGACTAAGGTTCGACTCGAGCATCGCGAGAGAGCGTTGCCGCAGGCAACGACCCGAAGGGCGAGGCGCGCAGCGACGAGTAATCCTTCCCCCCTGCTTATTCCGCTACCCTTCTTTTATATTTACCAGTTCTGCAACCGCTCTATTGCCCGATGGCGCTTCGCTTATCAGGCCTACAAAACCAGCGCCCAGTGTTGAATCGTGCAACATGCCATTGCCCGATGGCGCTTCGCTTATCGGGCCTACAACCCAGCGCCCAATGTTGAATCGTGCAACATGCCCGGTTCTGCATCGTGCCAACCCGTAGGCCGGATAAGGCGCAGCCGCCATCCGGCACGCAAACCGCACCGCGCCGAAAACAAAAAACCCTGCCGAAGCAGGGTTTATCATCGTCCATCCAGCGTAATCAGCGACGGGCGCGGACAATCTGGTATTTACGCGTTAAATACTCCACCGGCGCGCTCCAGATATGCACCAGGCGTGAGAACGGGAAGAGCACAAACAACGTCATGCCGAGCACCAGATGCACGCGGTAAATAAAGGCAACGCCATCGAGATGCGCGGAGGCACCGGTATGGAAGGTCACCACTGACTGCGCCCAGGCCACCAGCTTCATCATTTCGCTGCCGTCCATATGCTGCGCGGAGAACGGAATGGTCAGCAGACCGAGCGTACACTGCACCATCAGCAGGGTCATGATCAGAATATCTGCCGCCGTCGACGTGGCACGAATACGCGGATTAAAGAGACGGCGTTTGAGCAGCATCAGACCGCCGACCAGGCACAGCACACCGCTGGCACCGCCGCCGATCATCGCCATCTTCTGCTTCACTTCAATCGGCAGGAAGGATTCGTACATCCAGTGCGGCGTCAGCATGCCAAGAAAGTGACCGGCGAAAATCCCGAGGATGCCTAAATGAAACAGGTTGGATGCAATGTTCATCCCTTTACGGTCGAGCATCTGGCTCGAGCCCGCACGCCAGCTGTACTGCCCATAGTCATACCGCAGCCAGCTGCCAATCAGGAAGATTGCGCCCGCCATATAGGGATAGATGTCAAAGAAGAACATATTTAGGAAGTGCATTAGCGCTCTCCTCCTGTTGAGATATTCAGATATTGCGGCGCGACGGCACCGGCAAAACGACGCTGGTGCGCAGTAATGTCGGAATCGCCACAGCCCTGTTCAGCAAAGAACTTCACCTGCTCCTCTTCCCACACTGCGTCCAGCGCCTGCGGCGTGTCGTCACGCGCTTCGCCGGCAATTTTTTCCGCCACCTGCGCGTTATCCACCGCGGTTTTCGTCAGCGTCAGCAGCGCGTCAAACAGCGAGGCGTAATGGCTTTCACGCTGCTGTAAGCGCGCCTGTAACAGCGCCAGGATCGGCGCGATATCCTGTAAACCGCCAATCGCTTCAGCGGCTGGTAACTGCGCCAGATACTCCAGATAGAGCGGCAGATGGTCCGGCAGCTCGCGGCTGTCGAGCTGCAGCCCGTGGCGCTCATATTGCGCCAGCAGGTCCACCATCGCCTGGCCACGATCGCGCGATTCACCGTGCACATGTTCAAACAGCAGCAGTGAGGTGGCGCGACCGCGATCGAACAGCTCGCTGTAGGTAGCCTGCGCATCGAGCAGATCCTGCAAAGTCAGGTCACGTAAAAAAATGCCTACCTGCTGGGCATCCGCTTTCGACAAATTGTCGCCGGAGGCCAGCGCATCAAACAGCTCCTGCTGATGCTGCCACAGGGCAGCATCCGGGTACTCAAGCAGGCGGGAGATAACCAGCAGTTCAATCATGCGTGCGGCTCCGTTTTCACTGTCACATTCACCGCATCGATACGGCGGCTGTTGAACAGGTTGAATTTGTTATCCGAACCATGACACCCGTCGCCGAAGCTAAAGCCACACCCGCTCTTCTCCGGGAAGGCTTCACGCGCCAGTTCACGATGGCTGGACGGCACCACAAAACGGTCTTCATAGTTGGCGATGGCGAGATAGCGGTACATCTCCTGCGCCTGCGCTTCCGTCAGACCCACCTCTTCCAGCGCACGGGTATCAATCACGCCGTCGACGGTTTCAGCACGTTTGAAGTGACGCATCGCCAGCATACGTTTCAGCGCCAGCAGCACCGGCTGGGTATCACCGGCGGTCAGCAGGTTCGCCAGGTACTGCACCGGAATGCGCAGGCTCTCGACGTCCGGCAGAATGCCGTTGCTACCCAGTTCACCCGCATCGGCAGCGGACTGAATCGGTGACAGAGGCGGCACATACCAGACCATCGGCAGCGTGCGGTATTCCGGGTGCAGCGGCAGCGCCAGCTTCCAGTCCATCGCCATTTTGTAGACCGGCGATTTCTGCGCCGCGTCGATTACGCTCTGCGGTACGCCATCTTCCAGTGCCTGAGCGATTACCGCCGGATCGTGCGGATCGAGGAAGACATCCAGCTGACGCTGATAGAGGTCTTTCTCATTTTCGGTGCTGGCCGCGTTCTCAATCGCATCCGCGTCATACAGCAGCACGCCGAGGTAACGAATACGCCCTACGCAGGTTTCGGAGCAGACCGTCGGCATGCCCGCTTCGATACGCGGGTAGCAGAAGATGCACTTCTCAGACTTGCCGCTCTTCCAGTTGAAGTAGATTTTTTTGTACGGGCAGCCGGTAACGCACATGCGCCAGCCGCGGCATTTATCCTGATCGATCAGCACAATGCCATCTTCTTCACGTTTATAGATGGCACCGCTCGGGCAGGTGGCGACACAGGCCGGATTCAGACAGTGTTCGCACAGGCGCGGCAGATACATCATGAAGGTGTTTTCGAACTGGCCGTACATCGCCTTCTGCATATTTTCGAAGTTCTGATCGCGGCTCAGCTTCTCAAACTCGCCGCCAAGATCGTCTTCCCAGTTCGGGCCGGCGCTGATTTTGTTCATCCGCTGGCCGGTGATCAGCGAGCGCGGACGCGCAATCGGCTGATGCTTGCTTTCCGGCGCGTTATGCAGGTTCTGATAGTCAAAATCAAACGGCTCGTAGTAGTCATCGATGCCCGGCAGATGCGGGTTGGCGAAGATTTTACCCAGCAGCATCGCCCGGCCACCCATGCGCGGCTGCAGCTTGCCGTTGATTTTACGGATCCAGCCGCCCTTCCACTTCTCCTGGTTTTCCCAGTCGGTCGGAAAGCCGGTGCCCGGTTTGGTTTCGACGTTGTTAAACCACGCGTACTCCATCCCTTCGCGGCTGGTCCAGACGTTTTTACAGGTGACTGAACAGGTATGACAGCCGATGCACTTATCGAGATTCAGCACCATGCCGACTTGTGAACGAATTTTCATTTTGCGCTCTCCTGTACCTGGTCATTGCCTTCGCCATCCAACCAGTTAATGTTTTTCATCTTACGTACCACCACAAACTCATCGCGGTTGGACCCGACCGTGCCGTAATAGTTAAAGCCGTACGCCAGCTGCGCGTAGCCGCCGATCATGTGCGTCGGTTTCGGCGTAATACGCGTGACCGAGTTGTGAATGCCGCCGCGCTGGCCGGTGATCTCCGAGCCTGGCAGGTTCACAATGCGCTCCTGGGCGTGGTACATCATCGTCATACCGGACGGTACGCGCTGGCTGACCACCGCACGGGCGGTGAGTGCGCCGTTGCTGTTAAAGACCTCGATCCAGTCGTTATCGGCAATGCCCATCTCTTTGGCGTCGGTTTCACTCAGCCAGACAATCGGGCCGCCGCGACCGAGCGTCAGCATCAGCAAGTTGTCGCTATAAGTGGAGTGGATCCCCCACTTCTGGTGAGGCGTCAGGAAGTTGAGCGCTTTTTCCGGGTAGCCGTTGCCTTTCACGCCCAGCATCTCTTTTACCGAACGGGTGTTGATTGGCGGACGGTAGACCAGCAGGCTTTCGCCAAAGTCGCGCATCCACTGGTGATCCTGATAGAGCTGCTGACGGCCAGAGAGCGTACGCCACGGAATCAGCTCATGAACGTTGGTATAACCGGCGTTGTAAGAGACATGCTCATCTTCCAGGCCAGACCAGGTCGGGCTGGAGATGATTTTGCGCGGCTGCGCCTGAATATCGCGGAAGCGGATCTTCTCATCCTCTTTATTCAGCGCCAGATGCGTATGGTCGCGACCGGTAAATTCACTCAGCGCCGCCCATGCTTTCACCGCCACGTTGCCGTTGGTTTCCGGGGCGAGGGTGAGGATCATCTCTGCTGCATCGATGGCGCTATTAAGCATCGGCTGGCCTTTCGCCGGACCATCTGCTTTCACGTAGTTAAGCTTGCGCAGCAGATCCATTTCGCTCTGGGTATTCCACGCGATACCTTTGCCGCCGTTACCGATTTTCTCCATCAGCGGGCCGATAGAGGTAAAGCGCTCGTAGGTGGCCGGGTAATCGCGCTCCACCGGAATAATATGCGGTGCAGTTTTACCCGGGATAAGATCGCATTCGCCTTTTTTCCAGTCCTTCACGCCCAGCGGCTGTGCCAGCTCGGCGGCAGAGTCATGCTGGATCGGCAGCGTTACCACATCGGTCTCTTTGCCTAAATGGCCCATGCAGAGCGCAGAGAAAGATTTGGCGATGCCTTTATAGATTTCCCAGTCGCTTTTCGACTCCCACGCCGGGTCGACGGCGGCAGAGAGCGGATGAATAAACGGATGCATATCTGAGGTATTCATGTCGTCTTTCTCATACCAGGTCGCGGTCGGCAGCACGATGTCAGAGTAGAGACAGGTGCTGGAGAGACGGAAATCGAGCGTCACCACCAGGTCGAGTTTTCCGTCGAGGCCATTATCCTGCCACTCCACCTCTTCCGGTTTTACGCCGCCCTGTTTGCCCAGATCCTGGCCCTGAATACCGTGCTCGGTGCCGAGCAGATATTTGAGCATGTACTCATGCCCTTTCCCGGAGGAGCCCAGCAGGTTGGAGCGCCAGATAAAGAGGTTGCGCGGATGGTTTTTGCCGTTTTCCGGCTGCTCGGCGGCAAAGCGCAGCGAACCCTCTTTCAGAGACTTAACGGTGTAATCCACCGCTGACATGCCCGCTTTTTCCGCTTCGGCAGCAATACGCAGTGGGTTCGTACCCAGCTGCGGCGCAGAAGGCAGCCAGCCCATACGCTCGGCGCGGACGTTAAAATCAATCAGATGACCGCTGTAGCGGGATTTGTCCGCCATCGGCGAGAGGAACTCTTGCGCCGTCACCGTTTCATAACGCCACTGGCTGGAGTGGTTATAGAAGTAGGAGGTGCTGTTCATATGGCGCGCCGGACGCTGCCAGTCGAGGGCAAAGGCCAGCGGCTGCCAGCCGGTCTGCGGACGCAGTTTTTCCTGGCCGACATAGTGCGCCCAGCCGCCACCGCTCTGACCAACGCAGCCACAGAAGACCAGCATGTTAATCAGCCCGCGATAGTTCATATCGAGGTGATACCAGTGGTTCATCCCGGCACCGACGATGATCATCGAGCGACCGTGGGTTTTATCGGCGTTCTCGGCGAACTCGCGGGCAACGCGGATAATCTGCGCCTGCGGCACACCGGTCACTTTCTCTGCCCAGGCCGGCGTATAGGCTTTGATTTCGTCATAACGGCTGGCGCAGTTTTCATCACCCAGGCCGCGATCCAGACCGTAGTTGGCCATGTTCAGGTCATACACGGTGGTCACCAGCGCGCTGCTGCCATCCGCCAGTTGCAGGCGTTTGACCGGCAGTTTATGCAGCAGGATGTTATCCAGCGTGACACCCTGGAAGTGCTCGGTGTTGTCACCGCCAAAATAGGGGAAGCCAACCTGTGCAACGTCATCCTGTTTGCCCAGCAGGCTGAGGGTCAGCTCAACGTCCGCGCCGTTGCCGCCATCGCGCTGCTCAAGGTTCCACTTCCCTTTTTCGCCCCAGCGGAAACCAATCGAGCCGTTCGGCGCGATCATATTGCCTTCGCTATCCAGCGCGACGGTTTTCCACTCCGGGTTGTTCTGCTGGCCCAGTGCATCCACCAGATCGGCGGCGCGCAGCATGCGGCCCGCGGCGTAGTAGCCATCACGCTCTTCCAGCATCACCAGCATCGGCATGTCGGTGTAGCGACGGACATAATCGGTAAAGTACTGGCTCGGCTTATCGAGGTGGAATTCACGCAGCATCACGTGCCCCATCGCCAGCGCCATTGCCGCATCGGTGCCCTGCTTCGGCGCCAGCCACAAATCGCACAGCTTAGCGATTTCCGCGTAGTCCGGAGTGATGGCGACGGTTTTGGTCCCTTTGTAGCGAACTTCGGTAAAGAAGTGCGCATCCGGGGTACGGGTCTGCGGCACGTTAGAGCCCCAGGCGAGGATATAGCTGGAGTTGTACCAATCGGCCGATTCCGGCACGTCGGTCTGCTCGCCCCAGGTCTGCGGTGAAGCAGGCGGCAAGTCGCAGTACCAGTCGTAGAAGCTCAGGCAGGTGCCGCCAATCAGCGACAGATAGCGTGCGCCGGAGGCGTAAGAGACCATCGACATCGCCGGGATCGGCGAGAAGCCTGCCACGCGGTCCGGGCCGTAGGTTTTCACGGTGTAGACGTTAGAGGCGGCAATCAGTTCATTCACCTCCTGCCAGGAGGAGCGCACAAAGCCACCGCGTCCGCGCGCCTGCTTAAAGCTCTTCGCTTTATCAGCGTCTTCAATGATAGAAGCCCAGGCATTCACCGGATCGCTGTGCTGCGCTTTCGCTTCACGCCAGAGTTTGATCAGACGTTTACGCATCAGGGGGTATTTCAGGCGGTTGGCGCTGTAAAGATACCAGGAGTAGCTCGCCCCGCGCGGGCAGCCGCGTGGTTCGTGGTTCGGCATATCAGGACGGGTACGCGGGTAGTCCGTTTGCTGGGTTTCCCAGGTGACCAGGCCGTTCTTGACGAAAATTTGCCAGCTGCACGAGCCGGTGCAGTTTACGCCATGGGTAGAGCGCACGATTTTGTCGTGCTGCCAGCGGCTGCGGTATCCATCCTCCCAGTCCCGGTTGGTGTTTACGAGCTGGCCGTGCCCATCGGCAAAGGTTTCGCCTTTCTGTTTAAAGTAGCGAAACCGGTCCAGGAATTTACTCATCGGGGGTTCTCCTGTTGGAGCCTGTACGGCTCTCTGGCTAAATCGACATTGCTGCATTTGCCGCGAAGGTAACCCCCGCAAAGACAAAGAGAATTGATGATGATCAAGCCGCCATAGCGCGCCATTTATGCGCCGGCAACGGAGTACTCCCAAAGAGTTATCGATGATTTTTGCGTAACTAGTTGATTAACATAAATATATTATATTTAGTTACTGAATTATTCAGATTTATCCCGGTATCCAGGTATTAAGGGGTAGACGCCGCTGCGATGCGATAGCGGTCACAGTGCTGGCCGAAGCAGGCGCAGTATGACCATAAGTATGTTGTAACTATATAGAGGGCAAAAAAAATGCGCGACCGAAGCCGCGCAACGATAATCAACACACTACATTTATTATTGTTTTTTACGCCCGTATATCGCCCAGGTGATCACCACACAGGCGATATAGAACACGAGAAACACTTTCATCGCACCCGCCGGTGAGCCGGTCAGCGCCAGCGAGGTACCAAACGCTTTCGGGATAAAGAAGCCGCCAATCGCGCCAATCGCCGAGATAAAGCCCAGTGCGGCCGCCGTTTCCGTCGCGGCTTCACGCATTGCGTCGCTCTCGCTACCGCCCGCTTTCTTCACCCGCTCCATGGTCATCTTACGGAAGATAACGGAGATCATCTGGAAGGTGGAACCGCTGCCCAGCCCGGCAGTGAGGAACAGCACCAGGAAGACGCAGAAGAAGGCAGTGAAGTTGCCGCCCTCGCCGTTCGACGGCAGTGTCAGGAACAGCAAGGCGCTGAAGATCGCCATCACTACAAAGTTAACCAGCGTCACGCGCGTTCCGCCAAGACGGTCGGAAATCGCGCCGCCTGCGGAACGTGCCAGCGCGCCAACCAGTGGCCCAAAGAAGGCAAAGTGCAGGATCTGCACCTCCGGGAACTGGGTTTTTGACAGCATCGCAAAGCCGGCGGAGAAGCCGATAAACGAGCCGAAGGTCGCCAGGTAGAGGAAGCTCATGATCCACAAATGCGAGCGCTTAAGCACCGGCAATTGCGCGCTGAGGGAGGCTTTTGAGGTCGCCAGTTCGTTCATGCCGAACCATGCCGCGAGGGTAAACACCGCCAGGAACGGTACCCAGATCCACGCTGCGTTTTGCAGGTAGAGCATGGTGCCATCAGGCTGGGTTACGCCACCGCCGCCAAAGGCAGCAAAGATGGAGAACGAGACCGCCAGCGGCGCAATCAGCTGCATCACGCTGACGCCA
The DNA here is from genome assembly GCF_016516575.1 of Kosakonia sp. S57. NCBI lineage: Bacteria > Pseudomonadati > Pseudomonadota > Gammaproteobacteria > Enterobacterales > Enterobacteriaceae > Kosakonia > Kosakonia sp. S57. The sequence continues at coordinate 84,450 of NZ_JACVUL010000022.1, read as the reverse complement.
AGGTTGCCGAAGCCGCCATTGATGCCAAGCGCCCCGCCCTGCTTCTCTTTCGGGAAGAAGAAGCTGATGTTTGCCATGCTGGAGGCAAAGTTCGCCCCGGCAAAACCGCACAGCAGGGAGATAATGATAAATGTGCTGAATGGCGTGGAGGTATCCTGCACCGCAAAACCGAGCCAGACGCAGGGAATAATCAGAATGCCGGTGCTGAATGCCGTCCAGCGACGACCGCCAAAGACCGGTACCATAAAGGAGTACGGTACGCGCAGCAGCGCGCCGGAGACCGATGGCAGCGCCGTCAGCATAAAGAGCTGGTCTGTGGTGAACTGAAAGCCCACTTTGGGGAGATTCACCGCCACTGCGCTAAACAGCATCCAGACGCAGAACGCTAAAAGCAGGCAGGGCACGGAGATCCACAGATTGCGGCTGGCAATCTGCTGCCCCTGCTGCTGCCAGAAAACCGGATCTTCGGGACGCCACTCGGTAATAACCCGTGATGACGAACGCGAATCCGGAACGGATGTTTGATGCATAGACACCTCTGATGTGCAGTTTGATGCCTGCCACATTAATTTCTGTGGCGCGCGTTAAGTTGATATAAATCAAAGGAAAAGCTGGCGTTATAAAGCGCAAAAAAACATCATGCTCATTTATGAGTAGCATTTACCTTCAAAAAAGGTGTGGTTTTTCACAGCGCTGACCGCTGCCGGGTCGTTTGCCCCTCCGAATGTCAGCCTGCTGGCAATAAAGGAGTAACTCTTTGTGGGTATGGGTATACTCCAGGCGATAGCTGACAATAACGCCACCCGCACCTTTCGCGGCCAAGGAGTCTCATTTCCCCATGCTTAAACGCCTCTTTTCACCGATGTCGCTGGTCAGCCAACTGGCCGTACTGATGCTGTTATCCACGCTGATTGGCGTGACCGGTATGGCGGTCTCCGGCTGGCTGGTGCAGGGCGTTCAGGGCAGCGCGCACGCCATCAACAAAGCGGGCTCGCTGCGTATGCAGAGCTACCGGCTGATGTCGGCCATCCCGCTGCAGGAAGATGAGCAATATCTGTTGGATGAGATGGAGCACACCGCTTTCAGCCCGGAACTGGCGCTGGCGGCGAAACGCGATGGCCAGCAGGCACAGCTTGCTGATTTGCAAACCTACTGGCACAACGTGGTGATCCCGGCGATCAAAGATGCCCGGCAGCCGGCGCAGGTCGCGGAGATCATCGCCGTCTTCGTTGGGCGCATCGATAAACTGGTCTCCGCGTTTGACAGCAATACCGAGCACCGCATCGCCGAAGTGGTCGTGCTGCACCGGGTGATGGCGATCCTGATGGGCTTGCTGATTCTGATTGCGCTGGTGTGGCTGCGGGCACGCCTGCTCCGTCCGTGGCAGCAGCTGCTGCATATGGCGCGCGCCGTCAGCCAGCGTGATTTTACCCAGCGCGCCCATATCAGCGGCGGCAACGAGATGGCGACGCTTGGCGAGGCGCTGAACAATATGTCTGCGGAGCTGGGCGAGAGTTACGCGGTGCTTGAGCGGCGCGTACAGGAGAAGACCGCCGGGCTTGAGCAAAAAAACGAGATCCTCTCCTTCTTATGGCAGGCCAACCATCGCCTGCATTCACGCATTCCGATGTGCGAGCGCCTCTCGCCGGTGCTCAACGGCTTACAGAATCTGACCCTGCTGCACGATATTGAACTGCGTGTTTACGACCTGGAAGATGAAGAAAACCACCAGGAGTTTACCTGCCAGTCGACGGCCAGCTGCGATATCAAAGGCTGCCACCTCTGCCCGCGCGACGGCAAATTGATTGAATCGACCGGCATTGGCTCAACGCTCAAATGGCGGCTGGCGGATGCCCATATGCAGTACGGCTTGCTGCTGGCGAAGCTGCCGCCGGGCCGCCATTTAAGCCATGACCAGCAGCAGCTGGTTGATACCCTGGTTGAACAGCTTACCGCCACGCTGGCGCTCGATCGCCATCAGGATCGTCAGCAGCAATTAATGGTGATGGAGGAGCGCGCGACCATTGCCCGCGAGCTGCATGATTCCATCGCCCAGTCCCTCTCCTGTATGAAGATGCAGGTCAGCTGTTTGCAGATGCAGGGCGACGAAATCCCCGAGAGCAGCCGCCAGTTGCTGAGCCAGATCCGCAATGAACTCAATACCTCATGGGCGCAGCTGCGCGAGCTGCTGACCACTTTCCGCTTACAGCTCACCGAGCCGGGGCTGCGCCCGGCGCTGGAGTCCAGCTGTCAGGAGTACAGCGCCCATTTTGGCTTCGACGTGCGGCTTGATTACCAGCTTCCGCCGCGCGTTGTCCCGGCGCATCAGGCCATTCATCTGTTGCAGATCGCCCGCGAGGCGCTGAGCAACGCGTTAAAACACTCCGGCGCAACCGCGGTCAGCGTCGCCGTGCAGCAACAGGAAAACCGGGTGGTATTGCGCATCAGCGATAACGGGTGCGGGATCCCGGACAATGCGGAACGAACCAACCACTACGGATTAATTATTATGCGTGACCGAGCGCAAAGCCTGCGCGGCGACTGCCAGGTGCGTCCCGGAGCCTCCGGGGGGACTGACGTTGTCGTGACGTTTATACCCGAAACGTTTCTCTCATCCATGCAAGGAGATAACCATGAGTAATCAGGATCCGGCAACTATCCTGCTGATCGACGACCATCCGATGCTGCGTACCGGTGTGAAGCAGTTAATTAGCATGGCCCATGACATCAGCGTCGTTGGCGAGGCCAGCAATGGCGAGCAAGGCATTGAGCTGGCGGAGTCGCTGGACCCGGATCTGATCCTGCTCGATCTCAATATGCCGGGCATGAACGGGCTGGAAACCCTCGACAAGCTGCGGGAGAAAACCCTTTCCGGGCGGATTGTGGTGTTCAGCGTCTCCAATCATGAAGAGGATGTGGTCACCGCTCTGAAGCGCGGTGCCGATGGCTACCTGCTGAAAGATATGGAGCCGGAAGATTTGCTGAAGGCGTTGCAGCAGGCGGCGGCTGGGGAAATGGTGCTGAGCGAAGCGCTGACCCCGGTGCTGGCGGCCAGCCTGCGCGCTAACCGCGCGACCACCGATCGCGATATCTCCCAGTTAACGCCGCGCGAGCGCGACATCCTGAAACTGATCGCCCAGGGGCTGCCGAACAAGATGATTGCCCGCCGCCTGGATATCACCGAGAGCACGGTGAAAGTGCACGTCAAACATATGCTGAAAAAGATGAAGCTTAAATCCCGCGTCGAAGCGGCGGTCTGGGTACACCAGGAGCGGGTTTTCTGATCACGGCGCGGCTGGCAGCGACCAGTCCGTACCGCCTTCCGTTGCCGGTGGGATCACCGGCTCGGTCAGTTTCAGCACAATGGTGTTGGACTCCACTTTCTGCCCCTTCTCATCCTCCACCAGCACCGACAGCGTCCAGCTGTTGCTCGCCCCTTCGCTACTATCCCAGCGCGGCATAATCAACGTCCAGCCATCGCCGCTGCGCGCATTCACCGGCGGCGTCAGGCTCAGCGCCTGGGTATCGCCCTGCCAGGTCAGGCTGCGAATACCGTGCGTGCTGTGGATTTGCAGCTTAAGCGCCACCGTTTCCCCCGGCTGAAGATCCCAGGGCGGCGTCGCCAGAAAGACGGAGAGGGTTTTGCGCTGGCGATACTCAAACACCGGCAGATTGTTGCGCGTCGGGCTATCGTAGCGGCTACCGCGCAGGGAGCGGCTAACGGCAACTTCAGAGGGAGAGAGTTGCTTATGCAGCGGCACGCCAAAGCGGTAGTTGAGTTTTAACCCCAGATCGTTCTGGCTTACCCCGCTCTCCCCCTGGCGATGCTCGGCGGTGATGGTCACCAGCGGCACCGGGGTGTAATTGACCCCAAGTTTGACGGCGACCGGGTTGTGATAGCCGGTGCCGCTGTCAAACAGATCGACATTGTCGCCAAAGTACTGCTCAACGCTGACGCTAGTGTTGACGTACTGGTAGAACGGCAGCCGCGCCTGTGCGGTGACATCATAGCCGCGCGCCATGCGCTGCTGCTGCGTCGCCGTGTCATAACGCCAGTGGCTCACCGGCTGGTAGTAGTTGGCCGACAGACGCAGGTATTCGCCCCACGCTTCCGCGCCAAACCCAGCGCGGCCGGTATTCTCTTCCAGTTGGGTGTCGTAAAAAGTGTTGTAGCCAAGCAGCCAGTCGCCTGCCACCCAGCGCTGCCCGAGACCCACGTTACCGGTTAGCCCGCTATCCTGCTGCGTAAGGCCCAGCTGGCTCCAGCTCAGATAACGGTTATTGTCCTGTAACGGTACAAACCAGTCGCCGTGGCTACCGTTAAACTGCCCTTCGTTATCCACTTTCAGATCGACAGTGGCATTGCCCCACGGCGAAAGCCAGGACTCCACCTGATGATTGACCTCCCCGCTCACCACATCGCGCAGCTGCCCAAAGGCGAACTGGCGCGCCTGCTGACCGGCGCTGAGATCGCTGTCGGTCATGCTCGCTTCACCAAACGCTTTCGCCACCTCGGCAAAGTGTTTCTCCTGCGCATCCGTCTCCGGTGCCATGCTGAGATCCGGCAGGCCGTCGCCATTGTTATCGAACGGGTTTTCCGCCTGCTGCACATATTTGCTCTGCAGCGCATGGGCATCGCCTCCCGCCACTAAAATGGCAAGAAGGGAGAGAAGTGGAGAGGTAAAGGAGCAGCGCATCACGACGTTAACGGGGTTCCTGGGCTAAATTTGTGAAGTAAGTCACTTAGTCTAGCGGTTTTAGCGGACGATTACAGCCGCTGGCGATATATCAGGAAAATCCCTAATCGACGCGCCTCGCTGCGGCTACAGTTAATGCATCCTTGTCACGAGAGACGCGTCATGAAAACAAAAATAACTCTGCTCTGCGGCTGGATGCTGCTCTGCGGCGCGCAGGCCAGCGCCACTCCCCTCTTCACGCTGCAATCCCCGGCCTTTGCCGATAACGCGATGATGGAGAAAAAATTCGCCGGCAACGCCAGCAACAACCCCAACTGCACCGGCGAAAACCTCTCGCCAGCGCTGGTGTGGAGTAACGCCCCGACCAACACGCAGAGTTTTGCGCTGATCGTGCACGACCCGGAGGGCGCACGCGGGCTGGGTGTGACGCATCTGGTGGCTTATAACATCGCGCCCTCCAGCGCGGGCTTTGCGCAAAACGCGCTGCGCGATGGCAAAGGCTTTACCGGCGGGAAAAACACGCCCGGCAATTTCCGCTGGCATGGCCCCTGCCCACCACCGGGCAGCGGCGCGCATCACTACACCTTCACCCTTATTGCTACCTCGCTGCCACCGACCTTACAGGAGGGGCTGACCCGCGAGGAGCTTTTCAGCAAGCTTAAGGGCAACACCCTTGCCGCCGCCGGGCTGATTGGCCGCTTCGGGCAGTGATTTTACCTTTGCGCCGCCCGCGCGGCGCAGTAGCATAGCCCTTTTCGCTACGGTTAATCGAAGGAGTGACAATGCAAAACGTTGTGATCATCGCCAATGGTGCGGCCTACGGAAGTGAATCGCTGTTTAACAGCCTGCGGCTGGCAATTGCGCTGCGCGAACAGGAGGAGCCTGTCGCGCTGAAGCTGTTTTTAATGTCCGATGCGGTGACCGCCGGGCTGCGCGGCCAGAAGCCCGCTGAGGGCTATAACATTCAGCAGATGCTGGAGATCCTTACCGCCCAGGGCGTGCCGGTGAAGCTGTGCAAGACCTGCGCCGACGGACGCGGCGTCAGCGCGCTGCCGCTGGTCGAAGGCGTGGAGATCGGTACCCTTGTCGAGCTGGCGCAGTGGACACTGGCGGCAGACAAAGTATTAACTTTCTAATGGAACGGCGAGTTTAATACAATTTTCTTATGGATGGCTTTGCGTCATCAAGTTTGCCTGCTGTGTTGCCGATAGCCACTTAAGACAAACACAGCAGGTACAATAAAAATGTTCACATCGATCAAGGCCCGGATTATGGCGGCGACGGCAGGTTGTCTTACTGTCGCCTTGCTGCTTAACACCATCATCAACTACCAGGTTACACGCCAGCACAACCAGCAAACCCAACAGGATATTCTCTCCAGCACCCGCGACAGCCATGGCATTGCCATTGCCGACTGGGTCGCCAGCAAAACCGCAATGATCGCCTCCCTGCAAAGCGTGGCGTTAACGGACGATCCAGTACCGGTATTTGCCCAAATTGCCCGCGCCGGCGGGTTTATCAACGTCTACGTTGGCTACGCCAGCAAAACCGCCAAGTTCTCCGATCCCGGCGGCGTCCCGGCGGATTACGATCCGACCATTCGACCGTGGTATCAGCAGGCAGTGAAGGCCGATGCGCCGGTGGTTACCGCCCCCTATGTTGATGCCAGCACCGGTCAACTGGTAGTGACCTTTGCCGTGCCGGTAAAAGAGAACGGCACGCTGAAGGGCGTGGTCGCCGGGGATGTCTCGATGACCAGCGTGGTGGCTAACGTGCGCGGCATCAGCCCGACGCCGCACAGCAGCGGTATGCTGCTTGCCAGCGATGGCTCAGTGATCGCCGCCGCCGATGAAAAGCTGACGATGAAACCCTTCTCTGATGCTATTCACGGCGTCTCCTTTGCTGAACTGAGCAACGGAAAAACCGTCTCTGGCGAGTATGCTGGGGATGAGAAGTCGCTTTTAGCCAGCCGGGTAAAAGGAACAGACTGGTTGCTGGTGGTCGCCCTCGATGGGGATGACGCCACCGCCGGTCTGCGCGCGCAGTTAAAAGCCTCCGCCGTGTCGCTGATTGTGCTGGTGATTATTGCCGGGGCATTGATGCAGTGGATGGTCGCAGCGCTGCTTAAACGCCTGGTGGTGATCCGCGATGCGATGAACGCCATCAGCAGCGGCACCAACGACCTCTCCCAGCGCCTGCCGGAGAGCGGTAACGATGAGGTGGCGCAGATCGCCCACGCCTTTAACGCCTTTAGCGACAAGCTGGCGGTGGTGATGGTGAAACTGCGCGACTCCACCCACTCGGTGCAGCTGGCGGCGCAGGAGATTGCCGCCGGGAACCAGGATCTCTCCGGGCGCACGGAGCAGGCGGCCTCCAGCCTGCGTGAAACCGCCAGCGCCGTAGAGCAGATCACCGCGTCGGTCGCGCAATCCACCGATGCCGCAGCACAAGCGAATACCCAGGCGCATGTCGCATCAGAAGCCGCTTCGCGCGGCGGTCAGGTGGTGACGCAGGCCATTAACACCATGCAGTCAATTGAAGTCGCCTCGGCGAAGATTGGCGATATTACCAGCGTTATTGATGCCATCGCCTTCCAGACCAATATCCTGGCGCTTAACGCCTCGGTGGAAGCGGCGCGCGCCGGTGAACAGGGTCGTGGCTTTGCGGTGGTCGCGGGGGAAGTACGCAATCTCGCCAGCCGCAGCGCGCAGGCGGCGAAGGAGATTAAAACGCTGATTGACTCCACCACCGACAGCGTTGCCACCGGCTCGCGCTATGTGCGGCTGGCGGGCGACAGCATGACCGATATCGTCACCAGCATCGACAGCGTATCGGTGATCATGCGCGAAATCACCGTCGCCACCAGCGAGCAGATGAAAGGTATTCAGGAGATCAATCATGCGGTGATAAATCTTGACCGTATGGTGCAGCAGAACGCCGAGCTGGTCGTCGAGTCAACCGCCGCTGCCGGGGCGCTGCGCGCGCAAGCGGGTGAACTTGCCGACACTGCCGGACATTTCCGCATTTAATCTTTTACCGGCGCGTGAAGACCACGGTTTTTCGCGCCGGATCTCCCCCCTCACCGCAGATTGTTATTTTTGTTTAATCCTTACGTCATTTGTTGATCAAAATCAGCATCTGGCTAACGGTCGTTTGGTGTGATGCACGGAGTGTTTTGTGAACAACATCACGCAGGGATGGCGTTATTCAAATGACGGGGTTAAAAAAATGGCGGTAGTAAAAGCAAGTTTGAAACTGTTTGGCGGGGATACGGTAGTGGTTCGCTGTTCTGAAAATTGCCATATCCATCTGATGTGTGAGAAGAGCCGCAGGCCGAATGCGCAGGCGGATATTCTGAGTGTCCAGAACCGGGCCAGCGCCTATCTTTCGGTGCCATACAGCGGCATCTGGAGCGTACTGATCGATAGCCACAGCCAGTCGCTGGAGCACTCGATCAGCTACGTTGCGGCGTAAACACCATTCTTAGCAGGCAAAACCAGGCACCATTTCCGGGCCTGGTTTGTCCCCCTCCAGCAGCATACGCACTCTTCCCACCAGTTCATTCAGGCAATCATCGTGCATGCCGAGCTTAATCAGCTCCTGCTCAAGGGAGAAGAGGTACTGGGCATTGGTGCCAAGCGGTCCGCTGGCGGCAGCGATCAGCGGCGCGATGGTTTGCGCGCGGGTATCTGACTCATAGAGCGGGTGGCGCGGATCCATAATAAACACCAGCGCATTAACCACGCGGCCATCGTCGAGCGAAAGTTTGTACCAGCTCGGCAGATAGCAGCCGGTGATCATCTCCCGTTTCCACAGCAGCGTCAGGTCGTCGTGCAGGCTCTCTTCCGACAACCGGTAAGCCACGCCGGTGGTGCGCCCGCCCTCTTTCAGTGCAAGCATGCGCCCTGGCTGACACGCGGTACCGCGCCCGGCAGTCAGGCGCAAACAGAAGGCGCGATGCCAGCCGACCAGCGTACCCGGGCAGGATTCATCGAACTCCATCGCCGGGTTCCACATCAGCGAACCGTAGCCAAAAATCCACACCGGGCCATCATCCGGCCGACAGGCCAGCGTCGCCGCCAGCGAGGACGCCCGCTGCTCAGCCGACCACAACAACGACTCTTCTATGTCGCCAAACGCCGTTTTGCAATCGGCCGTTCGCAAGAAATCACGCGTTAACATCTTTTACCTCCGCCACTGCCTGCGTCCTTGCGACTGCTTTACTGCTGCCTTCCCGACATACGCCGTCGTTTCAACGCAGCGCCATATGACGATATGCAATTCACGCGCCGCATGCAACAGCATCAATCCATCGAATAAAGCTATAAATGGCGGAGGTGGCGCTGCTACGCGCTATTTCTTCTTATGCCACTTGTCGTCATCCCCCTTCTCATACTCATTTTTGACCGCCGCCCAGGCGACGCGGTGCGCCGTCTCTTCCCGGCTGGCATCGCCGCGGCGGTCATCTTTATCTTTGTATTGATCCCAGGCGCTGTTAAATGCCTCTTTATAGATCTCCTGCGCATGGGCTGGAAGAACGTGTTGCACGCTGTCGGGCAGTTCGGATTTTGCTTTATATGGCACTTTTCTGCTCCTTGTTGGGCTAAAAGGTTAAGTCTGGTCGACAACCCGCCTCAGCGCCAGGCATGGAAGATAAATGACTTTTTAATTTAACTATCGCTATGTTTATATTTAATTATTTCCAGAAAAGAGCAATTTTCTCGGCTTTACAACAGAAAAAAATTTACTGCGGTAAAAATAGGTAAAAATGACCACGTAAATGCGACTTTTTTGCTATTTTAATCACCTTGCGTTCTTTATCTATACTTCAACAACACTGCCCTCTGAGGAGAATCATAATGACAACAACCCACGAGGCGGTTAAAACCCGCCACAAGGAGACCACGCTCATTTTCCCGGTGCTGGCGCTGGCCGTGCTGCTCTTCTGGGGAAGCTCGCAGTCACTGCCGGCGATAGTCGGAATCAATGTGCTGGCGCTGGTCGGGATTTTAGCCAGTGCCTTTAGCGTGGTGCGCCACGCTGACGTTCTTGCCCATCGTCTGGGCGAACCTTTCGGCTCGTTAATTCTGAGCCTCTCCGTCGTTATCCTCGAAGTGAGCCTCATCTCGGCGCTGATGGCAACCGGCGATGCCGCGCCGACGCTGATGCGCGATACGCTCTACTCCATCATTATGATTGTTACCGGCGGGCTGGTGGGTTTCTCGCTGCTGCTGGGCGGGCGTAAATTTGCCACGCAGTACGTCAATCTGTTTGGCATCAAGCAGTATCTGATCGCCCTCTTTCCGCTGGCGATTATCGTGCTGGTCTTCCCGATGGCGCTTCCGGAAGCGAACTTCACCACCGGCCAGGCGCTGCTGGTGGCGCTTATCTCGGCGGCGATGTATGGCGTGTTTCTGCTGATCCAGACCAAAACCCATCAGAGCCTGTTTGTCTATGAGCATGAAGATGACGGCGACGATCCGCACCACGGTAAGCCGTCGGCGCACGGCAATTTCTGGCACACCGCGTGGCTGATTGTGCATCTGATTGCGGTGATTGCGGTGACCAAGATGAACGCGCAGCCGCTGGAAGCGCTGCTGACGGAAGTGAACGCCCCGGTGGCCTTTACCGGCTTCCTCGTCGCGCTGCTGATCCTCTCACCGGAAGGGCTGGGGGCGTTAAAAGCAGTGCTGAACAACCAGGTGCAGCGCGCGATGAATCTCTTCTTCGGTTCGGTGCTGGCGACTATTTCGCTGACCGTACCGGTGGTCACGCTGATTGCCTGGTTCACTGGCAACGATCTGGTGTTCGGCCTCGATGCGCCGGAGATGATTGTGATGGTGGCATCACTGATGCTGTGCCAGATCTCCTTCTCGACCGGGCGCACCAATGTGCTTAACGGCGCGGCGCATCTGGCGCTGTTCGCCGCCTACCTGATGACCATCTTCGCCTGAGTTATTCGGATACAAAAAACCCCGCTTTCGCGGGGTTTTTCTTTTACGCTTCGGTGTTGAGCTCGTCGAAGTTCTTCACCAGATCGTCAATCGCTTTAATCTGCTGCAGGAACGGCTCCAGCTTCGCCAGCGGCAGCGCCGACGGGCCGTCGCACTTGGCGTTATCCGGGTCCGGGTGGGCTTCAATAAACAGACCGGCAAGACCGGTTGCCATGCCCGCGCGCGCCAGCTCGGCGACCTGACCACGACGGCCGCCGGACGCGGCGCCAAACGGGTCGCGGCACTGCAGCGCGTGGGTGACGTCAAAGATCACCGGCGAGTTGTTGGAGACTTTTTTCATCACGCTGAAGCCGAGCATGTCGACCACCAGGTTGTCATAACCGAAGTTCGCGCCGCGATCGCAGAGGATAACTTTGTCGTTACCGCCCTCGATAAATTTGTCGACGATATTGCCCATCTGGCCCGGGCTTACGAACTGCGGTTTTTTGACGTTAATCACCGCGCCGGTTTTCGCCATCGCTTCCACCAGATCGGTCTGGCGGGCAAGGAAGGCCGGAAGCTGGATCACATCCACCACTTCGGAGACCGGCTGGGCCTGGCTTGCTTCGTGCACGTCGGTGATCAGTTTGACGCCAAAGGTCTGCTTCAGCTCCTGGAAAATCTTCATCCCCTCTTCCAGACCCGGCCCACGGTAGGACTTGATGGAAGAGCGGTTGGCTTTATCGAAAGAGGCTTTGAACACGTACGGGATGCCCAGCTTCTGGGTCATGGTGACGTAGTGCTCACAAATGCGCATGGCTAAATCGCGGGATTCCAGCACGTTCATGCCGCCGAACAGCACGAACGGCAGGTCGTTCGCCACGTTGATGTCGCCAATGCTGACCACTTTTTGTTTCATAAAATCGCCTTATCGAGTGTGAATGCTTAATGCAGGGTAATCTGTTTATGGGAAATCGTGTTGATCTGCGCGCGGATCATTTCGCTGATTGGATCTTCCGGGCACTGCTCGACAAAATAGCTTAAGTCATGCAGCGCCACGTGGTCGCAGTCCAGCTGCGCATAAATCAGCCCGCGATCGCGGATCTCATACGGATCTTCCGGATTGAACTGCAGTAACGCTTCGCTGGCGCGCAGGGCCAGCTCCATCTGCTGCTCTTCCATCAACGCCGACTTCAGGGTATCCAGCAGTTTGCGGATCACTTCAGCGTTGTCTGCCTCATCAAGGTCTTCGTTAAACAGCTCGGCCACCGGGCTGATATTGCCCTTCAGCCAAACTTCGAGCGTATGTTCGTCCAGCGTGTCGCCATTAAACGGGTTAATCAGCCACATTTCGCCATCCAGCCACTCACCGCGCAGAATCAGCTGCGTCGGGAAAATAACCGGAGTCAGCGGAATATTGAGCCGCCCGGCGACCCACAGCAGAATCGCCCCCAGCGACACGGCGCTGCCCTGGCGGTTCTGCAACACTTTATCCAGCCACAGCGCATCGGAGAGACGGTAGACGCCGCGGGTATCTTTGAAGCCCCATTCGCCGTAAAACAGCGCGAGGAGCTCCTCCAGTTGATGCTCCTGAGGCTTTGCCTGACTGATCTCTTCACGGGCAAGCGCGAGCAGATGCTCCAGTTCGTCTTGTACGTATTGTGAAGGAAAATCATCGCGTATCAGCTCGGAAACAAGGATCATCCCGTCGCATAATGGCGCTTTGTTAAATTCGAAATCAGCTAACGACCTCATGTCTTACCCCAGTATCGGTACTTTTGTGGCGGCGAGTTTAATGATGATGTACAGCACCACCAGCCCCAGCATAAAGGCGATAAAACCTGCCTGCTGGCCGCGCGGACGATGTCGCCCGAGCGCAATAAAACCCAAAACGATATAGATGATAACGCCAAACAGCTTTTCAGTCAGCCATGCGCCTTTAACAGTAAAAGGCAAATAGCCGGTCAGAGCTATCAACCCCACGCCGCTGAGCAGCAAAACGCTATCGACAATGTGCGGTAACACCCGCACCCAACGCGCCTGAAAGCGGGGATTGTTGCTCCAGCGCCACCAGTAACGCAGGGTGAACAGGCTAATGGTCAGCGCCACCGACGTCAAATGTAACGTAATCAGGATGTTAAAGAGGCACATTCCCTGTTGCTCCCGTTACGGCCGCCGTCCCAGCGTCAGGCGTTCGTTATCACCATAATCCCGGCAGGTTTCTACCTGCTGCCAGCCGTAGCGGGCAAAAATCTCGCGCACCGCCGCACCCTGCTGCCAGCCATGCTCCAGCAACAGCCAGCCCTGCGGCAGTAAGTAGCGCGGTGCGTCTTTAATCAGCGTGTGGAGATCCGCAAGGCCATTATCCGCCGCCACCAATGCGCTGAGCGGTTCAAAGCGCACATCGCCCTGCGCCAGATGGGGATCCTGCGCATCAATATAGGGGGGGTTGCTGACGATAAGCGAAAATTGCTGCCCCTCAAGGGCGCTAAACCAGCGGCTCTGCACAATCTCGATATTGCGGATACCGAGATGATCGGCGTTACGCTGCGCCAGCGCGACCGCGTCAGGGATGAGATCGACGGCGGTGACCTGGCAATCTGGCCGCTCGCTGGCCAGCGCCAGCGCAATTGCACCGGTGCCGGTACCCAAATCAAGGATGCGGCACGGCGCGGCGGGAAGCCGGGCGAGCGCCTGCTCGACCAGACACTCGGTATCGGGGCGCGGGATCAGCGTCACGGGCGAGACGAACAACGGCAGCGACCAGAATTCGCGCTCACCAATCAGATGCGCGACCGGCTCGCCGCGCACGCGCCGGGCCAGTAACGCGGCAAGCTGCTCCTGCTGCTCGCCCGTAAGAGGCGTTTCACCGAAGGCGAGAATAAAGGTGCGCGCTTTGCCGGTGACAAAGCCGAGCAGGATCTCGGCATCGCGCCGCGGGCTTTCACTGGCCTGCAGCTGGCTGACTGCCTCGCGCAACCACTGTTGATACTCCATCAATCCTGCTCGGAGAGCGCCGCCAGCTGGTCGGCCTGGTACTCCTGCACGATCGGTTCGATCAGCGCATCAAGCTTGCCTTCCATCACCTCATCCAGACGGTAGAGCGTCAGGTTGATGCGGTGGTCGGTCACACGACCCTGCGGGAAGTTATAGGTGCGGTTGCGGTCGCTGCGATCGCCGCTGCCAAGCAGGTTACGGCGCGTGGAGGCCTCCGTCTGCTGGCGTTTCGCCACTTCAGCCGCGCGAATGCGCGCGCCGAGCACCGAAAGCGCTTTGGCTTTGTTTTTGTGCTGCGAACGCTCATCCTGGCACTCCACCACAATGCCGGTCGGCAAGTGGGTAATACGGATCGCCGAGTCGGTGGTGTTAACGTGCTGACCGCCCGCGCCGGAGGAGCGGAAGGTGTCGATACGCAGATCCGCCGGGTTGATATCCGGCAGTTCCGCTTCCGGCAGCTCCGGCATCACCGCAACGGTACAGGCGGAGGTGTGAATGCGCCCCTGCGATTCGGTGGCCGGAACGCGCTGCACGCGGTGCCCGCCCGATTCAAACTTCAGACGGCCATAGACGCCGTCGCCGCTGATTTTGGCAATCACCTCTTTATAGCCGCCATGCTCGCCTTCGTTGGCGCTCATGATCTCAACGCGCCAGCGGCGGGCCTCGGCATAACGGCTGTACATGCGGAACAGATCGCCGGCAAACAGCGCGGCTTCATCCCCGCCGGTCCCGGCGCGGACTTCGACAAACGCGTTGCGCTCATCATCGGGATCTTGCGGCAGCAGCAGCACCTGTAAATGCTGCTCAAGCTGCTCGCTTTTCTCTTTTGCGTCGCGTAACTCCTCTTGCGCCATTTCGCGCATTTCGGGGTCCTCGAGCATCATCTGCGCGGTCTCGATATCGTCCTGCGTCTGTCGCCAGTCGGTAAAACAGCGGGAAACGTCGCTCAGCTGCGCATATTCGCGCGACAGGGCACGGAAGCGATCCTGATCGGCGATGGTTTGCGCGTCGCCCAGCAGCGCCTGAACTTCTTCATGGCGTTCATGCAGGGCTTCCAGTTTGGCAACGATAGAAGGCTTCATAGGCGTAAAGGCACCTTTTAGTAATTATCAGGAGTGTGGTGTGCTAATCCAGCCCGAGGCTGTTGCGCAGAATATGCAGGCGATCGTCATCCCCGTCACGGGCGGCCTGCTGAAGAGATTTGGTTGGGGCGTGGATCAAACGGTTGGTCAGCTTCCACGCCAGGTCCTGCATAATGGTCTGCGGATCGCCGCCCTGCTCCAGCGCAGCGAGCGCTTTTGCCGTCAGCTCATCGCGAACCTGTTCTGACTGGCTGCGGTAGTCGCGAATCGTCTCGCTGGCGCTTTGCGCACGCAGCCAGGCCATAAACTCGCTGGTCTCCTGGGCGACGATAGTTTCCGCCTGCACCGCCGCGGCTTTGCGC
Source organism: Kosakonia sp. S57 (assembly GCF_016516575.1). Taxonomy (NCBI): domain Bacteria; kingdom Pseudomonadati; phylum Pseudomonadota; class Gammaproteobacteria; order Enterobacterales; family Enterobacteriaceae; genus Kosakonia; species Kosakonia sp. S57. The sequence goes on along the minus strand of NZ_JACVUL010000022.1, from coordinate 69,379 downwards.
TGCGCCAGGTTGTGCTGAATGATGCTTTGCAGATCGTCGACGCTGTAGAGATAGGCGTTGGCAATTTCACCCACTTCCGGCTCAACGTCGCGCGGAACGGCGATATCCACCAGCAGCATCGGCTTATTGCGACGCGCCTTCATTGCCCGCTCGACCATCCCTTTACCAATAATCGGCAGCGGGCTGGCGGTCGAACTGATGACGATATCGGCATCTTTCAGGCGCTCATCAATTTCGCTCAGGCCGATCACTTCCGCCCCGACCTCAGTCGCCAGCAGCTCCGCGCGCTCGCGGGTGCGGTTGGCGATGATCATATTTTGTACTTTGTGCTCGCGCAGATGGCGCGCCACCAGTTCAATGGTCTCGCCCGCGCCGACCAGCAGCACGGTAACCGTCGACAGGGATTCAAAGATCTGCCGCGCGAGGGTACAGGCAGCAAAAGCGACCGACACGGCGCTGGCGCCGATATCGGTTTCCGTGCGCACGCGCTTGGCGACAGAGAAGGATTTCTGGAACATTCGTTCCAGCTCGCTGGCATTTCCGTGTCCGCGATGGGAGTCGGCATAGGCTTTTTTCACCTGGCCGAGGATCTGCGGCTCGCCGAGCACCAGCGAATCAAGCCCGCTCGCCACGCGCATTAAATGGCTGACGGCGTCGTTATCTTCGTGCCAGTAGAGGCTCTGACGAACCTCATCTTCACGTAAATGGTGATAATCGCAGAGCCAGCGCACCAGCGCTTCCTGTAAGTTCTCCCGCTCTTCGACGCTCAGATAGAGCTCGGTGCGGTTACAGGTTGAGAGCACCACGCCCCCCTGCACCATCGGCTGCGCCAACAGGCTTTCCAGCGCCTGATCAAGCGTTTCCGGCGAAAACGCAATACGTTCTCGCAACGCAACAGGTGCTGTTTTATGGTTGATGCCGAGTGCTAAAAGGGTCATGGGCGCGGGAATAGTACCAACGTTGATAAGGTTAGACTGCACGCATCATACAGGATGAGCCCAGTCAATAAAAGGGAGACTATCCTTTCGGAGTAATTGGTCTTTTTATGATTTAAGACAACGTGAACGTAGACGCTCTTTCTGTGCGGCGCTAGCATTAAGCTTCTGTCTGTAAACTGTTACAAGGATTTGTCATCGTTATGATTCTGTCGGATTTCCGCCTCATTCGCCTGCTACCGCTGGCAAGCCTCGTGCTCACCGCCTGTACCCTGACCGCGCCGAAAGGGCCGGGAAAAAGCCCTGATGCGCCGCAGTGGCGTCAGCATCAGCAGCAGGTGCGCGATTTACACCAGTACCAGACGCGCGGCGCGTTTGCTTATCTCTCTGATGAGCAAAAAGTCTATGCCCGCTTCTTCTGGCAGCAAACCGGCCAGGATCGCTACCGCTTACTGCTCACCAACCCGCTGGGCAGCACCGAGCTTGAGCTGAAGGCGCAGCCGGGCAATGTTGAGCTGGTGGATAATAAAGGTAAGCACTACACCGCCGACGACGCGGAAGAGATGATTGGTAAGCTGACCGGCATGCCGATTCCGCTTAACAGCCTGCGCCAGTGGATCCTCGGCCTGCCGGGCGACGCCACCGATTACAAACTCGACGACCAGTATCGCCTGAGCCAGGTTAACTACAGCCAGGACGGCAAGAGCTGGAAAGTGGTATATGGCGGTTATGACAGCAAAACCCAGCCAGCCCTGCCTTCCAATATGGAGCTGAGCGACGGCAAGCAGCGCATCAAGTTAAAGATGGATAACTGGATCGTTAAATGATGACCTGGCCTGCTCCGGCAAAACTTAATCTCTTTTTATACATCACCGGCCAGCGTGAGGATGGTTACCACACGCTGCAAACGCTGTTTCAGTTTCTCGATTATGGCGACACGTTGACCATCGAGCCGCGCCGGGACGGCAAAATCTGCCTGCTGACGCCGGTCGAGGGCGTGCCCGATGAGGAGAACCTGATCGTTCGCGCGGCGCGCTTGTTGATGAAACGCGCCGCCGAGACCGAGCGCCTGACCCCAGGTTGTGGTGCGGACATCGCCATTGAAAAACGTCTGCCGATGGGCGGCGGGCTTGGCGGCGGCTCGTCGAATGCGGCAACGGTGCTGGTGGCGCTTAACCATCTCTGGCAGTGCGGGCTGAGCGTCGATGAACTGGCGCAGCTGGGTTTAACGCTTGGTGCCGATGTACCGGTGTTTGTGCGCGGCCATGCGGCGTTTGCTGAAGGGGTCGGCGAGCTGCTTACGCCGGTCGATCCGCCGGAAAAATGGTACCTGGTCGCCCACCCGGGCGTCAGCATTCCGACGCCGCTTATCTTTGGCGATCCTGAACTCCCGCGCAATACGCCCGTCAGGTCAATCAATACGTTACTGAATTGTGAATTCGGCAACGATTGCGAGGTTATCGCAAGAAAACGTTTTCGTGAGGTTGATGCGGCGCTTTCCTGGCTGTTAGAATACGCGCCGTCGCGCCTGACTGGCACAGGAGCCTGTGTCTTTGCCGAATTTGACACCGAATCCTCCGCTCGTCAGGTGCTTGAGCAAGCCCCGGAATGGCTGAACGGTTTTGTCGCGCGAGGCGTTAACCTCTCGCCGCTAGCACAAACCATCGCCGGGCAAGCTGAGTCACGGTGACAACGTCACTTGTTCCAGACGTTGCATCGCGCTCTTTAATACACCGCATGGATAGTTTTTCGCCCTGACCGCACATTTTGGCGTATCCTATCCACCACTGGACGCATGCCTGAGGTTCTTCTCGTGCCTGATATGAAGCTTTTTGCTGGTAACGCCACCCCGGAACTAGCACAACGTATTGCCAACCGCCTGTACACTTCTCTCGGCGACGCCGCCGTAGGTCGCTTTAGCGACGGCGAAGTCAGCGTACAAATCAATGAAAACGTACGCGGTGGTGATATTTTCATCATCCAGTCCACTTGTGCTCCTACTAACGACAACCTGATGGAATTGGTTGTGATGGTCGATGCCCTGCGCCGTGCTTCCGCAGGCCGTATCACCGCCGTTATCCCCTACTTTGGTTACGCCCGTCAGGATCGCCGCGTCCGCTCCGCTCGCGTACCGATTACCGCAAAAGTCGTTGCCGATTTCCTCTCAAGCGTTGGCGTTGACCGCGTCCTCACCGTAGACCTGCATGCTGAACAGATTCAGGGCTTCTTTGATGTACCGGTTGATAACGTGTTCGGCAGCCCGATTCTGCTCGAAGATATGCTGCAGCTGAACCTCGACAACCCGATTGTGGTTTCGCCGGATATCGGCGGTGTGGTTCGCGCACGTGCGATTGCCAAACTGCTGAACGATACCGACATGGCGATCATCGATAAGCGCCGCCCGCGCGCCAACGTCTCGCAGGTGATGCACATCATCGGCGACGTGGCGAACCGCGACTGCGTGCTGGTTGACGATATGATCGACACCGGCGGTACGCTGTGCAAAGCAGCAGAAGCCCTGAAAGAGCGCGGCGCAAAACGCGTCTTCGCTTACGCCACGCACCCGATTTTCTCCGGTAATGCGGTGAATAACCTGCGCAACTCCGTGATTGACGAAGTGGTGGTCTGCGACACCATTCCGCTGAGCGAAGAGATTAAAGCGCTGCCGAACGTACGTACGCTGACGCTCTCTGGCATGCTGGCCGAAGCTATCCGTCGTATCAGCAATGAAGAGTCGATCTCTGCGATGTTCGAACATTAATCGATGCTTCATATCAAACCCGCTCCGGCGGGTTTTTTTAACCCTCTTTTTTATTTGTATGATTTATTAATTAGTTAGACTACGCTTCGCAAAAGAGTGACTCCTGTGAAAATGTTACTTTCTCCCCACATCATGCCTTTCCGCGCGCTGATTGATGCCTGCTGGAAAGAAAAATATACCGCCGCCCGCTTTACCCGCGATCTGATCGCCGGGGTCACGGTGGGCATTATTGCCATTCCGCTGGCGATGGCGCTGGCGATTGGCAGCGGCGTCGCGCCGCAATACGGTTTATACACCGCTGCCGTCGCGGGCATTGTGATTGCCCTGAGCGGCGGGTCGCGTTACAGCGTCTCCGGTCCGACAGCGGCGTTTGTGGTGATCCTCTACCCGGTTTCGCAACAGTTTGGCCTCGGTGGCCTGCTGGTAGCGACGCTAATGTCCGGGGTATTCCTGATCCTCTTCGGTCTGGCGCGTTTTGGTCGCCTGATTGAGTACATCCCGCTCTCAGTGACCCTCGGGTTTACCTCCGGGATCGGCATTACCATCGGCACCATGCAGATCAAAGATTTTCTCGGTCTGCAAATGGCCCATGTGCCGGAGCATTACCTGCAAAAAGTGGGCGCACTGGTGATGGCGCTGCCAACCATTAACCCGGGCGATGCCGCCATCGGCGTGGTGACGCTCGGCACGCTGATCCTCTGGCCGCGTCTGCGTTTGCGCGTGCCGGGGCATCTGCCGGCGCTGCTGGCAGGTTGTGCGGTGATGGGGGTGGTCAACCTGCTTGGCAGCCATGTAGCCACCATTGGGTCGCAGTTTCACTATCTGCTAGCTGACGGCAGCCAGGGCAACGGTATTCCGCAACTGCTGCCGCAGCTGGTGCTGCCGTGGGATCTGCCCGGCTCGACCTTTACCTTAAGCTGGGACTCCCTGCGCGCCCTGTTGCCCGCGGCGTTTTCCATGGCCATGCTTGGCGCGATTGAGTCCCTGCTCTGCGCGGTGGTGCTCGACGGCATGACCGGCACCAAGCACAAAGCCAACAGTGAACTGATTGGTCAGGGGATGGGCAATATTGTCGCGCCCTTCTTTGGCGGCATTACGGCTACTGCGGCGATTGCCCGCTCGGCGGCAAACGTGCGCGCCGGTGCCACCTCACCCATTTCGGCGGTGATCCACTCCCTGCTGGTGATCATGGCGCTGCTGGTGCTGGCTCCCCTGCTCTCCTGGCTGCCGCTCTCGGCGATGGCCGCGCTGCTGCTGATGGTAGCGTGGAATATGAGCGAAGCGCATAAGGTGGTCGATCTGCTGCGCCGCGCGCCAGCCGATGACATTGTGGTGATGCTGATCTGCATGTCGCTGACGGTGCTGTTCGATATGGTGATTGCTATCAGCGTCGGCATTGTCCTCGCCTCGCTGCTGTTTATGCGCCGCATCGCGCGCATGACGCGTCTTGCGGCGGTGAATGTCAGCGTGCCGGAAGATGTGCTGGTGCTGAGAGTGATCGGCCCGCTCTTTTTCGCGGCGGCAGAGGGGCTGTTCAGCGATCTGGAGACGCGTATCGCCGGAAAACGCATCGTGGTGCTGAAGTGGGACGCGGTGCCGGTGCTGGACGCCGGTGGGCTCGATGCCTTCCGCCGTTTTGTCAGCCGCCTGCCGGAGGGCGTGGAGCTTCGTGTCAGCAACCTGGAGTTCCAGCCGCTGCGCACCTTTGCCCGCGCCGGTATTCAACCCATCCCCGGCAGGCTGGCCTTCTTCCCGAACCGCGACGCGGCGTTAGCCGATCTCTGATCCCGGCGCGCCGTAACGGGTGCGCATCATCACTTCAATTGCCCGCCGGAGCCACTGCAGCACCGCGGGCGTCATCCAGGTGCCCTTCATCAGATGCGGCTCCTGCTCCATCGCCGTGCGAAACTTCTGCTGCGTCTGTGGATCGCGCCCGGCGTAGGACTGAAAAAGCTCCAGCCAGTTTGCCGCCAGCGCCTGCGCCTCTTCGCTGTGTAGATCAAGTTCGCGGCGGCTGGCATCGTGCAGTTTTGCCACCAGCGCAGGCCACTCCATCATGCGGTCAAAGTAGTGCGCGCGGGTAAAAGCCATCTCCTGCGGCGTTAAGTAGCGCTGCCAGATAGCCAGCTTGCTCTCGGCGAAACAGCGGGTGATGTACTCCGTCATCGCGGGCGTAATGCCGGTCTGTTCGCGCATCTGCGGTTCGGCGCTGTGCATCTCATTAAGCCGCGTTAAAAACTCCGGCTTGTTGGCCGTATCCTGCTCAAGACGCGTCATCCAGCGGGTCGCCAGATCCATCGCCTGCGCATCATCCGCTGCCACGTTATTGTCCATCAGTGTTTGCGCTTCGCTAACCAGCGTCGCCCAGACGCGGTCACGCGCTTCATCCCGGGCGGCAAATGGTAATTCGTCTAACTCTTGCGGCGTAAACCAACGATCGTACATTTTCATCAACTCCAGTGTCTGTAGCCAGGACTCGAGGTCGGGCTCCGCGCCGCAGGCAAGACCATCCCGGAGATCGACAAGGCGATCGCGCAGTGTCACGATATCGCGCACCTGCCTGTCGAGCCGGGTAATCTGGTCATTTAACAGTTCAGCCAGCGGGCGCGTTTCCCGCGCCAGGTAGTCGCCAATTGCCGCCAGTTCCATCCCCGATTTTGCCAGCGCCTGAATCATCTGCAGGCGCTTCACATCAGCGAGGTTATAGAGCCGGTAACCGGCGGCGCTTCGGGCAGAAGGCAGCAGCAGGCCAATATGCTCATAATGATGAAGGGTGCGAACGCTAATGCCCGCGCGCCGCGCCAGCTCACCTACCTGAATTAACATAACTGCTCCTTTCGTGCTCCACAGACGCCACTTTCGCGCCTCACGTTACGTGAGGGTCAAGCAAAAGACCAAAAAAAACGGCTCCCGCAGGAGCCGTTATCGAAATCAGTGCTGGTTAGCCGTGGTTTTGCCGGTCGCGACGGCAGCGTTTGTCATAGTGACGCACCCACCAGTATTTGTCGCACACCTCTTCATGGCCGCTGACGCGTGCGCCTGCCAGCCAGAGCACCGCGCCAAGGAAGATGCTGAGCACCGCGCCGTGGGCGAAAAACTGTGGCAGGTTAATCTGCGGAAGCTGGTTGAGAACCGAATACCCGACGCCCACAACCATCACAATTAACCCCAACCCCATGAGCGCATTGCCGAGTAACGACGCGTTTCTACGTTTCATGTGTCACCTCCGAACAGTGGGTTGGATGGGATATCCCCAATCCTTGTGTGCAAAGTATAGACAGCGCACTTTTTAGCGGTTGCGGGCAGGATCACAATTACACATATCCGCCTAACATAAATTTACACATAACCCCATGAACTCGTTGAAATTCGAATGGTTGAGGTGAGTAATCATTCCCCTTCACGGCTCATCGGATGTGAGAATTTTGTCATCGCGCGCCTCTCGACGTAAACTACGCGCCGGACATTGACCTGGTCAGGAAGAGAAAGTGACGATTAAACTGATTGTCGGGCTGGCAAACCCCGGCGCGGAGTATGCCGCGACACGCCATAACGCTGGCGCATGGTATGTGGATTTACTGGCGGAGCGCGCCCGCGCGCCGTTACGCGACGAGCCGAAGTTCTTTGGTTTCACCTCGCGCATTCAGCTGGCGGGCGAAGATGTGCGCCTGCTGGTGCCCACGACATTTATGAACCTGAGCGGTAAAGCCGTGGCGGCGATGGCGACCTTTTACCGTATCAATCCCGACGAGATCCTCGTGGCGCACGATGAACTCGATCTGCCGCCAGGGGTGGCAAAGTTTAAGCTTGGCGGCGGTCACGGTGGGCATAACGGCCTGAAAGATATCATCAGCAAACTGGGCAATAACCCCAATTTTCACCGCTTACGCATCGGAATTGGCCATCCGGGCGATAAAAACAAGGTTGTCGGTTTTGTGCTGGGTAAACCGCCGGTGTCAGAACAGACGCTAATCGACGATGCGGTAGACGAAGCGGCGCGTTGTACCGAAGTGTGGCTGAAAGAGGGGCTGACCAAAGCCACCAATCGCCTGCACGCTTTTAAAGCGCAGTAAGCGCGCCCAGCGCCTTTTTTGCCGCGCATAACATTGGTTATGTGTATACTAGGCGCAGTTTTTCACTTTTCGACAATCCGTTTTTAATAACGGGTTGATTATCAAGAGATTAAGGTAATTACATCATGGGATTCAAATGCGGTATCGTTGGTCTGCCTAACGTAGGTAAATCCACCCTGTTCAACGCGCTCACCAAAGCGGGTATCGAAGCGGCAAACTTCCCCTTCTGTACCATTGAGCCGAACACCGGTGTCGTACCGATGCCCGATCCGCGTCTCGATAAGCTGGCGGAAATTGTTAAACCGCAGCGCGTCCTGCCGACCACCATGGAGTTCGTTGATATCGCCGGTCTGGTAAAAGGCGCGTCCAAAGGTGAAGGCCTGGGCAACCAGTTCCTGACCAACATCCGCGAAACCGAAGCCATCGGCCACGTGGTGCGCTGCTTCGAGAATGACAACATCATTCACGTTAACAACAAGGTCGATCCGGCTGATGATATTGACGTTATCAATACCGAGCTGGCGCTGGCGGATCTGGATACCTGCGAACGCGCAATCCATCGCGTGCAGAAGAAAGCCAAAGGCGGCGACAAAGATGCGAAAGCTGAGCTGTCTGCACTGGAAAAATGCCTGCCGCAGCTGGAAAACGCCGGTATGCTGCGCTCGCTGGATCTCTCTGCTGAAGAGAAAGCGGCTATTCGCTACCTGAGCTTCCTGACCCTGAAACCGACCATGTACATTGCCAACGTCAATGAAGATGGCTTCGAGAACAACCCGTACCTCGACACCGTGCGCGACATCGCCGCGAAAGAGGGTTCCGTGGTGGTTGCCGTTTGCGCCGCCGTTGAGTCTGACATCGCCGAGCTGGAAGATGCTGACCGTGAAGAGTTTATGGCTGAGCTGGGTCTGGAAGAGCCGGGCCTGAACCGCGTCATCCGCGCCGGTTATGAACTGCTGAATCTGCAAACCTACTTCACCGCTGGCGTGAAAGAGGTACGCGCATGGACCATCCCTGTCGGCGCAACCGCTCCGCAGGCGGCCGGTAAGATCCACACCGACTTCGAGAAAGGCTTTATCCGCGCCCAGACCATCGCCTATGAAGATTTCATCGCTTATAAAGGCGAGCAAGGCGCGAAAGAAGCCGGCAAGATGCGTTCAGAAGGGAAAGAGTACATCGTTAAAGATGGCGATGTGATGAACTTCCTGTTTAACGTCTAAATATGATGTGTTGTCTTATGGGGTTTCGCTGAATCTCATAAGCCTCGCAAAAACGATAAAATCCACGCAACTGCGTGGATTTTTGTTTTTATCGGTATGCTCCCTATCAGAGAGATCATCATCTTGATAACGGACTGTGGACCATCCCAGCAACGCGCATGAAAGCTGGTAGGGAAAATATTATTCCCCTCCCAGGCCCTTAACATGCTCAAAACATTACAAGGATTAACCAGGCATCGGCAGCACCTTTTTTCGGGAAGGGATAATCCACCAGGTCCAATGACATCGCACTCTCTTCGTCAGCTACTGAAAAGCATGGGCTGGAGTGGTACTTATAGCCCTCATGCAAGCCGAACCACAGAAAGTACCCGTTTAGACGAGAGGGGCTATCGACCTGATACTATTGAGGCCAAACTTGCGCACACTGATACCAATAATATTCGTCGCACATACAACCATGCAACCTATCTTAATGAGCGTAAAGTGATGATTCGGGAATGGGAGGATATGTTGGACAAATGGGTAGCAGGATCCAATTAGAACTTAATGCACTTAGTGAACCACAAGATAGAACTCATTCTTCAAGAGCCACTTTGTGCCAGGAGCGGACGTTGTTAAGCCCGCCTTCACCTCGCGCTGCCTCATTTTCAAAGCTGATGCTGCGCGACACCCGAATATTGCAAAAAATGGATTGCCAACATTTCAGATGTAACCAGCCTTGTCAAAAAGATAAAAGGATGCATAGATACTGGGGACATACATTTAGCAATTTCGCTTCTCCCTCAAGAACGGCCTTATAAAATTCAAGCCGGAAACCGGCTTAAATAAAAATTTATTTTCTAATCTAAAACACCGTAAGACTTTCCAACCTGTACTGCTTTACTATTTATTTCAGGAATGGGATTTCTTGACAATGCTTTTAATTTCTCAACAGCGTATTTAGAACCTATTTTCGCTAAAGCGTATATACAGTTCCATGTCAACATGTAATTATCGTCCTCTCTGTCATCAGCCAAATAATCATATTCAGATAAAGCACAGTTATATAGGGCATTTACTGCATCATCGCTTTTAGCCTTTATTTCAACTAAAGCCCGCACAACATCATCATGTTTATAATGAAAATCATCACCCAAAAGATGTATCAAGATATCTTCATGCTTGCTTGTAAATCCAAAATGAAAGCCAATATATAAAGCGCATTCAACTTCTTTCAGGTCTGTAGAAGAGTGCGCATTTTTTAAAATGTCATCTATAAAACCCTCAACATTTCCGTGAGCACATGGAAAAAGCTTTAGAAATTCTTCATCTGTTATTTTTCCAGTTCTAAGTGGCTTATTATTAACCACGGAAAGCACTAAGTTCTTTTGCTCTGAATTCATTATTGCCTCAACACATTAAAAGAATCGATACCATCGTTAAAGATTTTTAAAGCAGCGCCCCCTTCCCTTCCAGGACCAATATTTATCTGGTCATCATCGCCTTTAAATCAAGCATTTTCAACCCCCAACCTTTTGATTTTACTGGGCTTGGTATATCAGGATGGGTTACAGCAGCCAGATCAGAATTATCTCTAATGCCAATACCTTCTAACTGTGCTCGCGTACCTAGTTTTAGATTGAATTGTACCAATATCCCGTCATAGTCTTCTGAAAATTCACGGGTTGGAGATATTGTTGTTTCGGTTGTAGCAGGGATACGTCCTGTTTTTTGTAAAACAGCAAAATCTTCTTTTGACATGGTCCTGTAAAAAACATTCTCATGCGGTGGCTTATAACATGCAACTAACCCCAACGGATCCACCCACATAGCTGTAGGTATTAATCCCGATCAAGTTTCAGCCCGCCCAGGCGCAGCAGCAGGTTGTGCCACACCGGGTTACGGTGTTCTTCGGTACGGTTGCCTGCCGGGTCCCAGAAGAGGCGCTCTTTTTTCTGCGGTTCGACGGCCTTTGTCACCTGCCTCGCCGCGTCGTAGACCACAGGTACTGGCTGTACTTCTCGCCCGGCATGGTGGGCGTCGCGTCGGTGTGTATCTGCTGGACTCTCTAATCGGTGCGGTCCCAGCGGTAGCGGCGCTCGAAAAGCAGTTCGCGGCGCATTCCGCCAGTAGGGCTAGTAAATTATTAGCTCGCCCTGGGGCCACTGACCGGCCCAGCCACAGGGCATATGACCTTGCTCATAAATAGAAATAAGATTCATAAAAAAAAGTGAATTATTTAAAAAGGGACTATAAGCATCCTCTAATAGATAATTTAATAAATCCCACTTTATATTACTAAGCAAAGCCTTTTGATTCCCTCCTATAGGAGGGATTTGTGGAACAATTTTACTTTCAATGATAATAGCAGCAGCATCTGCGAGCTTGTTCCATTCAAGAAAAGCATTGACATGTTTTTTCGCCAACCGACCTGTGATATTATTTCGGGCTTCTAAAGTAACATTTTCCCACTCTTCACTTTCCAGATTAATTTGAAAAGCATTTATATCTTTAACGCGTATAGTGTCAGGAATAGAGCTATCTTTTCCTGCGTTTGAAAGCCAGTTGATTCTTAATAACTTTTCGATCGATGCCTGGTTTATATTCATAAGTTCATCTAATTTATTATACCTGGAATTCCTGGGACACTCATGCCACCGAGAGCGTCATACTGAATCCTGCTCTGGATACTATACCTTAAAGCCTGGTTAACACGGTGCGCATGTAAGCTCTTCAAAGATATTATAAATCTTCCAAAGACTTTTTAGTTTCACAAACCAAAAAATCTGCAAGAGTCTTAGCCACGATTTTTTTACTGCCATCTCTCTTGAATGATAAGTCTGTTTCCACTACTGCTGCCTCGCCACCACTTTGAACAGATACGTCAATAGAAAATAGTGGGCCATAACCAGAGGATTTTATCAAAATCATATTGTTATCAATATCGCCAAGTTCTCTGGCCTTAAGTGTTGTATACCTGACATCAGGTGCAGATTGTGCGGCCAAGCCTAACTTTGAGATGCCATAAAATGACTCTCCATTAAATGAAAGCGTCCCATATTTCTCTAAAAAAAACTTATATGTGGGAGGGAATTTAACCTTAAGCTCTTTCTCATAAAGCTCAATTACATCCTCAGGGGCGGGACCACTTCCTTGCGCCTCCTCACCACTTGCACTAATTAAATCATCAAGTTCTTTATAAATATCAATCATTTAGTCTCCTAAAAGTCCAGCGCTCAGCTTTCCAATATTTTTTCTTCCAGCGATTAAATGGCCGTTTATTCATAGAAGGCGGTGCACTACTATAGGTTCGAAGGATACCACCAGGACCAACCCAAGTTTTATCTCACTGGTTAGAATACATATGCAACACGGTGTCATTCTTGCTGCGATGACTGCTTAATATTTCAACCATAGCCCCGAGTTCGTCTTGGGCGAGATGGTGTAAGTTCAATTCTAAACCATCATGGCCTATAGGCGCGTTTCCAGCATGCATCCTCTGAATATTAGTCAAACCATCAGCATCAACGTAATTAGGATCAAATAAATTATCCCTCTGGTAAACTTTTCTTCCTTCTACCTTTTTTGGTTTCCAGCAACTTAACCCCAACGGATCCACCCACACCAGCGGATCACCCACATAGCTGTAGATATTCAGCCCGCCCGCTAACCCAATCGGATCCACCTGCGTATAACGCCCGGTCACCGGGTCGTAGTAGCGGAACAGGTTGTAGTGCAGCCCGCTTTCGCGGTCGAGATACTGCCACGGAAACACAGGTTCTGCGGCACCTACCACTATGGTACGCTGAGTTCGAGCTCCGTTTTGCCCCTTATGCTGAACTGCCCGCGCCGAACGGTCTGGTCGTCAGCGTCCGTTATGGAATAACATTGTTTCTGTAACACATGCAGATATATGCGGGTCTGACAGCAGAGAAAGACCTGCTCGCTACATCTGGTAGAACTAGGTGTGGCTGTTCGCTCTGACTTCAGGAAACCGGACGTCAGGTGAGTTCAAAAAAATAATCAGGAGTAAAAACATGGACAATGAAGACTATAAAAAGACACTGCGAAAACTGCGGATCTGGCTTTTATCATTCCTTACCCCGGCGTTAGTCTCAACGTTTATTGCGGCACTTTTCATATGGGCGCATTTAGCGCGGATAGGGCAGCCAGGCCTTTTTTTTGAGAGCCTCTCTTTTTCTTCATTATTCAGTTATCTGATGGTCTTTGCCTGTATCAGTTTAATCCTCTTTTGTGTGGTGTTCTTTCTGCCTTCGATGCTGACTGGGCTTTTTTTTTCATATAATCAGGTCGACAGTAGTCTGGCGGAAGAACAAACCGAGAACAATATCAGAATTATACTGCTCACTTCGTTATTTTCCGTGCTGATATTTTACGGCTATATTTTTCTTTCGCTTTACACAGGAAAGGATGTCACACAGAACAATTACGTTCAGATGGGTATTATCTGGCTGATCAGCATTTTACTTTCTTTATGGTTCAATCTCGGGATGACTCGCAGGAAAATTGCCGGCGAGCGTAACAGGAAAAAAGCAGGCACAGTCATTTTCGCGCATATCCTGCAACCTGCCCTGTGTGCGGTGACTGCATGCCTGTATGTTTTCCCTCTGGAGCTCTTTCTCAGAACTCTCGAATTTCCGGAAGGTACAGGCCAGGTCAGACAGGCGGTGACTGTTATCGTCTTATCCATATTTCTGATTATCTTTTCACTGATTCCTGGTACTGTTTACCTCAGGCTAAGAACCCGCACAAGTTTGTTACGTCAGATGGGCGTGGTGAGTGGGGTTATGGCCGCGATAATGTTTGTAATCTGTACATTAGTTCATATGGTACCTGCTATCATATTGACAATGTTTCTTAATACATCAGGCATCATGGATCTGCGCCCCCATGTATATGGTGTACCCACAGCTTCTTATCCCGCAGAGTATTTCAGAGACCCTACATGGCAAGAGGAAAGATCCTCTGATGACAAATACTATTTGCTGAAGGCAGTGAAAATTTATGCTCTTGGTGATATACAGCTCATCTGCCCAGTTAACGTCATCGCGTCATACAAAAACAGCCTCCGATATCAGGTGCTTGATACCGAGTTTGATGACAAAGTTCGAGGGAAGCTTCAGGACGCAGTTTCTCTTTGCCGCAAAGTCAAAAGCCAGGAATTATTAACGCTTGAGAAATTATCTCGGGACAAAAAGGAAAATTTAAAAAACGATAACGCTTGACGATTATGTTGTCTTATGAGGTTTTGCTGAAGCTCATACGCATCACAAAACGATAAAATCCACGCAACTGCGTGGATTTTTGTTTTCATACCCTATCTTCAATCTCACTACTGCACCGCTAAAAATGAGGTCGGGCATGTAGCAATATAATTGCCCCCCGTCAGGCGTTGGCGAAAGATCTTATTGCACCAGGTTATGCCGCAGGGAATATTTGACGATATGGGCGTTATTGGTGAATTTCATCCGCTTCATCATGCGTGATTTATAGGTGCTGACGGTTTTATTACTGATGGAGAGCGCATCGGCTATCGCATTAATCGACTCGCCGTGGGCCAGCATAATCATTATTTGCCGTTCGCGCATCGTCAGGCTCTCATGCGGCGCACGATTATTACTCTGGTAGTCGGAAAAGATAATTTCCTGCGCCAGATCGTGATCGATATAGCGTGATCCCTGCGCCACGGTGCGGATCGCTTTGAGTAAAATCTCTGGCGACTTATCTTTGGTGATATAGCCCAGCGCGCCATTATTTAACACCCGCCGGGCAATTTGCGGTTCGTTAAACATACTCAATACCAGAATACGCAATTGGGGATAGAGCGGTATCAGGCGGGTGATCAGATCTTCCCCGCTCATGCCCGGCATCGAAATATCCAGCAGCAGCAGATCGACGTCGTGCTGGCGCAAGCGCTCCAGTACCTGGCCGCTATCCGGCGCTTCACATACCACTTCGATAGTGTCATCGAGTGCAAAAATTTGCTTCAGGCCCTCGCGCATGATGGCATGATCGTCGGCAATCATCAGACGTATGCGTTCACTCATCGATCTATCCTCCTGGTTTTCGAACAGGATGGTGCTGATTTAACGCTCACAGAGAGAGGGAACTTCAGTTTAACCCGTGTTCCTTTACCGGGTGTGCTATTGATGGTCGCCTCGCCGTTTAGCATGCGTCCGCGCTCCTCGATCCCGTGCAGCCCGCAGGTTCCTCTCTTCACACGTTGCAGATGAAAGCCTTTGCCGTTATCGACAACTTCGATAAGCAGCGCATCCGGCTGGAGTTTGACAAAGATATAGACATTGCTGGCGCTGGCATGGCGGGCGACATTGGTAAGGGACTCCTGAACCACGCGAAATGCCGCCGTCAGCGTCGCATCATCCAGCACCACGGTATGCTCGTCGGGCGCCAGCAAAATGCAGCGGATACCGTTGTTTTTTATAAACTGATCGCGCAACCACTCCAGTGCCGGAATCAACCCGAGATTGAGCACGTTGGGCCGCAGACGGGTTGAGACATCCCGTACCACCTGAATGGTGCTGTCCAGACGCCCCATCAACTGCCCGATCTCCGCCTGCTGTTCGTCGGCAGACTGATCTTTACGCATCGCCAGCAGCGACAACCCGGTACGCAACGCGGTTAAATGCTGGCCCAGCTCATCATGAATATCACGCGCCAGCTGTTTTTTTTCCGCTTCCCGCGCCCGCTCCAGATTATGCGTTAGCTGCCGCAGCTCCTCTTCGGTCTTACGGATAGCGGTAATATCTCGCCCCACCGCCAGCACGCTCATTATCTCGCCGCGCAGATCATATTCCGGGACGCAGCGCACATGCAGGGTACGTTTCTCCCCGTTGCGCTTTACCACCAGCTCATCTTCGGCACTGTTTTCATCCACCATGGTGCGCGAAACCAGCTTAAACAGGCTCAGCCCGACGCCCCCGCGCGGCACGCTTTCGGTCAGCGGCACGCGGCTGATATCGTTTTCGCTCAGGTTAAACCAGTTACGCACCGCCAGGTTGGCGTAAACACAGCGGGTCTGCAAATCAAACCGTAAAATGAGGTCGGGAGAATTTTCCACCACCCGGTGCAGCTGTTTTTCCCGCAGTAGCTGCTGCTCTTTCTGCCGGCGAATTTCATGCATATCGCGAACAATACATAATATATGTAGCTCACCCTCCTGGTTATATCCGCTACAGCTCGCCTCGACGGGAAAAACATTATTCCGCCCGGTATGCTGCGACGTAAATGTTATCCCTTCAGGACGGGTACTGAGTTTCCACCACAGGGCAAACACATCACTGTCGCGCAGTTCTTTATCAATAATATCAAAGCTGAGTTGCGAAAATGCCTCGCGGGAATATCCCGTCAACTGGCAGGCTTTTTCGTTGACATATTTGATACGCAGCTGGCTGTCTATCAAATAAATGGCATCATGGATTTTGTCTAAGGCAATGTTGGATAAGCCGCTGATATTAACCTCATGATTATCAACCTGCCCGGTTACACCCTGTAAAAGCATCATTCCCTCCACGGATATATCATGCCGCAGAGAATAGCGTCCCGACGGCATGACAGTCATAACCCGCTAAATATTAATGAGCTAATAATCTTAGCAGCTAATTTGCCGTTTTCAGCAAACCAGGATTCAGGCATAAATTCTCCCTTTTAGCGTCTCCCGCGCCCGTGAAAGCCGCGAGCGCACGGTCCCGACCGGGATAGCTAACTGCTGCGCAATATCCTGATAGCTGCCCTCCTCCTCCACCAGGATTGAGAGCATAACCTTAACGTCTTTCGATAATATTTCGATGGATGCCAGCGTATGACTAAGGAGCTGCCTGTTTTCCGTTAAATCGCTGGGATCGTCATCCAGCAGCAGATCGGCAGTAATTTCATCATCCAGCCTGTCGAACAGATAGTGGCTCTGTTTCGATTTGTAGTAGTTACGGATCAAATTAACGGCAATACCAAACACCCAGGTCTCCGGGCGCGACGCGCCACGGAACTTATGCCGGTTACACAACACTTCCAGGCAGGTCATTTGCAAGATGTCATCAGCATCCTCCTGGCTGGCGATACGTTTACGAATGAAGTTTAAGAGCTTCTTATTATGCGTAACGAAGATCTCATCCCAGTTCACGTTCATCGCGAACGGTGACTCTACGACAGTGGACACGAGCGTTGAATTGATCATTTTCTTGTCTCTCTGATAGGTAGCAAATGAGTGCGCTGCTACTTAGCAAGAGATATGCCACCCGCCTTTCAAGAAATAACCATCTGTTTATAAAAGAAATTAATTTCTAATACAGAGTTTTCCGAGCCAGTTTTTACCTCCCCAGACCGCTGCGTTATGCAAAAAATTGCATTGGTTACCCAATGAAATTATTCTCATTTTTTTTTGCTGCTTTTCAGGGAACCGACAGGCGCGCTTTGACACAGAAAGAGGGTAATGACCACTGAGGATGGCTGGCGATGCTCAAGATACAACATGCAATACCGGCGCTGGCGCACTCGCTAAAAGCCCTGCATAAAAACACGCCACAAGCGGCAGGCAAAACCAACGTGCCGGATAATGTCCGCGTGCGGGCAGAGTCATTAAATGACGCGATGGAAGAGATTGGCGCGGCGTTCAGTGAAAAGATGGAGCGTAAGCAAAAGGCGCAGGAGCGCCGTAATGCGTTACGTAACCAGCTGCGTGGCAAGCATGCGCTCAGCAAAGTTGGCGAGCTGAATGAACTCTTCTGCCTGCTCGATGGCGGCGATGAACAACACGCCCTTGAGCAGATGGAGTGGCTGCGTAACGCCCTGCGTCAGAACCCGCCGCCGGATAGCGACACGCTGCTGGAGAAGACCGGCGGCGATCCGGCGCGCACCGCCCTGCTGCTGCGGATGCTCGGCGAGCGGGCAGCGGAGGAAGGCGACGGAGAACTGGTCGGACGGGCCGCAGCGCAGCTAGATAAGCTTGAGCAGACCCACGGCCAGACCATCCGCGCAGGCAACAACACCGCGTCAGCCATCGCCGGGTATACCAGCGACCCGCAGCGTAAACAGTCCCTGCGCAACCTCTATTACGACGGCATCGTCCACCAGCAGTCCGCCCCCATGATGCTGGATATGCTGCTGGAGCTTATCGGCTCACGCCATCTGTTACCGACGCTGCGTACCCTGCAGCGCGCGCTGGCGGATGATATCGCCGCCCTTGCCCCCTCGATTAGCGTGATCACCCTCGGCCGAATTCACCGCGGGCTGCGCGATGCCGCCGGGATAAGCCAGACCCTGAGCGACAGCAATACCTTTTTGCAGCGCATGCGCAGCAAACTGCCCGCGGTTGCCATGAACAGCCTGACGCTGGCGCGCCGGATGCTACAAATCAGCCACAACGGCGCCTACCAGAGTGATTTCACCGGTCTGGCGGAGGAGATTGTCGGCCAGAGCAAGCAGCATCTGCCGCTCTTTTTTAGTTCGCTTTTCCCGCTGCTGCACGGCGTGCCTGCCTCGCTGTGGCCCGCCCAGGAGAACCGTAACAACGCGTTGAAATTGCTGCGCGGCATGATTACGGACGTCACTAAAACTGAACAGCAACAGCAGCGCCGCAACCGGAACGCCGCGTCGTGAGGCACCCAAGATGAATACCCTGTTTCAGATCTTAAATCGAATCGCCATCAGCGCCATGCAACGCTCCGAAGTGGTTGGGGCCGCTTTTGCCATGGCGCTGGTGTTTATGCTGATCATTCCCTTACCGCTGCCATTAATTGATGCGCTGATTGCGTTAAATATCTGCCTCTCCTCTCTGCTGGTGGTGCTGGCGATGTATCTGCCGAAACCGCTGGCGTTCTCCACCTTTCCCGCCGTGCTGCTGCTGACCACCATGTTTCGCCTGGCGCTCTCCATCTCCACCACCCGGCAGATCTTGATTCAGCAGGACGCGGGCCATGTGGTGGCGGCGTTCGGTAACTTCGTGGTGGGCGGCAACCTTGCGGTCGGGATGGTGATGTTCCTGATCCTCACCGTGGTGAACTTCCTGGTGATTACCAAAGGTTCCGAAAGGGTAGCCGAAGTGGCGGCGCGCTTTACCCTTGATGCGATGCCCGGTAAGCAGATGTCCATCGACAGCGATCTGCGCGCCGGTTTGATTGATGTGGTGCAGGCCAAAAATCGCCGTAATGAGCTGGCAAAAGAGAGCCAGTTGTTCGGGGCGATGGATGGCGCAATGAAGTTTGTCAAAGGCGACGCCATCGCCGGGCTGGTGATTGTGGTGATCAACCTGATTGGCGGCATCAGTATTGGCGTGCTGCAACTGGGTATGCCTGCCGGTGAAGCGATGCATATCTACTCGATTTTGACCATCGGTGACGGGCTGATTGCGCAGATCCCGGCGCTGCTGATCTCGCTCACCGCCGGGATGCTGATCACCCGCGTCTCATCAGACAATGAACAGACGGTCGATAACAATATTGGCCGCGAGATTGCCGAGCAGTTAACCAGCCAGCCGAAAGCCTGGCTGCTCTCCTCAATGGGGATGGTGGGTTTTGCCCTGCTGCCCGGTATGCCAACGGCAATTTTTCTGCTGCTGGCGGCGCTGACGATGATTAGCGGCAGTTTTCAGATCTGGCGCGTCAGGAAGACCCTGCGCCTGGCGCAGCCACAAATGGAGAATGAGGTCATCCCGCCGGAGCTGAACGGCAAGGAGGATTTGCGCCAGTTCAACCCTACGCGCCCTTACCTGATCAATTTCCCCTCATCATGGCGCGGCCATCCGGAGATGCTGGAGCTGGTGCAGGATATTCGCCGCCTGCGTAACCGCATCGTTTACCACTTCGGCTTTACCCTGCCCGCCTTCGATATCGAATTTCTCGACCAGCAGACGGAGGATGAGTTTCGCTTCTCGGTGTATGAGATCCCGAAAGTGATCGGCACATTTAACGTGACCCACCGGGCCGTGAAACGCCGCTGGCTGGATGAGATCCCATCAGCCGACAGGGAGAGCGTGGTTGAGGGCGATGAGCGGCGTCAGGAGGGCGATCTTATCTGGCTGGCGGCAGATCATCCGCTGCTGCAAAACGAAGAGGTCGAGCGCTGGACGGCGCGGGAAATGCTGGTCAAGCGCATGGAGAACGCGATCCACGCCAGCAGCCCGCACTTTATCGGGCTACAGGAGACCCGCGCGCTGGTCAGCTGGCTGGAAGCGGAGCAGCCGGAGCTGTCGCAGGAGTTACAGCGCGTGATGCCCATTTCTCGCTTCTCCAGCGTCCTGCAAAAACTGGTTTCCGAGCGTATTCCGCTGCGTTCGGTGCGGGCCATTGCCGAAGCGCTGATTGAGCATGGGCAGCATGAGCGCGACATCTGTTTGCTGACTGACCAGGTGCGCATCTCACTAAAAAATCATCTCTGTTACCAGTATGCCCGCCCGGACGGTCTGCATGTCTGGCTGCTGACACCGGAGCTGGAAGAGCAGTTACGCGACTCGCTGCGCCAGACGCAAAACGACCTCTTCTTTGCCCTCACCCATGAGCAGATCACCGCCATTCTCTCGGTCGTCGCTAACGCCTTCCCGGTCGACACGCCGGAAAGCGCCGTGCTGCTGGTGGCACAGGATCTGCGCAGCCCAATGCGCGGGCTTATCCAGGAAGAGTTTCACTATGTGCCGGTGCTCTCGTTTGCAGAGCTACAACCTAATCTCGCAGTAAATGTGCTGGGGCGTATAGAGCTTGATCCGGCCGCTTACTCGCTTACCACGTGGGAGAGTTGATCATGTTCGAACTGCGCGTGCTGTCTGGCCTGCATTTGGGCGCCGCGTTACCCCTCTTCGGCGATAAATGGCTGATTGGCCAGGCCGACGAGGCCGATCTGATGCTTAGCGATGCGCGCGTTGCTGCCCGCGCCTGCGAGCTGCGCCGGGAAGAGAGCCAGTGGCTGGCACAGCCTGAGAGCGGCGACGCTTTTACTGTCAATATTGAAGCGCCTTTTCAGGTCGCTGACGTCTGGCTGTGCGTGGCGCGTATCGACACGCCGTGGGCCGCCTGCCTGCCCCCTGCCACACCGCCAGCGCCAGAAGGATCCACGGAAGCACCGCCACAGGCCGCGCCCCCCGTCGCCGCCAGTAAAGGGTTTTTCACCCGCGGCATCCGCACGCTGGCATGGAGCCTGATGTTGCTGCTCACCCTGACGGTAACCAGTTGGGTTTTGCAGCCCACCGTTGCCCAGACCCAGGTTGCCTCCTCGACACCACAGAGCACGCCCGCAGAGTTGCAGGCACCATTACAGAAAATGTTGCGCGAACGCGATCTGGCAAAGGTGGTGAAGCTGGATATGCACAACCAGCGGCTGCGCCTGACGGGCCGCCTCAGTAAGTCGCAGATGCAGATCTATAACCGAATGCTGGAGCGCTTTAACGCCACCTACACCAGCGCTACCCCGCTGGATAACCAGGTCAAACTGCTGAAGGTCAGCCTGCCCTTTCGGATTGTGCAAATAACCACCGGTAGCCGCGCCAATATCGTCACCGACGACGGGCAGCGCCTGTTTGTCGGCGATGAAGTGGACCACCTGCGGCTGGTATCGATCACCAGCGATCAGATTGAGTTTAACGGTCGCGATAACATTAAGGTGAGCTGGTAATGACGGTAGCGCTGGAGGAGTGGTATCAACAGCAGCGGCGGCGGCTGGCAAGCTTTTCGCCGGTCGAAAGTTTTGGCCGCATCACCGGGATTAACGGCATATTGCTTGAAAGCAGCCTGCCCAAGGCGCGGATTGGCGATCTCTGCCAGATCGCCCGGGATGACGGGCAGAGCGTGCTGGCTGAAGTCGTTGGCTTTAACCCGCAGCACACGCTGCTCTCCGCCCTCGGGCAGCTCGACGGCATTGCCCGGGGCGCGCGCGTGGTGCCGCTGCGCCTGCCGCACTCTATTGTGGTCTCTGACGCCCTGCTCGGCTGTGTGCTGGATGGCTTTGGCCGCCCGCTTGATGCAGGCCGGCCTGGCGCCTTCGCCCTGCCCGGTACGGTGGAGAATGCGGTTGGCGTGCTGGGCGATGCCCCGGCACCCACCGATCGTCCGCGCATCGATACGCCGCTGCCAACCGGTATTCGCGCGATTGACGGCCCGCTGACTCTCGGCGTCGGCCAGCGGGTCGGGATCTTTGCCGGTGCGGGATGCGGGAAAACCACCCTGCTGGCGGAGATCGCCCGTAACACCCCCTGCGATGTCATCGTCTTTGGGTTGATTGGCGAGCGCGGGCGCGAGTTGCGGGAGTTTCTCGACCACGAACTGGACGAGGCGCTGCGCAGCCGTACGGTGCTGATCTGCGCCACCTCCGATCGCAGCAGTATGGAGCGGGCCAGGGCCGCGTTTACCGCTACCGCCATCGCCGAAGCCTGGCGCGATAAGGGCAAAAGCGTGCTGTTGATCCTCGACTCCCTGACGCGCTTTGCCCGCGCCCAGCGTGAAATCGGCCTTGCCCTCGGCGAGCCGCCGGGGCGCGGCGGTCTCCCCCCTTCGGTTTATACCCTGTTACCGACCCTGCTGGAGCGCGCCGGGCAAACCTCGCGCGGGGCCATCACCGCCCTCTACTCGGTGCTGATTGAAGCTGACTCCATGAACGATCCGGTCGCCGATGAAGTGCGCTCCCTGATTGATGGCCACATTGTGCTGACCCGCCGCCTGGCGGAGCGCGGGCATTACCCGGCTATCGATGTGCTGGCAAGCCTCAGCCGCACCATGAGCAACGTCGCCACGCGCGAGCATATCCGCAACGCCACGCAGCTGCGGCGCATGATGTCCGCCTGGCAGCAGGTTGAGATGTTAATTCGCCTTGGGGAGTACCAGCCGGGCCACGATGCGATGACCGATGCGGCGGTAGCGGCTCAGGAGGCGATTAACGGTTATCTGCAACAGGCAATGCACGCCCCCACAGAGTATGACGACACCCTGCACCACTTATCGGAGGTGAGCCAGCATGCGCCGTCATCCGCTACCTGATAACGACATCATTACTGACGATGGCAGTGCTGAATTGCAGCAGGCCTTCTCGCTGCTGCTGCCGATTCGCCGCCAGCGCTTACGCCGCAGTGAACGCCTGCAACGGCAAGCGGAGCAGGCTTTGCGCGAAACGCAGCGTCAGTCAGCCGAAGCGGAACAACAGCTCGCAGCCGCACAACAGCACTATCAACAGCTGCGCGAGAGCTTTGCCGAACACCACCAGGCGGGGCTGCAAAAACAGGAGCGTCTGGTCGAAGGATTGACGGAGGAGCGCCAGGCCAGCGACGCAGTGAGCGGGCAACGTAATCAGTTGCAACAGTGCCGCACACAGCATGTCACGCAACAGCAGCAGGTGCAGCACGCGCAGCAGCAAACCCAGGCGCGCCTGCGTGATGTGGAAAAACTGGAATACCTGATGGAGCATAGCGAGGCATTACGATGACAGCTTTACCCCACACCCAGCAAAATAACCCCGCGCCGCCTGCCCGCCCGGAGGTGCAGCGCCGTTCGCCGCAAACCGCATCGTCAGACGCCGCTAACCCCGAGCGTAAATCCCGCGCCGAGCCGTTTCGCGAAGAGAGCTCGCTGTTTGACGCGCTGTTGTTTCCCACCAGCGACGTGCCGCAACCGCTTATCACACCGTGGGAAGGCAGCGCCTCTTTTGGGCCGCAGTTAAGCCATGAGCATGAGCCTCCCGCCTCACCGGCCAGAGCCTGGCAACAGCTGGAGCCCTCGCTGTGCGCCATGGTAGAGAAGCAGCCAGCCGGGCCGGTCTCGATGACGCTGCTGCTGCCCCTGTTAGGCGAAGTGGATGCCCGCCTGAGCCCTTTTGCTGCGGGCTGGGATATCAGCCTTCGTTTTGCGCCAGCGGCGATGAATATGATAGCTGCCCATCAGGAGCGTTGCCGGGAGTCGCTGCGCCGCCGGATGGCCTGTGCCGTGCGCCTGCGCTTTGAGCAGCGCGGAGGGCGGGAATGAAACCCTTAACCCTGCGCACTCTGCCGCGCGAGGAGGCCAGCCTGCGTCGGCGTATCGGCCACGGTGTTGGCTATCCCTTTACCCTTGAGGGGGAAGCGGGTGAGCTTCAGCTCCGGCTTACTCCCCCCGGCGATCGACCGCCGACGCAGCGCTTCTCCTGCAAGGCCGGGCTGTTATCTCTGGCAGGTAGCGAAGCGCTGCTGAGCCTCTTTTCCGCCTGCCCGCTGCTGCCGGAGCCTGGCGCGTGCGCCGAGTGGTACTGGCCGCTCTTTAACCAGCACCTCAGCCCGGCGCTGCGCGCGCTGTTTGGCGACCTGACGCCGCAAGAGGCCTCCTGCGCGCCCCTTGACGGTATCTGGCTTGCGATGAGCGTCACGCTCGGTGAGTCGCAGGCGCAAAGTGAGTTATACCTTGCGCCCGCCACCCTTGCGGCGCTGTTAAACCAGCCAGGCTGGATTTCGCTGCCTGCGCCGCTTTGCAGCGACCTGCCGTTATCGCTGCCGATAGTTCTGGGCGTGGTGTCGTTTGCCCCCGCGCAGTTACGCACACTTCGCCCCGATGATGTGGTTTTCCCTGCTACCTCGTATTTTTCCCCGACCGGTCGCGGCGAGCTTCGCCTTGCGCAATTACACCTTGAGGGCGAATTGCTGTTCGAGGAGGGGCATCCTGCCCGTTTTCTTATTACCCGTCTGGAGAATACTTACGTGAATGTGACCCCCGAAGATAATCTGCCTGCCGACACCCCACACCCGGATGAAAACCTGGCTGAAACCACGACGCCTTCGGCCTCGCCTTTTGATGCGCTGCCGCTGGCGTTAACCGTGCGCTGCGGCCATCTCAGACTGACGCTCGGTGAGTTAAATCGCCTCGATGTCGGCTCGACGGTCACCGTCGATAACGTGGTGCCCGGTGAAGCGCTGCTCTGCCACGGCGAGTTTCCGCTGGCGAAAGGCGAACTGGTCGATGTCGAAGGGCGTCTGGGGCTGCAAATTACCCATATGCTGCCGGGCGTGGCGAGCGTCGTGGATGTGAACAGGTGATTCCGATGGAGATGGGGCCGCTAAACCCAATTATGCTGGCGCTGTTTCTCGGCGCGCTGGCGCTGCTGCCGATGATGCTCATTATCTGCACCAGCTTTTTGAAAATCACCATGGTGCTGCAATTGACGCGCAACGCGATGGGCGTGCAGCAGGTACCGCCAACCATGGCGCTTAATGGCATCGCGCTGGCGGCGACGCTCTTTATTATGGCGCCGGTGTTTAGCGATATGACCGACCGGCTGAAAGCGATCCCGGTCGATTTCAGCAGTATGGAGCGGCTGGAATACACCACCGCTAACGGTATCGAACCGCTGAAAATGTTTATGCGCAAAAATACCGACCCGGACATCGTTATCCATCTGCAGGAAAACGCCCAGCGTATGTGGCCAAAGCGCATGGCCGAGTCGGTCACCCCGGAAAATATGCTGCTTATCATCCCGGCGTTCGTGCTGTCGGAGCTGCAAAACGGCTTCAAAATCGGCTTTCTGATCTTCATTCCTTTTATTGTCGTGGACCTGATCGTCTCCAATATCCTGCTGGCGCTCGGGATGCAGATGGTCTCGCCGATGACCGTGTCGCTGCCGCTGAAAATCCTGCTGTTTGTGCTCATCAGCGGCTGGACGCGGCTGCTCGACGGTCTGTTCTACAGCTATTTATGAGGCCCGCATGGATATTCTGACGCTGTTTCGCCAGGGGTTACTGCTGGTGGTTATTCTCTCCGCGCCACCGCTGCTGGTGGCGGTGATCTCCGGGGTGATCATTTCGCTGGTGCAGGCGGCGATGCAGTTGCAGGATCAGACCCTGCCGTTTTGCATCAAGCTGATGGCGGTCGGCCTGACGCTGGCACTCACCGGGCGCTGGGTCGGCGTTGAGCTGATGGAGCTGGCGCAGGCGGCGTTTGCCATGATGGCAACGGTCGACGCCTGATGTTGACAGGTTACCCGCTTACCGACACCTTCAATGGGATCCTCGCGCTATCCCTTGGTATGGCGCGCATCTTCCCCTGCCTGCTACTGACGCCAATCTTCTCCTTTAGCGTCATCAAAGGGATGCTGCGCACCGCCATTGCCGTGGCGCTGGCGCTGTTTATCGCGCCGGGTATTAAAGAGCAGATTGATCTGCTTGAGCCGACAATGATGACGCTGGCAGGGCTGGTGCTGAAAGAGTTGTTGATAGGCACGATGCTCGGGTTGTTGCTGGCGCTGCCTTTCTGGCTCTATGAGTCTGTCGGTGCGTTATTCGATAACCAGCGCGGCGCCTTAATGGGTGGGCAGATCAATCCCCAACTGGGGCCGGATGTGACGCCGCTCGGCAAGTTAATGCAGCAGGTGCTGATATTGCTGCTGGTGACCGGGCTGGGATTATCCACCATCACCCAGGTGATCTGGGACAGCTACCATCTGTGGTCCGCCACCCAGTGGATGCCCTTTCCCAAAGAGGCAGGTTTTCACGTCTGGCTGACGCTGGTGGGGAAAGTCTTCAGCGATATGGTGCTCTACGCCGGGCCGCCGGTGGCGCTGATGCTGCTACTCGATTTTGCCATCGGGATTATGAGCCTCTATAGCCCGCAGCTCCAGGCGACGGCGCTGACGATCCCGCTGAAATGC
This sequence comes from Kosakonia sp. S57, assembly GCF_016516575.1. Lineage (NCBI taxonomy): Bacteria > Pseudomonadati > Pseudomonadota > Gammaproteobacteria > Enterobacterales > Enterobacteriaceae > Kosakonia > Kosakonia sp. S57. The sequence goes on along the minus strand of NZ_JACVUL010000022.1, from coordinate 42,795 downwards.
CTGCTCGGCATGCTCTTTTTTATCCTCTATCTGCCGCTGCTGGACCATCTGGGAAATGCGCGGCTGTATGAGCTGCGCGATCTTATCCATATCCTGCCGCAGATCTTCACCCCTTCCGCCGGGAGCGCGCCATGAGCGAAAAAACCGAAGACGCCACACCGCAAAAACTGAAAGAGTCGCGCAAAAAAGGCCAGGTCAGCCAGAGCCAGGATATCCCTAAGCTGCTTATCTCTATCGGCATCCTTGAGACCATTTTTGCCATGGTCGACTCGAGTATGCAGCGGTTGCAGGCGATGATGCTGCTGCCGTTATCCCGCCTGCGCGACCCGTTTGATCACGCGCTGGAAGAGGTAATAAGTGACAGCGTCACCGTTATGCTGGTGCTGGTCGGTCTCGCCTGCGCCATTGCCATGCTGCTGCGCGTGGTGGGCGGCTGGGTGCAGTTCGGCCCGCTCTTCTCCAGCGAAGCGCTGGCACCGAAACTGGATGCGCTTAACCCGGTTAATCACCTGAAGAATATGTTTTCCGCCCGTCAGTTTACCCAGCTTCTGACCAGCATCGTTAAAGCGGTGGTGATAGGCCTGGTGGTATGGCAAGCGATCCTGCCGGACCTCGGCGGCCTTGCCCAGCTGGCGCTTGGCGATCTCAATGGTTTCTGGCAAGGAGTTATGGCGCTGTTTATGAAGGTGTCGCGCCGGGTGCTGATGGTAATGCTGGTGATAAGCCTCTTCGATTTTGGTATTCAGCGCTACTTCTTCCTGAAACAGCAGCGTATGAGCCATGAAGATCTGAAAAACGAGTTCAAGCAGAGCGAAGGCGATCCGCATATGAAAGGCCACCGCCGCCAGGTGGCGCAGGAGATCCTGAATGAAGAGCCGGTTCCCGCCCGCGAGATCAACGTCGAAGAGGCGGATGTGCTGCTGGTTAACCCGACCCATTTCGCCGTCGGCCTCTACTACCGCCCGGATGAAACGCCGCTGCCGCGTCTGCTGTTTAAGGCGTGTGATGAAGAGGCGCGGGCGTTGATTGAAGAGGCGCAGCGTAAAAAGCGACCGGTGATCCGCTTTATCTGGCTGACCCGCACGCTGTGGCGCACCACCCGCGAAGGTGCCTATATCCCGCGCGAAACGTTAAATGCCGTGGCTCACGTCTATCGCCTGCTGCGGGAGCTGGAAGATCACTACCTGGATGAGGTGATAGAGATCCGCGAAGAGTAGTGCGCGGATCTGCGCTTATCAGGCAGCCACAATCTCCGGCAGTAACGCCCGCGCTTCCCGGGCTTGCTGCATAAAGGCGAGCATTAACGCGCTAAAGGTAGCCGGGGTTAAAGCGGCCAGCGGTTGCTGATAACAGAGCCGCACCTGCTCCTCTTCATCCAGCGCCAGCCAGCACCCGCGCATCGCATGCATCTCGAAGTTGAGCTTCATTAACAGCCGCCAGGTGGTGAGTTGCTCTGCAAGCTGGGTGGCGGCAAAGAGCTGGCAATGGAGCAGTAGCGTATCGCTTCCCGCTGGCAGCTCCAGCACTGCCGCCTCCTGGCCCTGCTCATCCTGCAATGCGCACACGCCGTTGACCAGCGTCAGAGAGATGCCCTGGCGGCGACCAAAATCATTTAGAAGCCCTTGTAGCTGTCGTTGCTGCGTCATCATAACCTCCTGTAAAAGTGAGATTTAACAAGGGCTTACAACCGCCCACGCTTCTCCTGAATTTCGGCATTCGTCAACGCATCCACCAGCGTCTGGCTGGCGTGGGCGATTTCGCCCTCAAGGGTAAAGCTGAGAGGTGACAGTTGGTTTGCACCATAGTTAAAGTTAATTTTCCCGAGGTTACGAGTGACGCTGACGCTGGCGGCGCTACTGCTTCCGGCGACAAACAGCGGGACGGAGATCCCCTCTTGTTTGCTGTCGGTTTCGCTAAAAGCAATCGATTTGACCCGCAGGCTATGCCGATCGCGCAGCAGCGCTGCGACCTCCTCCGGCTGGGTTTCATGGCGCAGCCACATTTGCTGAAGCGCATAGCGCCGATCATCGTGTAGCTCAAGGGTCACTACCGCCTGGGTGTTGCGGTTTTTTTGCAGCTCGCGGATCGCCTCTTTAAGCAGCGGCTTCTCCTCCATAAAACGGCTAATCGCCTCGGCGGCGCTCTCCGGCAGCTCGCTGGCAAACAGGCTATGCACCACATGCATCAGATTATTGCTGTCGACTTTGCGCAGATTGTTATAAGTGCTCTGATACTCGGCGCTGTTGAGCTGATGGCAGTGCAGCCCATACGCCTGGCGTTGTAGATCCAGCGCCCGGGCGCTGTTAATCACGCCGTACTGACCATTGTTGGTGGGCGTCAGTGCCAGCAGATGGGTCAGCAGTTTATCGAGCTTATTGGCCGTTGCCTGCGGTTCATCCTGCAAAAAGGTGCTGAACGGAGCGCTGTTCTCTTTTGCCTTTGCCGCACCGTCCACTTTATCCAACGTCTCAAGCGTGTTGCGTTCGGTTTTCGAAAGCGGACGTAAGGTGCCTGCGTGCGCCTTGCGCGCGCTCAGGCTCGCTTTTTGCAGTGCGTTTAGCCCGGCCGAAAGCTCGCTTTTTGCTTTTTCTGGCGGTTTGTCGGCATCCTTTATCTCCTGCAACAGCTTATTGGTTTGCGGATCGTCAAAGTTGCTGCCTGCCTGCTCTATCAGCTTCTCCAGCTGGCGCGGGTGAACGGGCTCAGCCCGGGCGATATCGATACTCATACTGTGTTTGGTGCGGTTATCGATGCTGGCCTGAATGGTGGTGCTGTTGACGCCAAACAGCGGGATGCGCAGGTTCGACGCCGGCCTGGCGGTGATGCCCACCCCGCCATTCAGGCCGACCCCGGCGCTGGCGGTGTTAAACATCCGCAGGCGGTTATCGCTGCGGCCGAGCGTGCTGCCCGTCGCGCTATGGGCGGTCGAGCGCTCACGTTGCGCATTGAGGATATTCGCCCCCAGTTGCGCCATACCCCCGGCGCGCACCGTGGCGCTGTTTTTCTTGCCGTCACCGCCACCGACGGGAAAGCGCAGAGCGCCGCCAGCCATCGCCATCGCCGTGGCGTCAACAGTAAAATTAAGGGTGGTGCCCTGCTTCACTTTGTGGCTGACGCCCTTCTCCAGCAGCTCGCCGGGGTTGAGTTCTCCGCCGGTAAGCTGCGCGATAAAGGGTTGAAGCTCCGCTTCGCTCAGCGTAAAGCTGACGCTGTTTTGCAACTGGCGCTGCATGGCGATGGCCACCAGCCCCCCCAGCCGCACCGAAGGGGCGATGCTGCGGTTGCCGCCAGGCTCCTTGCTGCTGCTCTCGGCAAGCTGGCTCAACGGGTTCCAGCCTACGGCGCCAAACACCGTGCCGGTGCCGCCGCCGTTACGGCTAAAGGTGACATTAATCCCCCCATCGTTGCGGGAGAAGCTGGCGCTGTAGGCGCGATCGAGGTTGCCGCGCACGCCCGGAATACCGATCACCTCCCCGCCAGGGATCACCGACAGGGTCACCATGCCGCCATAGTTACGCCCAAAGGCAAAGTTCTCCCCTGGCTCCAGCGCTTTGAGCGTGTTGAGAAGTTGCGCTGCCATCTGCTGCTGGTCGGGGGTTTTTAGCACCGTGCGGGTGGTCATATTCAGGCCGTGGTGCGGCTTACTCAGCGCATTAATAAAGGATTTGATGGCGTCATAGCAGGCTTCCAGCTGGCTATTATTTAGAAAACCCTGGCTGGTGGCCTTCTGCACCAGGTTTTCGCCATACTCCTCGTCACGCAAAAAACGCACCCGCTCTTTAATCGCCGCAACCTGCGACAGGCTGGCCTGCGGATTAGCGTTACAGTCAGCCATCTGATCCACGACCTCGTGCAGGGCAGACATCATTAATCCATCAAGGATCAGGCGGGATTTCACCAGCCCCATCTCATCATGGGGATCGCGCCTGCGCCCCAGCGGCGGCTGCGCCTTCTGGTGCCGGGCCACCACGCCGCTTGCCTGCAAGTGGCTTACCGGTGTGCGGCTGCCCTCGCGCAGCGGATAGCGTCGGTAGACCGCATCCAGCTGTTTCAGCAGATTCTCATCATCACTGTAGGGGTTGAGCGCCTGGGTGGCGGACTTGATCCGCGAGGGGTTGAACTCCTCTTTTTCACGCCCGTCCCCACGTAACGCGCCCATATGCTGCCCGAGCAGCGTGCCGTGGTGCTGCACGCTGTCGGCAACCGTGTCGATAAGGTTTTGCAGATGGCCGATAAACTGCCGATCAAAATGGCGGGTATCGAGCGCGGCGAGCCGCGCCGCTAAACTCTCCTGCGGCGTCGCGCCAGGCGCTGCCTGTAAGGTTTTAAGCCGCTGATAGAGCTGCGCCTGTTGCGCATAGAGCGGACGCAGCCCGTCACGCCCCTGCCAGTTATGGCGCGTGGCGTACCAGGCAGTTTTCAGGGGTCTTGGCGTGGTTAGCCGGGTATTAATTAAGTGCGCGCCAAGCCGGTCGCGCAGGCGGCTGTTGACATGGTTACCGTCACGGCCGGTCATTCCGGCGATGCTGGTTTCATACTTGAGCGTCATGCCGCGAAGGTTGACACTTTTCGAGGCTTCATCCAGCCGCTCCATCGCTTTTAGCGGCTCCTGCCGGGGCGTGCTGACGGGCAGTGCCGTCGGGTCAAACTCCCCCTGTACTTGCCAGCTCGCCTCCAGCGCGATCGGCGGCTGATTTGCGCCCTCTTGCTGCTCGTCTGCCCTTTCCATCGGCATACCGGCGAGTTGCAAAATGGCGCTGCGCCCGCCTCTGTCCGCCACCATCAGCGCGCCGCTGGAGCTGTTATGCAACCGCTCTACTGGCCCCAGGTCGGGGGGAAGCGTCACCGGCTGCCAGCGCGCATCCGGGCGGCTCCCGGGGGATGCGCGCCACTCCGCTTCCGGCATCGTCCACAGCCTGCCCTGTGAGTCGAGAACATAGAGATTACGCTTCTGATCGGTGGTGATATCCGTAAGGGTGTTGCCCTCGCCGTTCGCAGGCAGCGTGGCGCGGGTGTGCGGCAGCCAGTTGGCGATCCCCGCTTTGGTCAGGGTTTGCATCATCTTATGCGCCTGCCGGGTTCCGGCCTGCGTGCGGTGATATTGCAGGGTGTTGGTTTCGCTGATCGCCGCACAGTGCTCGCCATCCAGCGGCGCAATGGCGCGCGCTTTATTATGCTCATCGAATCCCGGCAGCGGCAGCTCGACGCTCAGGCTGGCTTTTAACTGCCGCAGGGCGAAACGGTGGTGCGCACCGTCAATTTTGTCGCTCTTCTGGCTTATCTTAACGCGCGAAGGCAGCCCGTCACGGATCACCCAGCCGCTGCCATCCTGCGCCCGCTTGATGCTATCCGCCTTCTCCTGGCTTGCCTCCCAGCGCCCGGCGTTTTTATCCCACGCATAGAGTTTGCCTTCATGCATCAGCAGTTGCCCGGCGCGGCCAAGGTCGATGCTCTCATGGGCTAAGGGGCGCGGCTGAATTAAACCGTCGTGATGATCCAGCACCAGGCTCTCGCTAAGATTCCAGCGCGCCGCAAACTGGCCCTGCGCATTGCGCGCGCAGAGGTGTTTCTGGTCAGCACCGCTTTTCACCACCGCCATCAGCTCTCCATCCTGATGGGAGAGCAGGCTGCTGAACATCACCCCTGCGCCCAGTTGCTCCGACAGCGCGGCCTGCTTGATATCAGGCTGCATAACAATCTCGCTGGCCTCCTGCCCTTGCGGTAATGCCGCGCGCCAGAGCACCCCTTCGCTGTCCAGCGCATAGAGATGATCGTTATGCAGCGCAACGCCGGTGGCGTGAAAAGCCTGCTTGTCGCCTTCCGCGTTCTCGGTTTTGAGGGTGATTTTCTGCTGCTGCTCTTTTTTCGCGCTGAGGGTGTTGAGCAACATCACCGACTGTTCGGCGGTTTTCTCATCGCTGAGCAGCAGCAGTGCAGAACCCTGCGCGCTCACACAATAGGCGGTGATTTTGCCAGTTTTTGCCGACTTCTCGCCGCTGGAGAGATTATGCAGGGTCTTCTTATCGTAAATGGCATACAGCATGCCGTCAGGCTGCTTGCTTAACTTGCTGTAGCTTTTCTCTTCATCTTTATCGACCTGCTCCCAGCGCATGGCGGCTTCGTTTAGCCGGTAAAGCCGCCCGTTGTGCTCGCGCAGTTGCTCTGAAACAGCCTCACCTGCCGGAGTGCCGCCTGCTTCATCACCGCCGGTGATTTTGCGGTCGTGGCGAAAGATGCCGGTCATCAGCGCCTGGGTCGCCTCATCCGGTAGCGCCGCAAGACGCTGCTGCGGGTTCTGATGCTGCCAGCCGGGCAGCGGACGGCTGCTGGTCAGGCCGATAAACGCCACCGGCGATCCTTGTAGCGTAAAGAGCCTGCCACCAGGGTCCAGCAGGAGATGCTGGCAATTATCGTCGCTGGCCTGATGCGCCAGCCAGCGATGCCGGGGGTGAGCGATGGTTTCGTTGAGCAGCGCGGTGAGCGGCTCCGACGCGCTCTCAATAACGCTTAAGCTGCCGTTATCCGCAAGCGCAAGCCGGGCAAACTGCGGTTGCAGGCCACCTCGCCGCGTGGCTGCATTTTCTTCCCCCGCGCGGTATGCCCGCTGTTGCTGGGTATTACGCTGGCTCTCTTGCAGCGCGGCGTAGCGCTCCTCTTCGATGGGGGAAAGCAGATGGCGGCGGCGGGACGGCCAGGGTTCCGGCTCGCGCATCGGGCGTAACGGCGGTTCGTCGGGTGCGGCTTCACTGTGGCGCCTGCTCGCGGCCACCGGTGCGCTGTTGTTAACCTCCGGCGGGCGGGTGCTGTTCGACGCGCCGGGTATGGGTTGAGGGTGGCGCGTTTCCCGCAGGCGGCTGAGGCTCTGGCGCAGGCTTCCCATACGCTGGCGGGCTTCGGCTGCCTGCTGGCGCAGGGTTGGCGCGGCCTGGCTGGCCACCTCCTGATCCAGCGAGCCGCCCGCGGTCTGCTGCGGGCGGCGGGAAAACTGACGTAACGGAATCGCGTTACCTGTGCTGGCGTGCGACACAGATTGCGCCGCACGCAGGCTTCCCAGAAAAGGGAGGTGAATAGCCATGATGATCCTCGCTCAAATACGGCCCCGGCGATCGCCCGGGGTCTGAGACTGCCGAAACGCGGTTAGTTATCGACCGCTATCTGCGTGTAGTCGTTCGGGCCATTACGCAGTTGCGGTTGCCACCAGATGGTGAGCTTATGCAGATCGGACGACGGGCGGCAGCTTACGTCGTTACACCCGGCCTGTGGCCGCGCGCAGGCGCTCAGCATAAGCGCGGCGGCGGCAAGTAACATCATTCGCAGTAACATGCTTTTTCCTTATCACTCATCAGAAGTTTTTTGCCGGTGCGCCGCCAGATGCCGAGAGCAGCGAAGCGCGCGACGGGCGTGCCGGAGCATTGCTGTCAAAAGCGACAAACACCTCCGCCGATCCTCCCGGCGGCAGTTCCCCGCGCGGCCAGACCGCCACCGCCAGCGTGCGATCGCTGCGGCAGACACTCTCATCAAACCGCTGCGTCTGCGTGGTGTTGTTGGTGATCACCCCAACGGTTATCTGCACGCTGCTGTTGCCGTACCACTGATGGCGGCGGAAATCGCTCTGGAACGCGCCCGGAATACGGCATAAGGCCGATAGCGTCTGGCCGGTGCCGCCGCTGGTCATCCCCGTCGGCACACGGTTCAGCGCCAGGTCGCGCATCGCGCCTTCCACCATGCCGCGAATGTCGGTGTATTTATGCCGGTTACTCACTTCATCCATCGCGTTATTAAGCTGTTCGCGCGACTCGGCAGCGATATAGCGCGAGGGATCGACCTGGTCGCCAATCAAATGCGGCGTAATGATAAACAGCCGCTCACGCTGGGAGGTTTCGTAGCGCGTGGAGGTAAAGAGCTTGCCAATCAGCGGAATGCTGCCAAGGATCGGGATGCGTCGCTCACGATCGCCCGTCTCTTTGGAGTGGAACCCGCCCAGAACCAGTGAGCGGCGCGCTTCCACCAGCGCCTGGGTGCTGACCGCAGCGTTATGGGTGCCTTGTGCGTCACCATCGTCATCTTTATTGAGCTTGCCATCTTCCACATCAACAATGAGCTGGATAGCCGATTTTTGTGAGGTGCTGATGGCGCGTGGCGTCACCCGCAGGCTAGTCCCGGCGGTAACAGACTGAATATCTGCTACCCGCTCGCCAATGGCGCGAATAAAGGCGGTATCGCTGAAATCAATCACCGCAGGCTGATTCTCCAGCGTCAGGATGGTTGGGTTGGCGATAATCGTTGCCGTCCCTTCCCCCTCCATTGCTTCGATACTGGCAAAGAAGCGCTGGAAATCGGTGACAAACAGCGTGCTGGCACCGGAGAGCATATTGGCGCCGCTGGCGACACTGCCGAACTGACCGCCCAGGCTACTGGAGAAGCGCTTCAGCGCGCTACGGTCAATATCGACAATCACCGCATCGATCTCAATTAGCTTTTGCGGGACATCAATGGAGTTAATTAACGCCTGGTAGGAGCCGCGGGTTTTCGGATCGTCCCGCACCAGCAGCAGGTTGTTACGCACATCCGCCGACACTTTTCCCGCCAGCTTGCTGACCGGTGCTTTTTTACGCCCCGAGACCGGCATATTGCGATTAATCAGCTCATTTAAAATCGTTTGCGACTGTTCACGTGATACCTGCTCATCATCCCCCTGGCCTGATGAGCTGCCCCCGGCAGAGGCGCTGCTGGCCTGGCCCAGCAGTTCATTCAGAATGGTAGCTACCCCCGGCACCAGCAGCTCCTGATCGCGATAGCGAATGGTGCGATCCGCCACGGCCGCGTAGCGCAGCGGGAATGCCATCATATCTTTACTCTCCTCGGCTTGCGGTTTGCTCTCCGATTTACGGGCAAATTCAGTTATCTGGCGTACATACTCCGGCGGGCCGGTCACCAGCACCACGCCCTCATCCGGCAGTTCGCCCCAGCCGAAGCGTGGCTCCAGCAGGCCGACGCCGCGCAGCGCCTCTTTCAGATCCGGCGCCGCTTCCGGCGAAATCTCAATACGCTGGGAGGTTTGCGCAGCCTGCGGGCTGACGTAGAGCGTGTTGTTGTAAACAAACCACTGAAAGCGATACTCAAGCGCCAGGCGATTAAGAAACGCTTCCGGGCTCTCTGCGCGCAGTTTACCGGTGACATTGCTGTCGCCCAGCGTGCCAAGATTGATCTCGACACCAAAGCTGGTGGCAAAATCTTCAAGAATAATGCTAAGCGGGGTGTTATCTGCCGAATAGGCATACGCACCGTTTTTCCACTCATCGGGCATACGGGCGTTAGTGATGCCCATACTCAGCACCAGCAGGGTAATGGCCGCCAGCAGGCGGCCCGGAAAAGAAAACGTAAACACGCCTGACTCCTTGCTGACAGGGGCTTAGTTAATAGCGTCGATAATCGCTTTACGGATACCAAACTTAAACTGGGTATATTGCGAACTTGCCCAGCTGGCGTTGGACATATCCTGCAGCCGGTTCTGGAAGGCATACATATCCGCAAGACTGAAGGATTCGCCCGAGATATCGCGGGCAAACTGATAGGCTTCATGATGTTTGCGGGCGGAGTTGGTAGATAACTGACGCTGGAACAGATCGTTTGAACTCATGTTGTTCACTCCTCTTGTTAGGCACCACTTTTAAGTGGTGCGGCAAGCGAAGCAGTTCCACATATTTTGCTTTTTTTTATGCCTCCTCTTCTGCACGCGCGGGTGCGAGCTGCTGGCGCAGTGTTTGCCAGTCAACCATCAGCTCGCCTGCGTCGGTGATGAGCCGCAAATGGTCTGGCGCAAGCATCGGGTCGGCGCACAGTGTCCAGCTAAGTTGCGGCTGCGCGGCGAGCCAGCTGTGGATCTCCTGCTCCTGTAGGCTTGCGCAATAGAGCGTCGCCTGCTGCTGGCGCGGATGGTTAAGCAACAGCTGTTTGAGCAACGCGTGAAAACGGCGCTCATCGTCCACCTCATCAAGCAGGTGTTGCAGCGCCTCGTTGACGATCTTCCCGGCAAGCACCACCAGCTGCGCCTCTTCGGCTGCGCGCTGTTGCTGCCAGCCAGTAAGCAGTGTCTGCGCCTGCTGCCAGAACGCGGCTTCCCATTCGCGCTGGCAGGCCTCCCTTTCAGCTTGCGCCTCGGCGCGTGCCTGCTCGCGGATCGTCTGCGCCTCTTTATGAGCCAACGCAATAATGGCGGCCGCTTCAAGCCCGAGCGCAATCTCCTCGCGGCGTAGCAAATTACCTGCTGGCGCGCTACCGTCCGGCAGGCGCAGGCTTTTAAGTTTCCACATCGCGCGTCGCTTCCGAATGTTGTTGCACCTGCCAGAGCGCCGCTTCCCATAAAGGACGCAGACGATGAATAGGCAGTGAGAGCGCCGGTTTGAGAGGCGCATCGCTTGCAGGAAAGAGCAGCCGCAGGCGCGGCCAGATGGCCGGGAATAACGCTTGCAGCAGGCAGAGGCTGTCGGCGCTGCCGCCGGCGGTGAAAAGCCCGGCGGGCAGCCAGCACTCGGTGCGCATCCCTTTTGCCACACGCCGTAACCAGATCTTTAACTCAGCCGGTAGCGGCATGGATCCGGCGCAAATTTCCGCTACCAGAACCAGCAGTTGCGCGCGCTGCTCGCAGCTTAAGTCGCCGATCGCCAGCACCATTGGCTCTGGCTCCACCAGTTCGCCGGGCACCCCCAGCGTGCGCTGCCAGCACGCGGCATGCTGGCGCAGATAGTGCCTCTGTAAAGGTGCAGATAGGCGGGCCAGCGGCTGGGTACGCCAGCTTTCATCTGCCTGCAACCAAAAGTCAGCGTGCCACCAGCGTAGCCAGCGCAGGGCGAGTTGCTCGTCGGGCGCAGCGCTCTGCATATGCGTCACTTCGCCTCTGCCGCCTGGCGCTTACGATTCAGTGCCTGACGAATAAAGGCGTTCGCCACCAGTAACAGCAGCAGCACCCCAAAGCAGGTTGCCACTATTTTGACCATGCCGTAACGCTCCGGGGTCAGCTGAAACGGCCCCAGTTGCACCATTTCCACTCTGTCTTGCCAGGCTTTCGCCGGGACAAAGACAATCGCCAGGTCGCGGTCATCACGCCCGCCGAGCCCCGGAATACTGGTTGCCACCAGCCGGCGAATGCGCGGCTCGATACTGTCCGGGTCGAGGTTTTCGTGATACTTGATAAAGACCGAGGCGGAAGCGGGCTGTACCGGCTCGCCGGGGGCAATACGCTCCGGCAGCACCACATGCACGCGCGCCACCACTACGCCATCAATTTGTGACAGTGTCGCTTCTACCTCCTGCGACAGGGCATAGATATAGCGGGCGCGCTCCTCCAGCGGGCTGGAGATAACGCCGCTTTTCTGAAACACCGCGCCGAGGTTGGTCCGCGCCTGATGCGGTAGCCCGGCGGCATTGAGGATATTCACCGCCCGCTCGATATCACCGCGCGCGACGCTGACGCTCACGCCCTCTTTGGAGACCTGTTTTTCCGCTTCGATCTTAAAGCGGCTTAGTTCTGCCACCACATCGTTGGCGTCGTTTTCCGAAAGCCCGCTGTGCAACTGGGTCTGGTCACCGCAGCCGGTAAGCAGCAGCGCCAGCCACAGGGCGCAGAGGCATTTAATGACAGAGCCATTCATAAGCTTCACTGCAGGTTGCTGAGTTTGTCGACTGACTGAACGGTTTTGGCGATCACTTTGGCGTTCATCAGGCTCTCAATGTAGTAATTGGACAGCTGCGCATTAGCGCGGGAGAAATCTTCCGCACTGGAGGATCGCGACGCGACCCTGAGATCGTGAAAGGCATCTTTTTGCGCACGCTGGTTGCCGCTAAGGGATTGCAGAATATTGCCGACCACGCTCGGCTCCGAAGAGGCCGCCTTGCTGCTTTCCGGCGCGGCGCCATTAAGCTTTGCATTAAACCACTGAATATCTTCCGCCGACGGTGCTTCATCGTAGATGTCGACTGACGGTACCGGTTCGGAGGTAAGCGAGGGAGATTGAGAGACTTTCATCAGCAAAACTCCTGTAGGTGAGTGAGCAGGGAGTCGTCAATAACGTCTCCCTGCCGGAGTCGATTAGTACTGAATTTTGACCTGGGCTGCGGCGGATGCGGCCTGCGCATTACTTTCGGCGATGCCGTTAATGCGCTGGAACTCTACATCGCGATCCATTTTATCGGCCTGGTTTTCCTGCATTTTGTCCATCGCCTGCTGCGAACGGACCATATATTTCGCACCACTATAGGCACCGGCAACCTGAGTGTAAGCAGAGGCGGCGTTGGTGATCCCGTTGGCAAGTAAGCTAGCACCTGACATAGTAATTCCTCGCGTTAATGATGGGTTGTATTTGGGTGTTGCGTTCATTAAGTGATAAACGAAGCCACCTGGTTCCATCGCAAAGAAAAAATTTATGCAGAAGAGGCCTTCTGGCCCACCACGAGAGGGGCGGGCGACATGTCAGGCGGTAAGTTTTAACAGCTTCAGGCGGTGATAGAGGGTGCGCCTGGGAATACCTAACTCAAGAATAACGTCATCAATACGATTACCGTGCCGTTTCAGGCAGTCGTGGATCAGGCTGCGCTCAATGCGCCGCAGCCGCTCTTTCAGTAGCCCGCGCCCCTCCTGTTTTATCTCACAGCACAGCGGCGGTAAGCCCAGCACAAAGCGTTCCGCCGCCGCTTTCAGTTCGCGGATATTCCCCGGCCAGCTATGCAGCAGCAGGGTTTCATCCAGCACGGGCGACCCCGGCGGCAGCGGCTGATTCAGGCGCATCGCGGCTTCCTGGGTGAAGCGGCGAAACATCGGCAGGATCAGCTCCGGCCGCGACCGCACGGTTGGCGTGGCAAGTTTAATCGTGTCGAGGCGAAAGAAGAGATCGCGGCGAAAACGCCCCTGCGCCACCAGCTGCGAGAGTGGAATTTGCGAGGCGGCGACCACGCGCAGATCGAGTTCAATACTTTTGGTGCTGCCGAGTCGCTCCACCGCCCGGTTTTCCAGTACCCGCAACAGCTTGGCCTGCACCGTGAGCGGCATACTGTCTATTTCATCCAGAAACAGCACGCCATGATTGGCGCTCTCAATATAGCCCGCGCGGGAGGTGCTCGCGCCGGTAAACGCCCCGGCCATCACCCCGAACAGCTCGCTTTCGGCCAGTGTCTCCGGGATGGCCGCACAGTTAACCGGCACCATCGGGCCGCGACAGCCGGAAAGCTGGTACAACCGCCGGGCCAGTGCATCTTTCCCGGTACCCGTTTCCCCCTCGATGAGGACATCAATTTTTAACGGTGCAATCGTATTTAAAATCTTATACAGATGGGTATGGATATCGGTCACAGGTTCCGGATAACCCGCCGCCGCGCGTGGGCGGGAGTCAACCTGGCGTAAAACGTTATCCTCACTCCCCTCATCTGCAGTCCCCTGGATTAACTCTGTCCTGGTAAGACGAACCATACATTCTCCATTAGCTTCACGTAAGCGCGCCTTGCACGGGACGCGCGGGTAATTCAGCGCTTGTGGATTTTTTGGAAGTTGAGCCTGATGTAAAGAATTACAAATTTACAGCGGCCTCACTCTCACTCAATCAGGAAATCCCCGCTATCAGTCCAGGATTATTATTTCGTAGGGATAGCCGCTCAGCAGGTAAGGATTTCCTTACCTGCTTTAAAAAAAGAGATTTGAAAACAATTAATTGAGTATAAAACGGCTGCGGCGATAAGTTTTAAAACTCGGAATGCGCATCACAAACAGAGATTTTTAAGCGGAACTACCCTGGAACAATCGCCACTCACAGTGCGAGGCAGCATCAGCCCGAAAGGTAAAATTGTGCAAACAGCATGAATTAGGTTTGCAAAATGTTACCGCTACTGCTGCTGCCCAACCGATCGCTGACTTATTAACTCTGAGGAACACATTTATGAAGATTCCAGGATTTGGTGGTGGAGCAACAAACGCAAACCGAGCCGATTTCCCGCCGGCGAATATGCCAGGCAAACCGGGGGGCACGCCGTCAGGCAAACCAGACCTGCCCGATCAGCCAGGCAAGTCCTCGCCGTTATCTTTCCTCAATAATTCGAAAATGGGCCCGCTCTCTTTTGCCAGTAACGCCTTTGGCGGCCTGAGCACGCTCGCGTCGTTGACCGGGCTTGGCGGCCTCGGCGGTAGCCAAAGCAACGGTCAGTCAAACGGTGCAAACGCGCCGGCGAGCGGCAGCAACTCACTGCCGGGCGGCGGCTTAATGCAGCAGCTTATGATGCTGTTAGGCCTGCAACAGCTGTTGGGCGGCGGTAATAAGGCGCAGCAGCCGGAACAGCCAACGACCCCGGCACCGTCTCAGGGTGCGAATAAGAGCAGTAACCCGCTTGAGCAGCTGATGCAGATGCTCCAGCAACTGCTGCAGCAGATGATGGGGCTCGACAAAGGCAGGGGGGCAGACAGCGGCGAACAGAGCGGGAACGCACCGCAGGCTCCTGCTCAGGGAGCGGCTGACGGTGGCGGTCAACAGGGTGGGATGATGCAAAACCTGCTGTCGCTGTTGGGGCTGACGTCACTGTTGCAGGGTCTGTTGGGCGGCGGTCAGGGGCAATCTTCCCAGAAAAATACGCAGCTCTAATTCAGGGGGGGCTTATATGGTTATGCAAGTACCTGGCGCGGGGGGGATCACCCCCGCTTTTTCACCCGGCGGGCAACTGCCGGGTAACCTGCCATTAACCACTCCCCTGCCCGGATCTTCTTTGCCGGGTCTGGGTAACGATCTCCCGATCTGCTACTCCGGCACTAGCGGAACGCCGCTGGCGGGCCTGGGCGATCCGACCCAACAGTTCGATCAGCTGTTAAAGCAGGTTGGACTGGGTGCGCTTGTTGATCCCGCCGCCGAAGGGGAAACGATGCCCGCGGCGTTATTTGCCAGCGAAACCGCAGGTGAAGAGACGCCGCAGGCAGCGGGCGATGGCGTGCGGACCAGCGAGAAGGATCTCAGCGTCAGGCCAACGGAAGATAACCTGAAGGGCCGTCCGCCGGATGATAACCGCAGCGCCGAGCAGATCATTGATGAAAACCCGGTGCTGAAAAATCTCGGCAATCAGAAAGATATCAAGCGCGAGCAGCTAAAAGAGCGCTTTGGTGACTGGACGGATGCCAATAAAGATCCGAAGAGTCGTGCTGATGCGGCGTATAACATGGCCTGCGTGTTAAACAGCATCAAAGGCCTCAATGCCCGCGATGGCAGCGAGCGAACGGAGATCTCTGCTAACGATAAAATAGAGGGCATCACCAAGGATGGCGACGCCCGACACGGTACCGAGGCGGGCGTACTGAAGGATATCGCCGAACAGGGGCTGAAAATGCTGCCGGAGAATAAACAGCTGCCGCAAACCAATGATACGCACGTAAGAAAGGATGGGACCAATAAAGACAACTTCCAGTGGGGGATGGGCGAGTTCGGCAAGATATTGTCGAATATCCCGATTCTCAAATCTGTTGCTGCGCCTTTCTTTAACAACATTGGCGAGGCCCGTAATCTGGGCGAAGTCTTCACCGGTGGCCTGAAAGGTCTGGCTGAGGGTGGAATGAGCGTGGCGCGTGGGCCGATTGGCTGGGGCATTACGGCCGCTACCGACACCGTGCAGATTGCGGTGGAGAATGCCGGAGGGAAAGGGAAGAACGAACCGCCGCCGTTTGCCTGATTTATTACCTTGCTGTTGTGAGTCCCTGTACCCGGTACAGGGACTTTTTTTACCTGCTATGCAGGTAACGTACCTTTGCCGCTGGAGATAATATCGGCAAAATTGAGCACTTTCCCGACATAGGTCCCATCACCGGTACCGGTTTTCGAGATATCCGTCAGATCGTTGACATTCACATTCCCCGGCCCTGAATTGTAGGCCCGCAGCCCGGCACCGAGATCGCCGCCAAACGCCTGCCGCTGCTCTTTCAAATAGAGCGCGCCGGCCATAATGCTGTCTTTAGGGTTGGAGGGGCTGGCATCGGATGCCAGCAGATGCGGATATCTGCTTTGCAGATCGGCGAAAGTGTTCGAATTGACCTGCATCAGGCCGCTGTCGGAAAGCCCATTGCCGCCGTTAACGGTGGTCGCATCGATTTTCCCGCGTGACTCCTGCCAGATTTGCCCCGCCAGCACTTCAGGCGGTTGGTCGGTCTCTTTCGCGGCATGCATTATCGCCTTCTCATGATCGAGTAGCGGTGCGGGCAAATGCAGTCCCGACTCCCCTTTTATCAGCGGAACGCCGCCGGATGCCGGTGTCTGCTGGGCAGGCGTGTTCAGTGCAGCGCTGGAGGGGGAACCCGGTTGTGCCGCACTGCCCGGCTGTTGCGCAGAGGCGGCGGCAGGCTGATTAATAGGCTGCTGCACAGCGGCGTTCCCCGGTGCGGCGGGCGCAGCTCCCTCTTCTGCTGAGGCGCCCGGCATCCCTGCCCCGCCGCCGCTACCCGCGCCTGCGCCTGCGCTGTTATTTTGCTGCTGACCGGAGAAGAGCTGCTGCAACATCATCAGCAGTTGCAGTAGTGCTTGTATTTGCGGGCCCAGTTGCTGCATTAGCCCCTGCATCTGCATTGGATCCATACTGCTCTCACTGCCGGGCGTGGCGGTGAGGCTACTGAAATCCGTGCCGCTCATGGCATCATTGCCAAAGTTAATTGCCTGGCTGCCACCAGCAAAATCTGTCGGGCTGAACGAGGCAACGTTTTTTTCATCGAGCGCGCTGAAATCAGGCATTTGCGGCTGTAGCGGCGCGAAAACCGAACCTGACGAGATATTCATCCTTCTGTCCTCTCAACTAAGCGTAATCATTAGCGCCAGACAAGCCGACGCATCCCTCCCGGTTTTACCGGGGTATGATTGAGTGGACAGCGCGCGGCGCGGGTTCCGGTCAGAGCGTGCTACAGCGAAAATTAAGGCGAAAAAAAAGCCGCATCGCTGCGGCTTTTAAGAGGGCGCATCAGGAGGCTTTTTTCGCCTCTTCAGGCGCTGGCGATCCTGCTGGCGCTGTGGCTTCTGGTGATTTCGCAGCTTCAGGCTCTGGCGATCCCGCTGGCGCTGCGGCTTCTGATGATTTCGCTGCTTCAGGCTCTGGCGATCCTGCTGGCGCTGCGGCTTCTGATGACGCCGATGGCCCGGATGCCACTGATGACGCAGATGATGTCGGTAAGGAGTCCGGCAGCGGGATCATCTCGGCGATACGCTCGCTCATCTTCTCGGCTTCAGCCTCAAGATGTTCAATAATGGCTGCAAACATAGCCGGGGTTATTCTCTCAGGACGTGGGGTCAGGATGTCCTCCCGCTCCGGGAAGGCGCGCAACAATTCCTGGGGATCCATCTCCTCAAGCAACGCATGTAAATACTCAGACGGGGTCTTAGGCAGCGCGCCAGAGGCTTTGGAATGCACGCTGGCGCTGTCCGGCTTGCTTGCTTCTGACGGCGTTTTCGTCCGGGTACCAGCAATTGCCGCTGGCGTTTCTGTAGAAGCTCTTGCCCCGGTGCTAACCTCTGGTGCTGGCGATTCTGTCGAAGCCCTTGCCTTAGTGCCAGCCTCTGGCGCTGGCGATGCTGTAGAGGCTCTTGCCTCAGTGCCAGCCTCTGGCGCTGGCGATGCTGTAGAAGCCCTTGCCTCAGTGCCAGGCTCTGACGCTGGCGATGCTGTAGAGGCTCTTGCCTCGGTGCCAGCTTCTGTCGCTGGCGATTCTGTAGAAGCCCTTGCCTCGGTGCCAGCCTCTGGCGCTGGCGATGCTGTAGAAGCTCTTGCCTCGGTGCCAGAGACTGACGCTGAGGTGCCTTCCGGAGTTCTTTCCCCTGAAGTTAAATGGGCGCTGCCGTCGGTTGTATCCGTGTTGGTAGATGATGATGAACTTGTGCTGCTTCCGTCACCTAGCCCAAGTGCGTTTTTCGTCGCTTTTTTCATCGCGTCATAGGCGATTGCCGCCGCCCCTTGTGAAAAATAGGCCACCGCCGCCACCGGAAGGTAAGCGCCCTGGCCTGCGAGTTCGCGAATGGCGCGGTTAGTCGAATTTTTCATGACATCGTTAACACTGCCCAGTCCTTTAGACATAGACGACGCCATAGCCTTACTCGCTGCGCTTTTTGACATATTTGCCAGCCCCAGCCCACCTCCCAACGCAAAGCCTTCCACGAGCTGAGAGAGCGCGACAAGATTGAGCACGGCTTTACCCCAATTTTTTGGCGTGGTGAGGTTATTCTTCAGGGCATCAAACCGGCCACCTTCAGCGCTATGCTTACGCCCGCTGGCTAATGCCATGTAACGCTCCTGCCAGTCATGGCGGCCAAACAGATACTCCGCACCGTGCAAATGGTCGAACTGATTCTGCACCACGCCGCTCGCCGCTCCGGCCCCGGTTGTTAAGAGCAGACCCGCCCCCTGATTGATGAGATACCCTGGTTTACCAATCCCTTTGAGTATCTCCACCGGTTTCGTGCTCGGCGCGTTTTCCGCGAGTTTCTGCGTACCGGCTGAAATCGCTGCGGTCACCGGGTTGCGCATGTTATACCCTGACCCTCCCAGTGCCGCATTTTTCACTTTATGCCCTGTGGATTCGTGCCTTTTCATCACCTCCTGCATAAATGGCTCGAGTGCCTCTTTATCAGCCTGCATCCATTTCCCGTCTTTGAGGCTGTTATCGACAAGTTTGGAGACGACGGCCTTAAAAGCGACCGCCGTGAGCCCCCCGGTCAGGCCAGTAACAAAATCGTGTCCCGGCGTACCGGGTTCCAGATTCAGTTTTTGCGCCAGCGCCTTACCCGCCAGGTCGCCGGGCATGCCAGAAAGCCCATAGGCTAACCCCATGGCGGCCTCGGCTAATGCGGATGTCCCTTTATCATTCTTGCGAGCGTTTTGAATAACTGTTGCAACATCATCTGCAGTTTCTCCCATCTCAGCCAGCCTTACCGCAACACCATGCATGTGTTCGCGAACCTCTGCTCCACCGACAGATTCAGTTTCCAGGGTGCGCTCAATACGCGCGATCTCCTGTAGCCGGGCTGCTTGTGTAGGATCTACGCCCGCAGCGGCGCTGGTCGACGCGGCAGTACGTGAACGCAGGGCAATATCCTCATGCCCAGGTGTAGGTGTGCGCCCGTGACTTCTGTTTATCTCCATTATTCTCACTCCGCCAGGTTGTGCCGGTTATCAGCAACCGGTCAGTTGATGACTTGCGAAATGAGCAGCTCACCCCGCAACGATAGGGTTGAGTGGTGCGCGAGCGGGCCCGGTTTCAACTTTGCGGAGATTTCTTAATGTTTTGTGATGCAGTTAATAAAAAACAGCCAGATGCACTCTGCCATCAGCAACGGGCTTTGCGGCCTCTTGTCGATGAACATTAAAATTACCCGCTAATAATGGTTAAGGAGAAAAGTGTGCCATATGCACTAAAACAGGCCCGCAGTTGCTGGCCTGTTCTCCTGAATCTGCTCACATCTTGTTAATCACGAAGCCAGGGGGTGACTGTCAGCCCGGTAAGCAGCCCTTCGGGGCTAAGCAGGCGGGTCACGGTTTGCCCCCACGCTTCGGTGTGATTTTCCACTAACAGGCGGTAACCCATATCGCGCATTTTGCGGGTCGCTGACTCAAGATCCCTGACCTCATACTCAATCCACCCCTGCGGTATCGGCAGGTCGGCTGGCCACTGGTCTGCGCTAAAACAAGATAGTGCCGCCTGTGAAAGCGGCCAGACGGCAAAGTGCATCACCCCTTTTAGCGCCCCCTCTTCTGAGGATAAATAGTCGCTATTGCCCGCCATAGGCTTGAGCGGCAGCCCGAGCGCCTGTTGATAAAAGCCAGCGCTTACCGCTGGATGTTGTGAGAGGGGGCCAAACCCTGCGACAAACAGCACGTCCAGATCGGATATAGCGTGCAACATACTGACTCCTTCAGATGGTTTTGATGTTAAAACAGCCTCAGCACTCTGCATCGAGTGCCCCCTGCGGCTTCGCCACGACCGGCTTAAAGTTGATGGCGATGAAAATCATTACCACGACGCCCGCGCTCATCACCAGCCACGCGCTCGTCAGTGAGACACTGCTGTCACGAACGATACCGGCAAGCAAAGGCATCAGTGCGGCAATCATATAACCTCCACCCTGCACTCGCGACAGTAACGTCCCCGCCTCAGCGGGCGTGCGGGCGTGATCGAAGGTCACAATCAGCGAGAGCGGGAACAGCGCGCCGATACCCACGCCAAGCAGCAGGGTCGAGATAACCGGCATCGAGCCGGGAGCAAAGATAAGAGACATCAGCCCCGCCAGCAGCAGCAACAGCACCGCAATCAGCGGCACCCGGCGATCGGGGAATTTATGAATCAACGCTGAAACCGCAAAACCCGCGACCACTTCGGTTAATGTCAGCCAGGCCAGCATATATCCACTGCTGCGCGCGCTCCACCCTGCCTGAATATAGAGCGGCGGCAGCCAGGCTAATACCAGCGTGTAGGCACCCGTTCCGATACCAAAAAAGAGTAACAACAGTGTGCTGCGTGAGGGGTTGAGCGCCACCTTTTCATACACCGCTTTTTCGCCGTGAAGATGCCTGGCGACCGTCATCCAGAGCAGCAGGGCAACAAGTGCGACTACCCCCGGCATGGCAAGCGTAGGCTTGAGTTCAAGCCATGAAAACAGCGGCTCAGCGCTGGCGGCAGCCATCGCGGCACCCGCCATAATCCCGGTGCTGAACAGCGACATCACCGTGCTGGCCGATTGGGCATACGCCTTTTTAATCAGTGCGGGCATCAATGCCTGAATCATGCCGATACTCGCTCCGCCGACTAACGCGGTGCCCATCAGGCCGCTCATCGAGGTGCTCACTCCGCGCAGCAAACAGGCCAGCAGCAGGATGAACAGGGCTGCCATGATCCCGCGCACTGCCCCGGGTCTGGCTAAAAGCCAGGGGCCACATAAGGCAGCCAGCCCCATCATCACAACCGGCAGAGTGGTAAGCAGGCTGAACTGCGTGGCCGATAGCCCTGCTTCGCGCTGCAATACGCTAAACAGCGGTCCTGTGGAAGCCAGAATCGGGCGCAGATTCAGCCCGACAATAAACGCGATAATCGCGAAGATAAACGGCGAAGGGGTAATCTGTTTCACAAGGGTTCCTTTAAGAAGTTAACAACCCGGACAAAACGTCGCGAGCGTTTATCTTAACGTTAAGATAAAATAGCGACCGGTGTAAGAGGCAGTGCACAACACGATAAATTTGCCTGTCACGGGGGGATATATGCAGGACCATGTGGATTTTGTCGTCGGTCAGTGGGGCAAGGCCATGCCTGAGCTGGATGCCTCATCGATGGAAGTTTTTGGTCGCATGCTGCGGCTGCTTAAACATCTGGCAAAAGTACGGGCACAGGCGATGGCACCGTTCGGCTTTCGCGAGGGTGAGTTTGATGTGCTCGCCACTCTGCGCCGTGCAGGTGAGCCCTACTCACTTTCGCCAACACAGCTCTATAAATCGCTGCTGATCACCTCCGGCGCAATGACTAACCGCCTCAATCATCTCGAACAACAGGGGCTTATAGCGCGCATCAGCGATCCTGATGATAAGCGCAGCACACGGGTCAGCCTGACGCCGCATGGGCGACGCCTTATCGAGCAGGCGCTGGTGGTGCATACCGCAACGCAAAATAGTCTGCTGGAGAATCTATCCCACGCTCAACGCGAACAGCTTGGTTCCCTGCTCAGACAAGTGTTGCTCACCTTTCCTGCAGAAGAGATAGCGACAAACACGCAATAACCGACAGTGCGTTTTTGATTTATACGGTGCTTTTTAGCATTATCGATTCAGGCTGCTAGCCGGGTGATCGCACCTTTTATTAAGGGAAATTATGTCCTTACCTCCGCTGTATGCCCTGCGTGCATTCGAAGCCGCGGCACGATTTAACTCATTCAGTAAAGCAGCGGCGCTATTGAATATCACGCCGGGTGCCGTCAGCCGACATGTCCGCACTCTTGAGCTCTGGTTCGAATGTGAGCTTTTCATCAGGCAGGGCCCACGGGTGGAGGTAAGTGAAGCCGGCCGCGTTCTGGCCGGGCAACTTAACGAAAGTTTTAACAGCATTGAATGGGCCTGCCGCGCGTTCAAAAGTACCAGCCATCTTCTGCGCCTTAAAGCCCCCAGCACGCTTACCATCCGCTGGCTGCTTGACGTGCTGAAGAGCTTTCATGAGAACCATGGGAAATTCAAAGTTGATATCGCCAGCGTCTGGATGGACATCGACAACGTTGATTTCATGCGCGAGCCGTACGATTGCGCCATTCTGCTTGGCAATGGCTATTTTGGCGACGCTACAGAGAGCAGGCTGCTTTTCCAGGAGTGGCTCATTCCGGTCTGTCACCCCTCGATGGTCGAATCCGTGCGGCAGAAGCTCGTACCGGGCGATCTTATCCATCCCTCACCGGACAGACGAGACTGGCGACGGTGGTTAAAAAGAACCGGCTTTTCCCCGGGGATGGATATGAGTTTCGGCAAAGTCTTCGACACCCTTGAACAGGGGTGCATCGCCGCCATCAACGGCCATGGCGTGGCAATATCCGACCTCAGCCTCACGGCTGAAGCACTTAACAGCGGGCTTCTCGCCCTTCCTTTTAAGGAAGCGGTTGCTACAGGAGATGGCTACTACCTTGTCTGGCCGAAAAACTCGTGCAGATACCAGAGTGTTGAGCGCCTTCTGCACTGGTTAAGTGCGCACACCCCTCTGTTGCCGCCACTGGAGATCGCCTATCTCGATAGCGAGAAAGAGTGACCTCAATGACACCATTAACAGCGTGATGATAGTCCCCGTTAACCTCTCCTGAAGGAAAAAATAGGTATGTTGAAGATCCTTGGTAAAAAGTCATCCATCAATGTGCGTAAGGTGCTCTGGACATGCGAAGAGGCCGGTATCGACTATCTGCTGGAAGAGTACGGAAGCGGCTTTGCCTCAACGGAGACGGCGGCGTTCAGAGCCATGAACCCCAACGCGCTGGTGCCGGTGGTGATTGATGAAGGGTTCGTATTATGGGAGTCGAATTCGATTTGTCGCTACCTGGCGCGCAAAGCCGGACGAGACGATCTGCTACCCGGTGAAGCGCAGGCCGCCGCCCGCGTTGAGCAGTGGATGGACTGGCAGGCGACGGAGTTCAACAACGCCTGGCGCTACGCCTTCCCTGCCCTTGCCCGCAAAAACCCCGCCTATAACGACGAAAATGCTATCGCCCGGGGCATTATCGAGTGGAATCGCTGCATTGAAATCGTTGAGCAGCAGCTTGAACGCACCGGCGCATGGGCGGCGGGCGAGCGCTTTAGTCTGGCGGATATCGTGCTCGGCCTTTCGGTAAACCGCTGGAAGATGACGCCGCTGCCCCATCCGGAGGTACCGGCGATCGATGCATGGTTCGCAAGGCTGAACCGTCGCCCGGCCTTTTTACGGCATGGCAATAACGGTATGGTTTAACTCCGCCGATCTTCGTCTCTTCATAAACCGTGTCGAGACGAAGATAAGCGCCCCACGACTTTTGGGTAATTAATTTCTTCCTCTACCTTATGTCACCCGAAAATTATGCCTACCTGCCGGAATAACCTGTAACCACGGTATGCCCGGCGGGTAGTAAATAAGTGAGCAAATAACACGCGGCAGAAATAGTGCGGCAGCCGGGACGCTATGGGTGGTTTATCAGTAAAGGATATTAGCCATCTTTTTATATCTCTCCGGCAGCGCGCTATTAAGGTTGAGCACGTTATCGAGGATAAAAAACGCGGGCACACCCTTTGCGCGCTCGGCCTCAATTATCGCCGCGCGTAACACCGTCACGGCAGAGGTCACGGAGTGAAAATAGGCTTCAGACTCCGGGGTCTGCAACTCCCCTGAAACAGCGTAACGCACCTGCGGCCAGCGGGATAAATCGAGCAGCGGAAAGTTGTTCTCCTCATTATCCAGATTCGCCAACAGCAACGCCTCGGCTTTGGTGGGATCGCTGTGGGCTGCGGCAAGAATATGCAGGCGCAGTATTAATGCCGATACCGTTTCAGCGCGGCTATTCTCCGCTGAAAGCATGCTAATAAGATCGTGTAAATGCGCGCCGTTTAGCGCTTTACGCTGCGCCCGGCCAGCAGCGTTATTTTTTCGCTCTGATAAAAGATCAACCAACTGCAATAAAAGATCCAACGTCACCTGCGCCCCCTTCATTCTCATTTTTGCGTGTCATTAAAAGTGTGTGCCCGGGAGATAACGGGGCTGAGATGAGGGTATTTCACTGCGGGTCTGTTTATAAAACGATAAATAGTGACGGTTAGTGTGAGTTTTACTCACACTTAAAAGCGACAACGACGCGATACTGCCCGTGCTTAAAGAGCCCACGCGACCGTGGACTCTTTAACGTCTGTTACGCCAGCGTCCAGGCCCCGGCTTCTGTCACGCGTGCCGAACCGCTCCACGCAAACAGCGCGAGTGCGCGCTTATCAGCATCAGGATAGATGCGGCTGCTCAGGCACGCCTCTCCGTCATTAACAAACACCTCAACTGACGAGCTGTCGAAGAAGAGGCGCAGCTCCAGCGATGCGTTGATATCAACCGGCACGCTGCGCATACCGCATAGCCCATACTGCGGATAGTGACGCGCCAGCACCAGGCGCTGCATTTGCGCATCAACATAAACGCGCAGCCCCTCGCCGAGGCTGACGCCATACTGCTCCGCGCTGCTGTCAGCGCACTCCCAGCGCAGAAGCACCTCCAGCGCCTCACCGTTCTCCGGCAGCGTGATTTGCTGATCCTCAAGCAACGTAACCGGCCACGGCCTCCACGCGCCGCGCAGGGTTTCCACCTCTCTTGCCGGACGCATCTGCACGCGGTTGTCGGCGCTCAGGCTCACTTCGCGCGGCAGCGACAGCATCCCGGCCCAGCCATCCTGCTGCTCCGGCAGCGGCGATTCCCACATATCCAGCCAGCCAATAACAATCCGCCGCCCATCAGGCGTCAGCAGGCTTTGCGGGGCATAGAAGTCATGGCCGTGATCCAGCTCGATAAACTCGCTTTCGCGCACAAAAGGCTGGCCCGGCTGCCACTGGCCGAGAATATAGCCGCTCTGGAAGAGATTACGGTTGTTGTAGCCCTGCGCCGCGATGCCTTGCGGCGAGAACATCAGTACCCGTTTGTCGCCGAGGGTGAAAAAGTCCGGGCACTCCCACATAAAGCCGAGCGCTTTTTCCGCCTCATCCAGCACGCCAGCGTCCTGCCACTCGCGCAGATCGCCGGAGCGGTAAAGACGAACATGGCCCGTTTCGCCGTCGCGTGCGCCGACGACCATGTACCACTCGTCCCCTTCCCGCCACACTTTCGGATCGCGAAAGTGGTGCAGCCCGGGCGGCGTATCC
Organism: Kosakonia sp. S57; assembly: GCF_016516575.1. NCBI lineage: Bacteria > Pseudomonadati > Pseudomonadota > Gammaproteobacteria > Enterobacterales > Enterobacteriaceae > Kosakonia > Kosakonia sp. S57. Next base: position 17,421 of record NZ_JACVUL010000022.1, on the reverse strand, counting down.
AGCACCATTCCCTGGCGCTCAAAATGGATGCCGTCGCGGCTGGTGGCCAGGCACTGCACCTGATAGAGATTGGCCTCATCCGTGGCATCGCCGTGAAATTTATGCCCGGTGTAGATCAGCGCCAGCGTGTCGCCATCAACCACCGCCGAGCCGGAAAAGCAGCCATCTCTGTCTGCCGGGCCTTCAGGCGCCAGCGCCACCGGCAGATGCTCCCAGTGCAGCAGATCTTTACTGCGCGCATGCCCCCAGTGCATCGGCCCCCACTGTGTTGAATAGGGGTGATGCTGATAAAAGGCGTGGTACCAGCCATCAAACCAGACCAGCCCGTTCGGATCGTTCATCCAGCCTGCGCGCGCCGCGAGGTGGTAGCGCGGATACCAGCGCAGGTTTAACGTGTCTCGTTTGGCCACAAGCGCCTGTTCAGCGTCGGCAAGTGAATATGTCATAGTCGCTACTCTTTTCGGTTAAATGGCGGAGGGTTGCGGCATCAGCGGGTCAGAAGATGACTTACCGGAACGCAACAGGAAGATGGAGATAAAGGTGGTGGCGAAGACCAGCAGCCCCATGATCAAATAGGATTGTGCAAAGCCATATTTCTCATAGCTGTAGCCCGCCAGCGGCGACAGCACCGAGGCGATCACCGAGCTGGTGCAGGCGAAGCCCACCAGGTAGAGCGTGGAGGAGAGGCGTTTATCGAAGTGCAGGCTGTTGTACTTAAAGATCGCCACCAGCAGGATCGGCAACTCGACCGCGTGCAGCAGTTTGGTGATGGAGATAAGCAGCGGCCCCTCAACCAGCCCGGAGGCGACCATGCGCATTGCCATCACCATGCCCGCGAAAATCAGGCCGTTCTTCGCGCCAATCCTGTTCACCAGCCACGGCGCGCAGAACATGCCCGCCGCTTCAAGAAACACCTGGAACGAATTGAGATAGCCATACATGGCGTTGCCTTCCTGCAACGTCGGGAACTGCGACGAGAAATAGACCGGGAACTGCTGGTCGTAGACGCCATAAATACAGGTGCCAATCACAAACAGCACCAGCGCCCAGAAACGCGGCAGCGTCAGTAAACCCAGCGCATCGGCGAGTGTTACTTTCCCGCCGCTCACCGCCTCCTGCATCGCGTGCGGCGCAGAGGAGACTTTTAAGCGCACCAGCAGCACAAAGAAGACCAGCCCGGATACGCTTGCCACCGCGAAGTTGAGTTTCGGGTTGATATTAAACAGCAGGCCGGCAAAAAAGGTCGCTACCGCCCAGCCAAGGGAACCCCACATCCGTGCTTTACCAAACTCAAACTGGCTCTGGCGCGCGACGCGCTCGGTGTAGGACTCCAGCACCCCGATGCCGCCGTTAAAGGTTAAGCCGATATAGATGCCACCAAACACGCTGCCGAGCAGGATGTTGATCTGTAACAGATAGCCAAACAGTAAGAAGGCCGGGCCGGAGAGCGCCAGCATGGCGGTCAGATACCAGAGCAGGTTTTTGCGCAGGCCCAGCTTGTCCTGAATAAAGCCATAACAGATCTGCGAAAACAGCGCGGAGACGGAGAGCACGGCATAGATGATCCCGGTATCCCCCGCTTTCAGCCCCACCTCCTGATGAAGCCAGATGGAGAGCAGCGAGCCGGAAGCGGACCAGGTGATGAAAAAGAAGAACAGTAAGGCACTGAGCAGTGGGTAGCTGTGAGCGTGATGGGTTTTCATCATGACAGTCTCATGTTGGAGTCATGCAACGATGATAACGTTAACATACTGTATCACTCCTGCAATTCTGCTGAGATTCATGATGTTAATCACAAGAGTTAACGTTAACATAGCAGGAGTGAGAGGGAGATCAAACTCCGCGCCTGTGACGACACCATAAATACGTTACGATAGCGCCCTCTCTGGCCGCAGTGATTGCGCGAGTAAGCCCGCATGGAGTAACAGATATGGCGTCTCTGAAGGATGTAGCAAAGCTGGCGAACGTTTCGCTGATGACGGTCTCGCGCGCACTCAACAGCCCGCAACGCCTCAAGCCGGAGACGCTGGCGCGGGTACAGGCGGCGATTGAGCAGACCAATTATGTCCCGGATCTCTCAGCGAAAAAGATCCGCGGTGCGCACGCCTCGCCGAAAACCATCGGCGTGCTGGCGCTGGACACTGTGACAACACCCTTCTCGGTGGAAATTACCTTATCGATTGAAGAGACCGCACGCGCGCACGGCTGGAACAGCTTCGTAATGAATATGTTCACCGACGACAACCCGGATGCGATTGTTGATCTGCTGCTCTCCCACCGGCCGGACGGCATTATCTACACCACCATGGGGCTGCGCCAGGTGCCGCTGCCCGCCAAACTGCTTACCTTGCCCTGCGTGCTCGCCAACTGCGAAAGCCTGCACCATCCGGTCGCCAGCTATATTCCCGACGATGAGCAGGGCCAGTACAGCGCGGTAAAAGCCCTGCTGGAGGCGGGTTATCGCCAGCCCCTTTGTCTGCATCTGCCCGAACCGCTGCTTGCCACCGCGCGTCGGCGTAAAGGGCTGGAGCGTGCCTGCCGTGAAGCCGGGGTTAACCCGGACGGCCTGACTCATCTCTATATGGCGCAGGGTGACGAGCATTACCGTGACATTCCGGCGCAGGTGCTGGCGCATATCCACGCGCAAAAGCCGCAGTTCGATTCGGTGATCTGCGGTAACGATCGCATTGCGTTTATGGTCTATCAAACGTTACTCGCGCAGGGGCTGCACATTCCGCAGGATGTGGCAGTGGTTGGTTACGACAATATGGTGGGCATCGGCGAGCTGTTCCTGCCCTCCCTTGCAACGGTGCAGCTCCCGCATTATGAGATCGGGCGCCTGAGCGCCCTGCATATTATTAATGGTAATGAACATAAGCAGACCACGCGGGTTGCCAGCCCGTTTCTGCTGCGTGATTCCATGCTGGAACGGCGTTAACCCACTGCCCTCTTCGCTTCATGCGGATCGGGGCGGTTAATGCGATACCAGATGGCATACATCGCTGGCAGGAACACCAGCGTGATAATGGTACCCCCGAGTGTTCCACCGATCAGCGTGTAGGCCAGAGTTCCCCAGAAGACCGAATGCGTCAGCGGGATAAAGGCAAGGATCGCCGCCAGCGCCGTGAGCAGCACCGGCCTTGCACGCTGTACCGTCGCTTCAATCACCGCGTCAAACGGTGCCAGCCCCTCCCGCTCGTTGTGGTGAATTTGCCCAATCAGAATCAGCGTGTTACGCATTAAAATCCCGGACAAGGCAATCAGCCCCACCAGCGCATTGATACCAAAGGGTTGATGGAAGAGCAGCAGCGTCGGTACCACGCCGACTAGCCCCAGCGGCGCGGTCATAAACACCATCACCATCGCAGAGAGTGAACGTACCTGCAAAATGATGATCAGCAGCGTCATGGCGATCATAATCGGAAAGAGCGGTGCCATCGCTTTGGTGGCTTTACCGGACTCCTCAATCGAGCCCGCCTGTTCAATCTGATACCCGTCCGGCAGCGCGGCAATCACTGGCTGCAGTTGCTGCATCATGGCGGTGGAGACATCCGGCGGCTGCAGGGATTCAGTAATATCACCCCGCACGGTAATGGTCGGCACCCGATCGCGGCGGCGCAGCAGCGGTTCTTCCATGCGCACCTCAACCTCCCCGACCTGCGACAGCGGAATGCGCTGACCGGCCGAGCCGACCAGCGTGAAACCGGCGATCTTACCCGGATCAAGCCGAATATCCCCGGCCGCACGGCCAATGACCTCCACGGCACGGATATTCTCCCGCACCGAAGTAATCGGCACGCCGGTAAGCAGAAACTGAAGCTGGCGGGCCGCGGCGCTGGAGGTCAGCCCCACCGCTTGCAGGCGATCCTGATCAAGCGTGAAGTGTAGCGTCGGCACCCGTGCGCCCCAGTCCGTATTAACCGTTCTCATCATCGGGCTGGCCTGCATCACCGTTTTCACTTTATCGGCAATGTCACGTAATACCTGGGGATCCGGTCCCATCACGCGAAAGGCCACCGGATAGGGTGAATAGGGTCCAAACACTAGTTGGGTGACTCGAACGCGCGCCTCCGGCGCCAGACCATCCGCCACGGCGTGACGAAGCCGAAACTTAAGCGCTTCGCGCGCCTGTTGGCTGCCGGTGCGAACCACAATTTTGGCAAACGAAGGATCGGGCAGCTCCGGCGCCATCGCCAGATAAAAGCGCGGTGAGCCCTGGCCAATATAGGAAGTGACAATTTCCGCCTCTTTCTGCTGCCTGAGCCACGCCTCGATTTTCGCCGTTGTGGCGCTGGTTTGCGCAATGGAAGTGGCGTAAGGCATCTGCACTTCCACCAGCACTTCCGGGCGATCGGAGGTGGGGAAAAACTGTTTCTTCACCAGCCCCATCCCCAGAATGGCAACGGTAAACAGTACAACCACCGAGCCTGCCACCAGCCATTTCGCAGCAATCACACGTGCCAGCAGCCCACGGAACTGGTTATAGCGACGGGTGTTGTAGATCGCCGCATGCCCCCCTTCAATCGGTTTTATCGCGGGCAACATTTTGACGCCCAGGTAGGGCGTAAAGACCACCGCCACCACCCACGAGGCAATCAATGCAATGCCGACGATCCAGAACATATTGCTGGTATATTCCCCGGCGGTGGAGTGGGCAAAACCGTTGGGCATAAAGCCGATAGCCGTTACCAGCGTGCCCGCCAGCATGGGCGCGGCGGTATGGCTCCAGGCATAGGCGGAAGCCTTGATGCGGTCGTAGCCCTCCTCCATTTTCACCACCATCATCTCGATGGCGATAATGGCGTCATCTACCAGCAAACCGAGGGCCAGAATCAGCGAGCCGAGCGTAATGCGATCGAAGTTCTTGCCCGTCGCTTCCATGATCACAAAGACGACGGCCAGCGTCAGCGGCACCGCGGCGGCCACCACGACGCCTACGCGCCAGCCCATGCTAAGGAAGCAGACCACCATCACCACCAGCAGCGCCACAAAGAACTTGATCATGAACTCATCCACGGCGGAACTGATGTTCACTGACTGATCGGTTACTTTGGTCAATGACATTCCAAGCGGCATCCCGGCATTAATGCTGGCGGCTTCTTTATCAAGCGCCTCGCCCAGCGCCAGGCCGTTCCAGCCCTCGCGCATGACCACACCCAGCAGCAGCGCGGGTTCCCCCTGATTGCGCACCAGAAAGGTTGCCGGATCCTCATAACCGCGTTCAACCGTGGCGACATCGGCAAGCTTCAGCGTTCGTCCCTGCGCCACCAGCGGCGTTTGCCGGATTTTCTCCAGCGTATCAAACGCGCCGTCGAGGCGAATAAAGACCTGCGGCCCGCGGGTATCGATGGAGCCAGCCGGCGTCAGCACATTCTGGTCGTTGAGCGCGGCGAAAATATCCTGCGCGGAGATGCCGAGCGTCGCCAGCCGGTCGTGAGAGAAGGAGATAAAGATGCGTTCCGCCTGCTCGCCGATGATATTGACCTTTTTGATGCCGGGAACGTGGAGCAACCGCTGGCGCAGCGACTCGGCATCCCGCACCAGCAGGCGCTGCGGCTCGCCTTTGGCCTTCAGCGCAAACAGCGCAAACGTGACATCCGAGAACTCATCATTGACCAGCGGGCCGATTACCCCGGCAGGCAGGTTTTTAGCTTCATCGCCCACTTTTTTACGCGCCTGGTAGAACTCCTCCTGAACCAGGGAAGGTGGCGTACTGTCCTGAAGGGAGAGCATGGTGAAAGCAAGACCGGGACGCGTATAGGTCTCAGTCCGGTCATACCATTGCAACTCCTGCAGCCGTTTTTCCAGCGGTTCCGCTACCTGATCCTGCATCTCCTGCGCTGTCGCACCGGGCCAGGCAGAGATAATGGTCATCTGCTTGACGGTAAACGGCGGATCCTCGGCCCGCCCCATTTTGAAGAAGGAGACACTCCCGGCGATAGTAATGAGGATAATCAGAAACAGCGTAATAGCGCGCTCGCGCACGGCAATCGCGGAGAGGTTAAAACTGCCGCCGCTCATGGGCGACTCCCTGCGATTTCGCTGTCGCTCTGCTTCGCCTGTCGCACCGCCTCACCCTCATGCAGCAAATGCGCACCCAGCGCGACCACAGGCTCGCCGGGTTGCAAATTTCCCATCACCCGTGCGGCATCATCGGTGATATTCACCACCTCTACCGGCTGCCAGCTCACCCGGGCGGGTTTGCCTGACACTTCCCAGACACCCGGCCCTTTTCCCGCGTCATAAACGGCAGCCAGCGGCACCTGCAGTAACGGCTTGGCTGACAAACCTTCGGTAATGTTGAGCGTGACGGTGGCTCCAAGCGGTGCGCTTGCCAGCGCGCCCTGCAGCACATACCTTGCCTCGAAGGTGCGCGTCAGCGGATCCGCCGCATCCGACAGCAGTCGCAACGTCGCCGGGACAGCCTGACCAGCACGCCCATACAGCGTGGCCTGCGCCCGGCTGCCGAGCGACGGGCGTAGGGTTTCCGGGAGCTGGACAATCGCTTCACGCTGCCCGGAACGGGCCAGCCTGACCACCGCCTGCCCGGCGCTGACCACCTGGCCCGGCTCCGCCAGCGTCGCCATCACCACCCCATCGCCATCCGCCAGCAGCACGGCATAATGCATCGCATTTTGCGCCACGCTGGCCTGCGCCTGCGCCGCTTTCAGATCGGCCCGCGCCGTCTCTGCGGCCGCTTTGACCTGATCGTAGGCAGAGGCCGACACCGCGCCCGTGGTAACCAGGCTGCGGTAGCGCGCTTCATCACTCGCCGCCTGTCTGACCCTGGCCTGAGCTGCACTTACCGCCTGGGCAGCGCTGACCGCCTGCAGGCTTAAGTCGGCGGGGTCGAGACGCATTAACGGCTGGCCGCGCGTGACCGTCTGGCCGGTATCGACAAGGCGCTCAAGAACTTTGCCCGGCACACGAAAACCAAGGTCGCTTTGAATTCTCGCCACGACGGTACCCGTAAACGCGCGGGCGTTATCGACCGCACTCATGACAGGGGCTGTTCTCACCAGCGGCGGCTGGGTTCGGGGATCGTTGCTGTTGCCATTGTCACCGCAGGCGACAATCGCCAGCGGCAAGAGGCAAATAGCTAAGGTGGCAGGATTGGGCCTGAGCATGGGTTCCCTTAAACAATGAAGAGGAGTGGAACCGCATTTTTAAACTAGTGACCAATTTTGTCAATAGTCACAACTCAAGGCGCAAGGCTTCTCAGGATCAGCGAAGAGAGGAAAACAGCGGCAGCCGGTGCCGTCTCCAGGTTGTACTGCAACTGAACAGGGCTGATATAGGGACGCATCACCAGGTAGATGGCATCCGCGGCTTCATCAAGAGGTGTTTTACGCTCAAACTCTCCTGCCTCGCGTCCCGCTTTGACGATCTGCTCAATGAGCTGGCGCAGACGCTGCTCGTGCGCCTGCGCGGAGGGCCATTTGTCACGCGCGGCAACGGCAGCAATGTCATACAGTTTGCGATCGTGAAAGAAGAGATCGCTGCCTGCTTGCACCACGGCGTTGAACAGCCGGCGAAGTTGTTCCGACGCGCTCGGCGCATCCGCAATAGCGGCGTTGACGATATCCATCATCATCGCCAGGCGGTTCGCGCATATCACTTCGCCTATCGCCTGCTTGGAATCGAAAAATTTATAGATATAGGCTTTGGAAAAACCAATCGCTTTCGCGAGATCGGAAACGGTGGTTTTTTCGTAACCAAAGTGGCCGAAGTGCTCGGTGGCTGCCTCAACAACCTGATCGCGAACCGAGTGATCCGACGGGCCGCGTACTGCATTGATGTTCATCTCTTTTGGCATTTTTTTCCGCTCACCTTATTTCACCCTGACCAACAAAATGTGACCAAAACACAATTAAGTCACGATTTCTTTCGGCACAACGGCGATCTCTTTTCCGTCAGAGTGGAGTACTCTCGCCCGGCAGCGTGCTGCCACCAGCCTGAGCTCACAATTTGATGCTCGATTATAATCGTTACGGTTGCGCATAAGAAACCGCGCCCGACGCAGGCTTTGCATCTTACTGGCATATAACAGGATAAATCACATTCAGGGCCACTATGTTTAAACCGCTGCATAACGTCACTCTGCATCTGATTCACCCGGCAACCACCTCGAGGCCTGCCGCCCATGAGGTGGTGATTGATGGTCGCGCAACCGGCTTTACAGTGCCTGCGCAGTGGATTGAAGCGGCTATCGGGGTAGATGAATCCCGGCTGTTACTGCTTCTTACCGATGATGTCCCGTTTGAAGAGGCGCTGCTGATTGTCTTAATCGATCGTCAGCAGGGCGTGAAGGAGATCCTGACGCTCGGCGGGGCGTATACCACCGGTAGCTTTGAAGATTTAACACTGTTTGCGCAGGCGGTTGAATTCAGCTTTATTGGCGATACCACATGGCGGGTTGAAATCGCCGAGCGGCCCTTTTTCAGGTTTCCCTTTGTCGGCGATCCGCGCGGCATCTGGCGGCCGGTTGCGCGTAAACACTACATTCTTGTCTCCGCCGATCCACCACCAGCACGTATGGATGGCAGTCGCTAACCGGCAGTCTGAATCTACTCTCATATAAAACATTGCAAACCTATACCAGGAGCAACAATGCCTCTCTCATATGGAAAACCGGCAGCAAAAAATGCCATCTTGCCACTGCTGACGACCTTCAACTTTAGCGCGCCCGAAGATTATCTGGATTTTCTGCAACAGAAAAACGGACTGGTAGTAAAGAGTCCCGACTACTGCAATCTGCCTTATCACGGCGTTGATCGAGGAGAAGTGGCGTTTTCAGCGCTGTTTGGCATAGATACGCGCAATAAGTACTACGACCTGAAGTATAACAATGATGAGTTTCTGGAGGAGCTCGACTATCTGTCGGACGCGTTGTTGATTGGCGACGATCCAGGCGGTAACTACTTCGTGTTGATGAATGGAGCGGGTCGTGAAGGCGTTTACTACTGGGACAGAACGCATCTGCATTGTGAAGATGATATCCAGCAATTTGATATTGCTGAACAGCAAGAGTGCGGCAACCTCTACAAAGTGGCACCTGATTTCACCATCTTCTACCAGATGATCCTCCAGCATACCTGCACACAGGGCGAAATCTGCCTCGATGACCTTTGAATGCTGGCAGAGGCTAAAACAGCGCGCGGGCAACAAGCCTGCCTGCGCGCGAAAAGCGTTACCCCAGTTGGCCGTGATTCAGCCGTGTCAGGGGTTCATTGACGTCAAAGAGTTTGACGGTGATGTTGGTGGCGCCAAACTGTTTTAACCGCTCCATATGTTTATCCATATAGCGCTGCGCGTTCGCTTCGCTGTCGAAGAGATAGATCCCTCCCGCTTCCTGAGCGAGCACGTTCTCGGTCCACACTTTCCATAAAAAGCCCGGCTCCCGATTGATGGATTCGGCAAGTTCCACCAGCTGCTGCGACATCTCATCGCCAAATGGGCCGTTAAAATCGAAGTGAATCTGCACTACTTTCCTGGCCATACTATCCTCCGTGATGGCATGTTAATAAGCCTGTCGACACTATTTCATCGATGGCGAAATAGCAAAAAAAAATCCACGCCGGAGCGTGGATTTTGTGTCAGAGCAGGTGATGCCAGTACGGTTAAATATCGTCCGTTGTATGGTGTACAACGATTTCCAGGGTGTGGCGTACAATATCGCTTTTCACCACATCCTCTGTGGTCTCGATCATCTTGATCAACTCCAGGATCAAGGCTTTATGGGTAATACGTTCACCGGCTGCCATAACACCACGAATCGCCGCGCCCAGTACCACAGACTCCTCTGCGAGCGTCTCGCCGCCGCTGCGAAAATACTCAGCAAGCGAGAGATCAGGCAAATTTTCATATTCGTGTGAATCCAGCAAAACCTGGCTCATCGTTTACCCCGTTTTTTAGTGATAATAACCGTGTCTGTTAATGTTTTTTCGAACTGCCGGCGGTGTTGTCGCCAAACAGCTGGAAAACGTTATCCCTGCTCTGCTCATCCCACTCATCGCGATCGCTTCCTTTGTCGCGCTTCAATGAGGCAAAATTATTGTTGCTGATTTCAGCAATAATCCGCCCCAGCATCTGCCGCCGCTGAACGTCCTGCTCGCTGGTCTCCATCGACCGCAGCCGGTTGATCAACGCACGTGTGCTGATGGGTGAGTTATCTTTCAGAAGTGACAATACTGCCACTCCGATAAGTTCATCTGTAAGTTGCTCTATTTCACTACTATTCATAACTGCATCTCGGGTTGCCGCTACTTGCCGAACTGCAATTGCGGCATGAAGCCAATTCTCCCTTGGGGACGATTAACTTTTCTGCACGCGCATGAAGCGCTTCATCACCCCGCGAGAATTGACTCAAAAGCCAAAAGTATTGCCGTTGGTCAAACTCTGTTAGCGATCGAAGAGCAGGCCAATCAGCGTGTGATAGTGGCTCTCCTCTTCCGGACCAGAAGCCTGCTCCAGACGGCTCAGCAATTTAGTACAAATTGCCTTGCGGTTCAGGTTGCGTCCTTCGCTCAGGATTTCAACAGCGATCTGTCCCAGCGTCTGCTGCTGAGTCGGGAGTGATGCCTTGTTGAAATAGCGGGTAATGGCATTAGCTGTGTTCGGAAAATAACCGTTCTGCTGCATATGTCACTCCTCAAATAATCCATTAACTTGTTAAAGTAACGTTAAAGTTATACAAAAAACGGCGATTTGTACATAGTAATTGTACAAGTTTGTTAGCCATCTAATGAATATTTCACAATCTTTATATTTATCAGGTGATTATAACCAGCAAAATTTTTACGCGGTTGACCAAGCTTGTACAAGCTGAAAAGCCGCGTGTACAAGAGGCATAAACAGCATAATTCTCTGCTAAATCAAAGAAGACGAGGCAGATTGCATCTGGTAGTGTGAGCGCTCATTCATCCCTTTCGGAACGCTTATGCTCACCACCCTTATTTACCGCAGCCATTTTCGCGACAACGTATCGTTTTCGATGCTTGAAGGGATGGTTGAAGCAGCCAATCAAAAAAACAGCCAGGCCAACGTCACCGGCATTCTGCTGTTTAATGGCACCCACTTCTTCCAGCTGCTTGAAGGGCCGGAAGAGACGCTGGATCCGATTTACGACGCCATCTGCAATGATGAGCGCCACTTTAACGTTGTGGAGCTGCTGCGCGACTACGCGCCGTCACGACGCTTTGGTAAAGCCGGGATGGAGCTGTTTGATCTGCGCGCCTACGACCGTGAAGAGGTGCTGCAAACGGTGCTGGATAAAGGCACCTCGAAATACCAGCTTATTTATGACGACCGCGCGCTGCAGTTCTTCCAGACCTTTGTCGAAGAGGGCGAGAAAGAGAACTACTTTGAGATCCCGGTCGGTGACGAGTGGGAGTTCGTGCCCGACGGTAGCGCCGTCACCCTGCCCGCGTCCGTTGCCGCCACCAGCACCGACTGCCGCTTTGCCTTTCAGCCGCTGATCGATCCCTTCGCCCGCAAAGTGGTAGCGATTGAAGCCCTGCTGCGTACCCCTTCTGGCGATGCACCGCAGGCCTACTTTGACGGCCTGACGGGTGATGCCCTCTATAAAGCCGATCTTGAGAGTAAGAAAGTGGCGTTCGCGATGGCCACCGCGCTGGATATTGGCGCGCAGACCCTTTCGGTCAACCTGCTGCCGATGACGCTGGTTGAAGTGCCCGGCGCGGTCGAGTTTATCCTGCGCGAGATTGAGGCTAACGGCCTGGTGCCGGAGCAGATCATCGTTGAGTTCACCGAGAGCGAAATCATCTCGCGCCTGGAAGAGTTCACCAAAGCGGTGAAGTTGCTGAAAGGTGCCGGGATCCGCGTGGCGATTGACCACTTTGGCGCCGGTTTTGCGGGCCTGCTGCTGCTGGCGCAGTTCCAGCCGGACCGCATCAAAATCAACCGCGATCTGATTCAGGATGTGCATAAGAGCGGCTCACGCCAGGCGATTGTGCAGGCGATCATCAAATGTTGTACATCCCTTGAAATTCAGATCTCCGCCGTCGGTGTCGAGAAAGCTGAAGAGTGGATGTGGCTGGAGTCGGCGGGTATCTCCCAGTTCCAGGGCTACCTCTTCGCGCGCCCGGATATCAACGGTATTCCAGCGGTCTGCTGGCCAGAAAAACAGGACGATGCTTAATCGCTCCTTAAGTAAAGCTGTACAAAGTGCTTGTACAGCCTGCAAGGCTTAACTAGGCTTTGCGGGTGTATATCGGGGTTACGAGGAAGTCATGGCGTTTTACAGTATTGGCGAAGTGGCTGAACGGTGCGGAATTAACCCCGTCACACTTCGCGCATGGCAACGTCGTTACGGTTTGCTAAAGCCCCAGCGCAGCGAGGGCGGCCATCGTCAGTTTGATGAGGCGGACATTCTGCGCATTGAGGCGATCAAGCGCTTTATCGAAAGCGGCGTCTCGGTCAGTAAAGTAAAAGCCTTACTGGATGAGTCTCCCGCCGCCGATGAGCAAGGCTGGGCGAAGGTGCAGGAGGATCTGCTGGCAACCCTGCGCCAGGTCAACCCGGCCAGGCTGCGCGCCATGGTGCTGGATATGGGGCGTAAATACAGCGTCGATCAATTTATCGATGAGGTGATTATGCCGGTGCGCCTGCTGCTGGCGCGGGATCAGAACACCGCGCGGGTGATCTTAAGCCTGCTTGACGGCGTGCTGATCGACTTTGCCGTCACCCAGCTGGCGCTTAGTCGCCCGCAGGGAAGCAGAGAGGCGCTGTTTATCGCCTGGAACAATGACGATCGTACGCGCCTGTGGCTGGAAGCCTGGCGGCTGTCGCAGCAGGGCTGGGCGCTGGATGTGCTTGCCGACCCACTTGACTCACCGCACCCGGAGTTTTTCCCGGGAAAGCAGCTGGTGGTCTGGACGGGCAAAGCGCTGACCCAGCGCCAGTCGCAGCAGTTTACCCACTGGCAGGAGCAGGGCTTCGCCCTCACCTTTCACGGCCCGCAGTAAACCGCAGCCTTACGGCTGCCAGGTTTGCTGATTCCCGGACATCTTTTTATCCAAATAGAACGCGGCGCTGATCAGCGCCAGATGCGTCAACGCCTGCGGGAAGTTGCCGAGCGGGAAGCCGCGCTCATCAAACTCTTCGGCGTACAGCCCAAGGTGGTTGGCGTAGTGCAGCAGTTTCTCAAACTCAATGCGCGCCTCATCGACAAAATCTGCCCGCGCCAGGCACTCGACGTACCAGAAGGAGCATGGCGCAAAATAGCCCTCCTCCCCCTGCAATGAATCCGCCGGGGTCTCCTCCTGCAAATAACGCCGCACCATGCCATCGCGCATTAACTTTGTGCGGATGGCGTCAAGCGTTGCCAGCCAGTCCGGATCTTTGGCACCGATAAAGCGAAACAGCGGCATCAGCAGCATTGAGCCATCGACATCGCTGCCGTTGCGCGTTGAGGTGAAGTGGCCGAGCTTCTCATTCCAGAAATTATTCCAGATATCGTCGCGGATCTTCTGCCGCGTCGCCTCCCAGCGGGCAAACGGCATTGAGAGCGACCGCTTGGCGCCCAGGCGCAGCGCGCGGTCAAGCGCCACCCAGCACATCAGGCGCGAGTAGAGAAAGTTCTCCGGCTCGCCGCGCATCTCCCAGATACCAGCATCGGGTGAATCCCAGATTTCGCAGACATAATCCACCAACCGCATAACATGCCCCCACGCGCGGTGGGAGATGTTGTCGCCATATTTGGTCGTCAGATAGACAGCGTCCATCAGTTCGCCATAGATATCGAGTTGCAGCTGTTTATAGGCTTCATTGCCTTTGCGCACCGGCCTGGAGTTGAGATAGCCAGCAAGGTGCGGCAACTCCTCTTCGGTGAGATCGGTTCCGCTGTCGAGGCGGTACATCACCTGCAACTTTTTCGGGTCGAACTTACTGTTCTCCATACAACTGCCAATCCACGCGCCGAAGGCCTTTGCCTCCTCGACATAACCTAAGCGGATCAGTGCATAGCAGCTGAACGAGGCGTCGCGCAGCCAGGTGGCGCGGTAATCCCAGTTACGCTCACCGCCGGGTAGCTCCGGCAGGCCAAAAGTCGCGGCCGCGGCAATCGAGCCGTAGCGCTGAGAGGTGAGCAGCTTCAGCACCAGCGAAGAGCGGGTTACCGCTTCGCGCCAGCGGCCGCTGTATTTGCTCTGCGCCACCCAGTTTTGCCAGTAGGCGAGCGTGCGCTGGCGCAGGGCCGCCACCTGTTTTAGCGTCGCATGCTTCAGGTTGTTATCGCCGAGCACAAAGGTCGCCGTTTCGCCCTCGCGCAGGTTGAACTCCCCTTCGACGAGCCCTTTTTTCACCTGCAACGTTTCGGATGAGGCCAGCGTCAGCGCCGCGCCTTTCTTGCCCTTAAAGTGATAAACCCGTTTATCCTCCTTCACCTCCGGCACGTCGCTGGCGTAATTGAAGCGCGGCGAGCAGTGCAGCTTGATCGTCGCCTCGCCATACACAAGGGTGATTTGCCGCACGATCAGCGGGTTGGCTTCGTCATCCTCGTTGATGGCGATAAAGTCCGTCAGCTCCACCATCGTCTCATTCGAGAGCCAGCGGGTTTGCAGCACGTTGGTATCCGGCAAATAGTGCTGAATGGCGCGCCAGCCCTCGCCCAACGGCGCAACGGAGAAGTAGCCGCCCCGTTTAGCATCGAGCAGCGAGCTAAAAACGGAGGGGCTGTCGAGATTGGGCCAGCAGAGAAAATCAATCGCCCCTTCAACGGTCACCAGCGCGCAGGTCCGCAGGTTGCCGATAATGCCGTGCTTATCAATCACGGCGGTGGTCTGAGTGTCGGTTTTCATTCGGATCCTTATGCGTGCGGTTACGCTTTAAGCGTAGGTGACGCAAAGGGTTCCCGCATCTGTGCCAGGCTTAACAGGAACTCACTTCACTGACGCGGAGAAACGCATGACGCAATACGCCTCACTTCCCGATGATCAACTACAGCTAATCGACCGCTACTGGCGCGCGGCCAACTACCTCTCTGTCGGGCAGATCTACCTGATGGATAACCCGCTGCTGCGCGAGCCGCTCAAGCCTGAACATATCAAACCGCGCCTGCTTGGCCACTGGGGCACCACGCCGGGGCTGAACTTTATCTATGCCCATCTCAACCGGGCGATCCGCCAGCACGATCTCGATATGATCTACATCTGCGGCCCCGGGCACGGCGGGCCGGGCATGGTGGCGAACACCTGGCTTGAGGGGAGCTACAGCGAAATCTATCCGCAGGTGAGCCAGGACGCGCAGGGGATGAAGACCCTCTTTCGCCAGTTCTCCTTTCCCGGCGGCATTCCAAGCCACGCCGCACCGGAAACGCCGGGATCGATCAACGAAGGCGGCGAGCTGGGGTACTCCCTCTCCCACGCTTTTGGCGCGGTGTTTGATAACCCGTCGCTGATTGCCGCCTGCGTGATTGGCGACGGCGAAGCGGAGACCGGCCCACTGGCGTCGAGCTGGTTCGGTATTAAATTCCTCAACGCCGCACGCGATGGCGCGGTGCTGCCGATCCTCCATCTCAACGGTTATAAAATCGCTAACCCGACCATTCTTGGGCGCAGCAGCGATGAGGATCTGCTCCATCTGTTTCGCGGCTACGGCTACGAGCCGCTGATTGTCAGCGGTCATGAGCCAGAGAAGATGCACCGCCAGATGGCACAGACGCTGGAGCAGGCGCTGGAGCGTATTCGCCACTATCAGCAGCAGGCGCGCAGCGGTGAAGCCGCTGAAGATTTACCGCGCTGGCCGATGATTATTATGCGCAGCCCGAAAGGGTGGACCGGGCCGCAAACGGTGGATGGTAAAAAAGTGGAGGACTTCTGGCGCGCGCACCAGGTGCCGGTCTCCTCCTGCCGGGAAGATGACGGCCACCGGCAGATCCTCGAAGAGTGGATGCGCAGCTATCAGCCTGACGATCTGTTTGATGAGCAGGGGCGGCTGCGCCCGGAGCTGGCCGCGCTGGCACCGGAGGGCGACAAACGTATGGGCGCCACCCCGTGGGCCAACGGCGGCCGTCTGCGCCGCGAGCTGAACACGCCAGTGATTGCCGATTACGCCGTGGATGTCACCTCACCCGGCGAGACGCAGGCGGAATCGACCGCCGCGCTCGGGGCTTATCTCGCTGGCATCTTCCAGCGCAACCGCGATAACTTCCGTCTGTTTGGCCCGGATGAGACCGCCTCGAACCGCTTAAGCAAAGTGTTTGATGTCACCAGCCGCACCTGGCAGGAGCCGGTCAAACCCTACGATGAGCAGCTTGCCGCCGATGGACGGGTGATGGAGATCCTCAGCGAACATCAGTGCCAGGGCTGGCTTGAAGGTTATCTGCTCACCGGGCGTCATGGCCTGTTTAACTGCTATGAAGCCTTTATCCATATTGTCGATTCAATGTTTAACCAGCACGCCAAGTGGCTGAAGGTGACGCGCAAATTGCCGTGGCGTGAGCCGATCTCATCCCTTAATTACCTGCTCTCGTCTCACGTCTGGCGCCAGGATCACAACGGTTACAGCCACCAGGATCCCGGTTTTATTGACCACGTGGTGAATAAGAAAGCCGATATTGTACGCGTCTATCTGCCGCCGGATGCCAACACCCTGCTCTGCGTAGCGGATCACTGCCTGAAGACCTGGGATCGCATTAACGTGATTGTCGCCGGTAAGCAGCCTGCCCCGCAGTGGCTAAATCTTGAAGCGGCGCAGAAACATTGCGCGGCGGGTATGGGCATCTGGCCCTGGGCGGGCACCGTCGCCGAAGGCGAAGCGCCGGATGTGGTGATGGCCTGTGCCGGTGATGTGCCGACGATGGAGACGCTGGCGGCGGTCGATCTGCTGCGCGACTACTTCCCGGATCTGCGCATTCAGGTGGTGAACGTTGTCGATTTGATGGCGCTGCAAACGGCAGAGCAGCACCCGCACGGCCTGAGCGACGAGGCGTTTGACGCCATCTTCACCGCGGATAAACCGGTGATTTTCGCCTTCCACGGCTACCCGAGCCTGATCCATCGCCTCACCTACCCGCGCAATAACCATGGCAATTTCCACGTGCGCGGGTTTATGGAGGAAGGCACTACCACCACCCCGTTCGATATGACGGTGATGAATGAGCTGGACCGCTTTCACCTGGCGCAAGAGGCGATTGTGCGCACCCCCTCCCTGCAAGGCAAAGCGGACGCCGTGCTGGATGAGCTGGCGGAGAAGATCGCCGAGCATCACCGCTACGTGCGCGAACACGGGGAAGATTTACCCGAAGTCCGCGGCTGGAAATGGCCCTCCGCGCAGGGCGACGGCGGCGCCCCCGAGTAACCTCTGCAACCGCCCTTGCCGGATGGCGCGTAAACGCTTATCCGGCCTACACGGTTCCAGCGGCTTCGTTACCGTAGGCCGGATAAGGCGAAGCCGCCATCC
>NZ_JACVUL010000021.1:0-95366 GCF_016516575.1 Kosakonia sp. S57 | reverse complement strand
GGGAGTTAATTCCTGCTGACAACCCCTAATTTCAAAAAACTTTTCAACCGTCTCTTTTTTGCTCAAAACGGCGTTAAATAGCCAGTTTTTCGAGCCTTTCGAAGCCATAGCGCTGCAAAACGGGCAGTAATTGCGCAGTTTCCGGCGTCAAAGCCATGCAATAGGCAATATTACTGTCAGACGATTTAGCCTCCGGCGCTTCATGCTCCAGTAGCCAGGCGGTACGGCGTGCAATAGCCGAACCGGAATCAATCAGCCGCGTCCCTTCTGGCAGCACCTGCAACAGCTCTTCTTGTAATAGCGGGAAGTGGGTACAACCCAGCACCACGGTATCCGGTGGCTCCTTCATCCGCAGCCACGGGCGCAGAATACGGCGCAACTCCTCAAGCGGCACAGGTTCGCCGTGCAGTTTGCCTTCGGCCAGCTCCACCAGCTCAGCGGAACCCAGCATTTCGATCCGGCACTCATTAGCAAAGCGCGCGATCAATTCATGCGTATAAGGACGCTTCACCGTCCCGCGCGTCGCCAGCAGGCCCACGATGCCGTTTGCCGTTAACCGCGCCGCAGGTTTGATCGCCGGCACCACGCCCACTACCGGGAAGGTAAACTTCTCACGCAGCGCGGGCAGCGAAACGGTGCTTGCCGAGTTACAGGCAATAATGGCCAGAGAGAGGGGATAACGTGCCTGAACGGCGGAAACAATCTCGACAACACGCTCAACGATAAACTCCTCGCTCTTCTCCCCATAGGGAAACGCGACGTTGTCGAAGGTGTAGATATAGTGCAAGTCCGGCAGGAGCTGCCGGATCTCGTCATACACGGAAAGCCCACCGACACCGGAGTCAAACACCAGCACGGTGGGCCGCGCGTCAGAAGGTGTAGCTGCCAGACAAGGTGTATTCCCGTCCTGCAGTTTGGTAACCATATGCTGTCTCGTACTCTTTATCGAACAGGTTGGCGATTTTACCACGAACTGTCAGGTGAGAGGTTACAGGATATGAGGCAGAAAAATCGACGGTGCTATAACTTGGCAGAATACGTTTCTCGCCCGTTGTATAATCGTGACGCTTACTGAAATACTCCCAGGCAAGATCCAAATCGACATCATATACAGACCAGTCAAGCTGGTACTTCGCCTGGCGCTGCGCCCTGCGCTGCAACACGTCGTGGGTTCCATCATCACGCGGGTCAATATATTGCAGCGTGACGCGGTGGGTGAAAATGCCCGTATCGATATCGCCGGTCCACTCAACACCCTTAATAGTGGCTGACTTAACATTGATATAAGCCTGGTTGCTGTAATCAATGAGATTCTCTATCTCATAGCGGTACGCCGAGAGACGCCAGTCCAGCGGACCAGTAAGCCCTTCAATGCCCGCTTCCCACTGTTTCGACTCTTCCGGCTTCAGATTGGGATTCGATGCAATGCCAAACCGCTTCGCGCCGAACTGCTGACCCAGCGACGGCGCAAGGAAACCGGTGCCGTAAGAGAGCGTCAGGCGATAGTCCGGTACAAACTCCCAGCCTGCCGCCGTCTGCCAGGTGCCGTGCCAGCCAAACGAATCATCTTTATCTTCACGACCGGACGCCTCAAGCGTTACATCGCCTAACTGCTTCATTCCCGTCAGATAGAGCCCGGTGTTATCGCGATCGTAGGCATCGCGGCTGGTCTCGTTGGACGACACCAGGCGCTCCTGCTTCCAGTCCACGCCTGCACCAACCGAGCCTTTACCGATATCAACGTTATTTGCCCACTGGATGTAACGCTGCTCCAGCTCATCCAGCGTCGTGCCCGTATGGTATCGACCATAGATGCTGCTGTAGTTGTAGTCTTTGCTTTTTTGATAGCTCGCCAGCAGTTGGGAAGAGTAAATGCCCTGCTTGAAGTTGAGCCCGGTATCCCAGCCCTGGGCATAGAGCTGACGCTCATCGGCGCTGTACTCCGGCAAAAATGGCGGGCTGCCGAGGTCATAGTCCACGTTATTGCTGAAGTCATACCCGCGGAAGAAGCCGTCAACATTGTCGTTAAACGTATGCTGAACGCTGCCCCAGAAGGTTTTGTTCCGGTAGCCGTCGCGATCCTCGTCATGATCCCAGCTTGAACCGGGCTGAACGTTAAACCCGCGCGTGCCGGTATAGGAGGCCGCACCGGTCACCACCGTGTCACCAAAACGCTGGCGTACTGTACCGTCGTAGGTTTGATACCCCTTCGAACCGATGCCCGCGTTAATTTGAGATTTCTGATCGCCCGTGAGGGTAATGATGTTTACTACGCCGCCAATCGCGCCGGAGCCATACACCGTCGAGCGCGGCCCGCGGATGTACTCCACACGCTGCACCAGCGAGAGCGGGATCTGATCCAGCTCAGGAGCGTTAGAAATTCCTCCGCGCGCCACCGGCACACCATCTATCATCAGTAACAGGTGTCTGGATTCAGTCCCCCGTACATAGACAGATGAGAGCTGCCCGAGACCGCCGCTTTGCGAAACATCGATGCCCGGAAGGCGGCGCAGAACCTCTATCAGCGAGCGCGACTGCCAGCGATCGATCTCATCACGCGTAACAATTTCCGTCGGCGCCAACACGGTTTTAAGCGGTTGTTGAAAACGGTTTGCTGTCACCACTACCTGATCCTGACCGCTATCCTGCGCCCAGCCGGAAAACGCCGTGACGGAGAGCGCCGTCAGCAGCGAAGCTTTTTTTATCATTATGTAAGCATCCACATAATAAGAAGGATGCCGCAGGTTCCATCAATAGCTCGCGATGATGACAACCAGATGCGACGTATGCCGGCAGGTCTTCGGGCTCGGAGGTACCACGAAAGGCGACTTCCCACCCGCAGGCAGTGTCTGGCCTCTCACCTTTATCCTTACCGCTGCGCGTCAGCCCCAGATTCGCACTGGGTTCCCTTTTAACTCACAGGACCGGAAAAAGGATGCTACATTCCGTTACATATAGATGTCCAGACTGCTACGGGACTATTTCGTTGCGCCGCGGGCTGGACATCCCGTGAGCAATCCCTACAATCCCCGCGTTATTCATAATCTCTCAGGAAGCATCATGACCCCAGAACACCTGCCGACAGAACAGTACGAAGCCCAGCTGGCCGAAAAAGTCGTACGTCTGCAATCGTTGATGACGCCCTTTTCCGCGCCGCTTCCGGAGGTGTTCCGCTCACCCGTCAGCCATTACCGCATGCGCGCCGAGTTTCGTATCTGGCACGATGGGGACGATCTCTACCACATCATTTTCGATCAGCAGACCAAATCGCGTATTCGCGTCGACAGCTTCCCGGCGGCAAGCGAGCTGATTAACCAATTAATGTCGGTGATGATCGAGGCGGTGCGCGACAACAAAACCCTGCGCCATAAACTCTTCCAGATTGATTACCTGAGCACCCTGAGTAACCAGGCGATCGTCACGCTGCTCTATCACAAGAAGCTGGATGCCGAGTGGCAGGAAGAGGCCACGCGCCTGCGCGATGCGTTACGCGCGCAGAACCTGAATGTGCAGATTATTGGCCGCGCCACCAAAACCAAAATCGAGCTGGACCAGGATTTCGTTGATGAGCGTCTGCCGGTTGGCGGCCAGGAGATGATCTACCGCCAGGTGGAGAACAGCTTCACCCAGCCGAATGCGGCGATGAATATTCAGATGCTGGAGTGGGCGCTGGATGTCACGCGTGGGTCGAAAGGCGATCTGCTGGAGCTTTACTGCGGCAACGGCAACTTCTCGCTGGCGCTGGCGCGTAATTTCGAGCGCGTGCTGGCAACAGAAATTGCCAAACCTTCGGTTGCGGCGGCGCAGTACAACATCGCGGCGAACCAGATTGATAATGTGCAGATTATCCGCATGTCGGCGGAGGAGTTTACCCAGGCGATGAACGGCGTACGCGCTTTTAACCGCTTACAGGGCATTGATTTGCAGAGCTACCAGTGCGAAACGATTTTCGTCGATCCACCGCGCAGCGGGCTGGATGCGGAAACTGAGAAGATGGTGCAGGCTTACCCGCGCATCCTTTATATCTCCTGCAATCCGGAAACGTTGTGCAAAAACCTGGAAACATTAAGCCAGACGCATACGGTTTCACGCCTGGCGCTGTTTGACCAGTTCCCCTACACGCACCATATGGAGTGCGGCGTCCTGCTGACGCGCAAGTAATCGCGATGCCGGAGGTGATAAACGCCCTCCGGCTTACCGCTTACTCTGAATCGGAGGCTTCGTACTGACGGCTGCGGTTGCGCAGGCGAAAGCCAATCCAGAAGACCAGAATTACCGCCAGCAGCGCGGGCAGGAAGTTGGAGCCCATATCCGGATACTCCGCCCGCACCACGGCGCTATAGAGCAGCACACCGAGAATAAAGCAGGCCGCTGAAAGACCCGGTAAACCCACCGGCATGGTGCGATTCTGGTAACGCTGATGCAGACAGTAGATTGTCAGCACCAGCGAGATAATCGGAAAGAGCGAAAAGGGTACGAGGGAGCTAAACACGGCGGTAAACGTGCCGTTAATCGACAAACCGGCGATCAGCGCCAGCAGCAGCGTACCTTTCTCTTGACCTGACTGTTTCATCATTCATCCTTCACTCGTCGGTTGTTGCGCCATTTTTTCCTGTTCGCGGCGATACCAGTAATATGCGCCTTTTGAAATCATACGCAGCTGTAAAACCAGCCGCTCTTCCAGCTGCTTGCGCTGCTCTGCGCTGACGTCCAGCGCTTCCGCACCGGCGTTAAAGACGATGGTGACCATCGCTTCAGCCTGCGCTTCCGTAAAGGCGCGCGGCATGTGGTTTTCGAGTTCGAGGTAATCGGCAAGTTCCGCAATAAAGTGCTGGATCTCGCGCGCAACCGCTGCACGAAACGCGGCTGACGTTCCGGAGCGTTCACGTAAAAGTAGCCGGAAGGCGTTCGGGTTATTGCCAATAAATTCCATAAAAGTGGAGACCGACGTGCGGATCACGCTGCCGCCTTTGGCAATTCGCTGACGCGCCTGGCGCATCAGTTGGCGCAGCATCAGGCCGCTCTCATCGACCATCGTCAGGCCAAGCTCATCCACGTCGCGGAAGTGCCGGTAAAATGACGTTGGCGCGATGCCCGCTTCACGAGCCACTTCCCGCAGGCTCAGGCTGGTAAAACTTCGCTCAGCGCTCAGTTGGCTGAATGCGGCTTCAACCAGTGACCGCCGCGTTCTCTCTTTTTGTTGCGCTCTTACACCCATCACGATGTTTGAATCCTTCCAGGGGCCCGCTGGCACTATACCAGAGAATAAATCCAAACCGATTGTACTGGATTGTGACGGATTGTTTACGCGCAGATTCTTCTTTTTCAGCGGAAAAAAGCACAGTGATAATTGGGTTATCCCGTGGTTAATGTTAGTATTATGTTGCTTTTATGTATAAGAACAGGTAAGCCTTACCATGCCACATTCCTACGATTACGATGCAATAGTGATAGGCTCCGGTCCCGGCGGCGAAGGCGCAGCCATGGGCCTCGTTAAACAGGGAGCCCGGGTAGCGGTTATTGAGCGCTACCATAATGTCGGCGGCGGCTGTACGCACTGGGGCACCATCCCATCGAAAGCGCTCCGTCACGCAGTCAGCCGCATTATCGAATTTAACCAAAACCCGCTCTACAGCGACCATACCCGCCTTCTTCGCTCCTCTTTCTCCGATATCCTGAACCATGCCGAAAGCGTGATTAACCAGCAAACGCGTATGCGTCAGGGTTTTTACGAGCGTAACCACTGCGACATTCTGGAAGGCAACGCGCACTTTATTGATGACCACACGCTGGCGCTAGAGTGCCACGATGGCACCGTCGAAACGCTGACGGCAGAGAAATTTGTCATCGCCTGCGGTTCGCGCCCTTATCACCCGGATGATGTCGACTTCGCGCACCCGCGCGTCTACGACAGCGACTCGATTCTCGATATGCACCATGAACCTCGCCACGTGATTATCTATGGCGCAGGGGTTATCGGCTGTGAATATGCGTCCATCTTCCGCGGTATGAATGTGAAGGTCGACCTGATCAACACCCGCGATCGTCTGCTGGCGTTTCTCGATCAGGAGATGTCCGACTCCCTCTCCTACCACTTCTGGAACAGCGGCGTGGTGATTCGCCACAACGAAGAGTATGAGCGCATTGAGCCACTAGATGATGGCGTCATCATGCATCTGAAATCGGGTAAGAAGCTGAAAGCGGACTGCCTGCTCTACGCGAACGGCCGCACCGGGAATACCGACAGCCTGCAGCTTGCCAATATTGGGCTGGAAGCGGATAGCCGTGGTCAGTTGAAGGTCAACAGCATGTACCAAACCGCGCTGCCGCATATCTATGCCGTGGGCGATGTGATTGGTTATCCAAGCCTGGCATCAGCGGCTTACGATCAGGGGCGTATCGCCGCGCAGGCGATGATCAAAGGTGAAGCCACCGCGCATCTGATTGAGGATATCCCGACCGGGATCTACACCATTCCGGAGATCAGCTCCGTCGGGAAAACCGAACAGCAGCTCACCGCCATGAAAGTGCCTTATGAAGTGGGCCGTGCGCAGTTTAAACACCTCGCACGGGCGCAAATCGTTGGCATGAACATTGGTACACTGAAGATTCTGTTTCACCGCGAAACGAAAGAGATTTTGGGGATCCACTGCTTTGGCGAGCGCGCGGCCGAGATTATTCATATCGGCCAGGCGATTATGGAGCAGAAAGGTGGCGGTAACACCATTGAGTACTTCGTTAACACCACCTTCAACTACCCAACCATGGCGGAAGCCTATCGGGTAGCGGCACTGAACGGCCTAAACCGCCTGTTTTAAGCCTTTGTCGAAATGGCCATCCATCGCGCCGCGGATGGCCTCTGCCAGCTGCTCATAGCGGCTGCGCAGCGGCGAGCCTGGTCGATAAACCAGCCCAACCGTACGCTTCGGCTCCGGCTTAATGCACGGTAAGTAGACCACGCCGTCACGTTTACGCTCGCGCGGTACGGCAAGCGCAGGCAGCAGCGTGATGCCGCTCCCGGCCGCGACCATATTACGCAGCGTTTCCAGGCTGGTTGCGCGGAAATGGGTATCCTCATCCGCGCCCGCTTCAAAGCAGAAGCCCATCGCCTGATCGCGCAGGCAGTGCCCATCTTCCAGCATCAGCAGCTTTTCACCCGCCAGATCGGCCATCGGCACGCAGTCGCGGTTCGCCCAGGCGTGATCTTCGTAAATCGCCAGCATCATCGGCTCGTCAAACAGCGGCACTTCAATAAAAGCTTCACTCTCTTTGACCAGTGCGAGGATCGCGCAGTCGAGCTTGCCGCTATCAAGCTGCGCCAGCAGCTGCTGCGTCTGCGCTTCGTGCAGATACATCTCAAGTTTCGGGAAGGTTTGATGCAGCAGCGGAATAATATGCGGCAGCAGATAGGGGCCTACGGTCGGGATCAGCCCGATATGCAGCGGGCCGGACATGGCTTCACCTTGCTGGCTTGCCATCTCTTTCAGCACCTTGACCTCGCGCAGTACCGTGCGCGCCTGGTCCACCAGCAGCAATCCAGCCTGGGTAAAGAGAACTTTGCGGCTGGTGCGCTCAAGCAGCATTACGCCCAGTTCATCTTCCAGTTTGCGGATCTGCCCGCTCAGCGTAGGTTGGCTGACGTGGCACGAGTCGGCTGCACGGCGAAAATGGCGGTGTTCCGCTAACGCCACCAGGTATTCAAGATCACGAATATTCATCTTCATCCTCCGTCGCCACGATAGTTCATGGCGATAGATAGCATAGCAACGAACGATTATCCCTATCAAGCCTTCTGTACAATAATTGGCTCCAGGAAACGTAGCGGTACTGTGTTCTACCCTAACCAGTCACCCTTTTCACTACCGTTTCTCTCTGTACAACTAAAGCCAACGTGAACGTTTTGCGGACCCCGTGTCCGCTTTTTTTTTGCATAAAAAAGCCCGGCGTTACGCCAGGCTCACTCTGTTTCCACGCTTATCTCACACCAGGCGCGCTTTCGCTTCAGCAATCGCCCGCGCTACCTGCGTCGGGGAAACGCCCCCTTTCGCCGCGCGTTTATCCAGGCACGATTGCAGGGCAAGGATCGGGTAGACATCGTCGCCAATCACCGCACTAAACTGTTGCAGGTCGGCAAGCGCCAGCTCCTCCAGCGGTTTACCCTGACGAATCGCCTCTACCACAGCCTCACCCACAATATGGTGCGCTTCGCGGAACGGCACGCCTTTGGCGACCAGATAATCTGCCAGCTCGGTCGCATTCGCGTAACCCTGCTGCGCCGCTTCCTGGCAGCGTGGGCGCTTCACCTGAATACCGTCCAGCACCAGCGTCGCCATATGCAGGCAGTCAAGCCAGGTATCGAGCGCGTCGAACAGCCCCTCTTTATCTTCCTGCATATCTTTGTTGTAGGCCAACGGCAGCCCTTTCAGCGTCATCATCATGCCGGTCAGCGCGCCCTGAACACGGCCGCACTTGCCGCGGATCAGCTCCAGCGCATCCGGGTTTTTCTTCTGCGGCATCAGCGATGAGCCGGAAGTAACGCGATCGGAAAGCTCAACGAAACCCGCTTCGCCGGAGTTGAAGAAGATCAGATCTTCAGCAAAACGCGACAGGTGCACCATGCCAATCGAGGCATCGGAGAGCAGTTCAAGCACGTGATCGCGATCGGAGACGCTGTCGAGGCTGTTACGGGTAGCCGACGCAAAACCTAACCAGCCCGCCAGCTGTTCGCGATCGATCTCATAGGCAGTGCCCGCCAGCGCGCCGCAGCCCAGCGGGCTGACATCCAGGCGCTTCAGCGCATCCTGCAAACGGCTCTCATCGCGGGCCAGCATCTCAACGTAGGCCAAAGACCAGTGCGCAAAAGTGACCGGCTGGGCGCGTTGCAGGTGCGTATAGCCCGGCATGACGGCGTCCTGATTGTTCTCTGCGGTCACTACCAGCGCACTCTGCAACTGGCGGTTGGCCAGCAGCAGTTCACTGATAGTCTCTTTGCACCACAGTTTTAAATCCGTCGCGACCTGATCATTACGGCTGCGCCCGGTGTGCAATTTCTTGCCCAGCTGGCCCACTTTGTCGATCAGCTTCCCTTCCACCCAGCTGTGAATATCTTCCGCATCGCTTTGCAGGATCTGCTCCGGGTTGGCGCGCACCTCTTCCAGCAGGGTGTTCAGCGCCTCTTCCAGCTGCTGCTGCTCGGCTTCCGTCATCACGCCAACGGTGACTAACGCTTTGGACCAGGCCACAGAGCCAACGATATCCTGCTCCGCCAGGCGGTAGTCAAAGCGCAAAGAGTCGTTGAACTGTTTGAACCGTTGATCCGCTGCCTGAGTAAAACGCCCGCCCCAAAGTGCCATAATATGCTTCCTTCTTTTTCTACGTTTTGCCGGATGGCGCCTGCGCTTACCCGGCCTACATAAGTGTGTCTTTGATTAAGCCAGAATACGCGTGCCGATCGGCGTGCCGTTAAACAGTGCCGGCAGTTGCTCGGCGTGACGCCAGGAGGCGATATCCACCGGACGACCCAGCGTGCGCGCTGCATCGAGCGCCGCATTCACTTTCACGATCATGCCATCGGTAATAATGCCCTGCGCAATCAGCTGCTCTGCTTTAGCCGCGGTCATCTCGGCGATGCGCTGGCCTTTGCCATCAAGAATGCCGCTCACGTCGGAGAGCAGAATCAGATCCGCGCCAAGGGTCGCCGCCAGCGCTGTTGCTGCCTGATCGGCGTTAACGTTCATCAGCTTGCCTTCATCGGTCACGCCGATGGAGCTGACGACCGGTAGGAAACCGCCCTCCAGCAGGGTGTTAATCAGCTTCGGCGAGCCCGGCTGCGCTAAACCGACATGGCCAAGCTCTTCATCCAGCTGGGTAACGCTGACGCTGTCGCCATCGCCGAGGAACAGACCAACCGAGGCGATATGGTGTTTCTTCGCCCACGCCAGCAGCGTTTTGTTGGCGGTGCCCGCCAGCGCGCCGGTAATGATGTCAATCTGATCGGCAGGCGTCACGCGCAGGCCATTCTTCTTCTTCACCGGCAGATTGAGCTGCTTCATTAACTCATCCACTACGCAGCCGCCGCCGTGAACGATCACCAGCGGGCGCTGATGGGCTTCGCGGTACTGCACCAGGGCGGTAAACAAACGCTCCAGCGCTTCTTCGCTATCCAGCAGTACGCCACCGAGCTTAATAATTAATGGATTCATCATCACGCCTGTTCGATTAGATAAGAGACTGGGTTTCAGCATAGCCGAAACGAATATTGGCACACTGCATCGCCTGCGCCGCCGCGCCTTTCAGCAGGTTATCTTCCGTCGCCACCACAATCAGGTGCTCGCCCTGCACGGCAAAGCCGATATCGCAGAATGGCAGGCCGACCACGTTTTTCAGCGCCGGGACACCTTTTTCATACAGACGCACCAGCGGTTTACCGTCGTAAGCCTGTTTAAACACGGCGGCGATTTGCGCATGGGTCACGCCCGGTTTTAAGCGGCAGGTGATGGTTTCCAGGATCCCACGCGGGAAGCTTGCCAGATGCGGCGTGAAGATCACGTCCGTACCGAGGTGCGTGGCGATTTCCGGGTGGTGGCGATGGTTGAAGATGCCGTACGGTTGCAGGCTCACTTCGCAGAAGCTGTTGGAGAGCGCGGCTTTGCGCCCTGCTCCGCTAACGCCGCTGGTGGCGTTGATCACCGGCCACTGATTAAGATCCAGCAGGCCCGCATCGATCAGCGGTTTTAACGAGAGCTGCGCCGCCGTCGGGTAGCAACCCGGCACGGCAACCAGCTGCGCCTCTTTGATTTTGTCATGGTTCCACTCCGCCAGGCCGTAGACCGCTTTTTCGAGCAGGTCGGCATGCTGATGGGTAAAGCCATAGAAGGTTTCATAAAACGCGGGATCGTTCACGCGGAACGCGCCGGAGAGATCGAACACCACGCAGCCAGCCGCCAGGCAATCTGGTGCTAAATCGTGGCTCACTTCGTGGGCGGTTGCGAGGAACACCACATCCACACCGGTCAGAAAATCCTTGATATCGGCCATCGGCTGCAGCGGCAAATCGACAATGCCCTTCAGCTGCGGATGTAAATCGGAGAGACATTTTCCTGCATCATTACTTTGCGCAGAAACCGTCAAAGCGGTTATGTTCATATGAGGATGGCGATTTACATAGGACACAAGTTCTGCGCCGGCGTAACCGCTGGCACCCACAATTAATGTGTTCAACATCGGTGCGGTCTACCTTCTTACGTCATGTTCGGATCTGGAAGGGTGCGTTCTCCCTCCCGCGTCGCTGAGCAAAGTCGCCTTACGGGTTCCCATACGCTCAACATTATTGTATTTTTATGCACATTTACTGCATGAATATTGATACTATCACGAACTCAGGTATGTCAACAATGAAAATGAATTTGCCGCCATTTATCGAGATCTACCGCGCCCTGATTGCCACTCCGTCGATCAGCGCAACGGAAGAAGCGCTCGATCAGAGTAATGCGTCTTTAATCAATCTGCTGGCAGGATGGTTTGGCGATCTTGGGTTTACTGTTGAAGTGCAGCCGGTACCCGGCACACGTAACAAATTCAATATGCTTGCCAGCGTCGGTAGCGGCGCGGGCGGGCTGTTATTAACCGGTCATACGGACACCGTGCCGTTTGACGACGGGCGCTGGACGCGCGATCCCTTCACCCTGACCGAGCACGACAACAAGCTCTACGGCCTTGGCACCGCGGATATGAAGGGCTTCTTCGCCTTTATTCTTGATGCCCTGCGTGACGTCGATGTGACAAAACTGAGCAAGCCGCTCTACATCCTCGCCACCGCCGATGAAGAGACCAGCATGGCGGGCGCGCGCTACTTCTCTGAGAATACGCAGCTGCGCCCGGATTGCGCGATTATTGGCGAGCCGACCTCACTGCAGCCGGTTCGCGCCCATAAAGGCCATATCTCCAACGCCATTCGCATTCTTGGTCAGTCCGGCCACTCGAGCGATCCGGCGCGCGGCGTTAACGCCATTGAACTGATGCACGATGCCATCGGCCATATCCTGACCCTGCGCGACAACCTGAAAGAGCGTTATCACTACGAAGCGTTCACCGTTCCCTATCCGACGCTTAACCTCGGTCATATTCATGGTGGTGATGCGGCAAACCGTATCTGCGCCTGCTGTGAATTACATATGGATATTCGCCCGCTGCCGGGGATGACGCTTGACGATCTGAACGGTCTGCTTAATGAAGCGCTGGAGCCGGTCAGTTCGCGCTGGCCGGGCCGCCTGAATGTCTTTGAACTCCATCCGCCAATCCCCGGTTATGAATGCCCGCCGGATCATCAACTGGTTGAAGTGGTGGAAAAACTGCTCGGCGTCGAAACGGAGGTGGTGAACTACTGCACCGAAGCGCCGTTTATCCAGACGCTCTGCCCGACGCTGGTCCTCGGCCCTGGCTCCATTAATCAGGCGCACCAACCGGATGAATACCTGGAAACGCGCTTTATTAAGCCAACGCGCGAGCTTATTACCCAGGTTGTGCACCATTTCTGTTGGCATTAAGCGCGACAAAACAGATGAATGTTCCCCTCTGCTGAGGGGATTTTTATGCGCCAAAATAGTGCATTTCATAAGCGAAACTTATCTGCAGCGAAGGGTGTTAACTTTCATAAATTCCCGTGATTTATTCGTTTGCTGAACCGATTTCGCCGCAATTGACGTAGTGAGTTTTACGTGGCTTTATAAAAGACGGTGTCTTATATCTGCTCAACGGCGGGTATAACAAAACAAAATGAGATGGGGTGTCTGGGGTAACATGAACGAACAATATTCCGCGTTGCGTAGTAATGTCAGTATGCTCGGCAAACTGCTGGGAGATACCATCAAGGATGCACTGGGCGAGAACATTCTCGACCGCGTCGAAACAATCCGTAAGCTGTCCAAATCTTCTCGCGCCGGCAACGAAACCGACCGCCAGGCACTGCTCACCACCCTGCAGAATCTCTCTAATGATGAGCTGCTGCCGGTGGCCCGCGCATTCAGCCAGTTTCTGAATCTGGCGAATACCGCCGAGCAGTACCACAGCATTTCAGCGAAAGGCGAAGCGGCCAGCAACCCGGAAGTGATTGCCCGCACCATCAGAAAGCTGAAAGACCAACCTCATCTCAACGAATCCACCATTATTAATGCGATTGAATCGCTGTCGCTGGAGCTGGTACTGACCGCGCACCCGACGGAGATTACGCGTCGGACCCTGATCCACAAGATGGTGGAAGTGAACGCCTGTTTAAAACAGCTCGATAACAGCGATATCGCCGATTATGAGCGCCACCAGCTGATGCGCCGTCTGCGCCAGCTGATCGCTCAGTCCTGGCACACCGATGAGATCCGCCGCAATCGCCCAAGCCCGGTTGATGAAGCGAAGTGGGGCTTTGCGGTAGTGGAAAACAGCCTGTGGGAAGGGGTACCAAACTACCTGCGTGAGCTGAACGAACAGCTGGAAGAGAATCTCAATTACAAGCTGCCGGTCGATTTTGTCCCGGTGCGCTTTACCTCCTGGATGGGCGGCGACCGCGACGGCAACCCTAACGTCACCGCCGATATCACCCGCCACGTTCTGCTGCTTAGCCGCTGGAAAGCGACCGATCTCTTCCTGAAAGATATCCAGCTGCTAATTTCCGAGCTGTCGATGGTTGAGTGTACCGACGAGCTGCGCGAGCTGGCCGGTGCCGAAGGCGCCCGCGAGCCGTATCGTTACCTGATGAAAAAGCTGCGCGGCGATCTGATCGCGACGCAGAGCTGGCTGGAAGCGCGCCTGAAAGGGCAGAAGCTGCCGAAGCCTGCCGGGCTGCTGACGCAAAACGAACAGCTGTGGGAGCCACTCTACGCCTGTTATAAATCTCTGCAGGCCTGCGGCATGGGTATTATCGCCAACGGCGAACTGCTTGATACCCTGCGCCGCGTGAAGAGTTTCGGCGTGCCTTTAGTGCGTATCGATATTCGCCAGGAGAGCACCCGCCACACCGAAGCGCTGGGCGAGCTGACCCGCTATCTCGGCATCGGCGATTACGAAAGCTGGTCAGAAGCCGACAAACAGGCCTTCCTGATCCGCGAGCTTAACTCCAAACGTCCATTACTGCCGCGCCAGTGGGAGCCAAGCGACGAAACCCGCGAAGTGCTCGATACCTGCCGGGTGATCGCCGAAGCGCCGCGCGGATCGATTGCCGCCTATGTGATCTCGATGGCGAAAACGCCGTCCGATGTGCTGGCCGTCCATCTACTGTTGAAAGAGGCCGGTATTGGCTTTGCGCTGCCGGTTGCGCCGCTGTTTGAAACCCTCGACGACCTGAACAATGCCAATGATGTGATGAGCCAGCTGCTCAATATCGACTGGTATCGCGGCTTTATTCAGGGCAAACAGATGGTGATGATTGGCTACTCTGACTCCGCGAAAGATGCGGGCGTGATGGCCGCCAGCTGGGCGCAGTACCAGGCTCAGGACGCATTGATCAAAACTTGTGAGAAAGCGGGCATTGAGCTGACGCTGTTCCACGGTCGCGGTGGATCTATCGGCCGCGGCGGCGCACCGGCGCACGCGGCGCTGCTCTCGCAACCCCCTGGCAGCCTGAAAGGCGGCCTGCGCGTCACCGAGCAGGGCGAGATGATCCGCTTTAAATATGGCCTGCCGGAAGTGACCATCAGCAGCCTCTCCCTCTATACCAGCGCAATTATGGAAGCCAACCTGCTGCCGCCGCCGGAGCCAAAAACCGAATGGCGTCACATCATGGATGAGCTGTCGGCCATCTCCTGCGAGATGTACCGCGGTTATGTGCGCGAAAACAAAGACTTTGTGCCCTACTTCCGCTCGGCAACGCCGGAGCAGGAGCTGGGCAAGCTGCCGCTGGGTTCACGCCCGGCAAAACGTCGCCCAACCGGCGGCGTCGAGTCGCTGCGCGCTATTCCGTGGATCTTCGCCTGGACGCAGAACCGCCTGATGCTGCCGGCCTGGCTCGGCGCGGGTGCGGCACTGCAAAAAGTGGTGGAAGATGGCAAACAGAGCGAACTGGAAGCGATGTGCCGCGACTGGCCCTTCTTCTCCACGCGTCTTGGCATGCTGGAGATGGTCTTCTCGAAAGCGGATCTATGGCTGGCAGAGTATTACGATCAGCGCCTGGTGAAACCGGAGCTGTGGCCGCTGGGCAAAGAGCTGCGTAAGCTGCTGGCGGCTGATATCAAAGTGGTGCTGGATATCGCCAACGACTCCCATCTGATGGCCGATCTGCCGTGGATTGCTGAATCTATCCAGCTACGTAACATCTACACCGACCCGCTCAACGTGCTGCAAGCCGAGCTGCTGCAACGCTCACGTCTGGCAGAAGAGCAGCAAAAAGAGCCTGATAGCCGCGTCGAGCAGGCGCTGATGGTGACCATCGCTGGCGTCGCCGCCGGGATGCGCAACACCGGCTAATCTTCTCGCGTTAGTTTTGTTAACTGATTGCAGCATTTTTATCTTTTGGGTAAAAATGCTGCAAATTTTGGTTGTCATCTATCCTTCACATTCCTTATATTCCTCGCGAAATTCTCACATCCTGGTGAGTCTTCACCACAATAAACCCGCCTGAATAGTGACATTCAGGTTTGCTTAAGCTTTAGCCGCTATGTTTTAGCGCTATTTATTCGCACAGGCACTTCGTATGCGCTCCACACAATCTCATGCTAAACAATCGTTTAGTATGAAAGCCCTTGGATGGGCTCTGCTCTATTTTTGGTACTTCTCCACGGTTCTGCAGGTCGCTATCCTGGTTAGCGGATACAGCGGCACCAACGGTTTTCGCGACTCCATTCTCTTCAGCTCGCTATGGTTAATCCCGGTCTTCCTCTTCCCACGCTATACGCGCGCCATCGCGGCGGCTATTGGCGTGGTGCTGTGGGCTACCTCGCTGTCGATGCTCTCCTACTACGTCATCTACGGGCAGGAGTTCTCGCAGAGCGTGTTGTTTGTGATGTTCGAAACCAACACCCATGAAGCGAGCGAGTTTTTAGGGCAATACTTCAGCCTGAAGCTGGTGCTGATTGCGCTGGCCTACACTGCGGGCGCGATCTTCCTCTGGACTCGCCTGCGTCCGGTTTACATTCCTAACCCATGGCGCTGGGTCGTCTCGTTCGCCCTGCTGTATGGGCTGATCCTCAATCCGATTGCGATAAACATGCTGAAATATAAGCAGGATCTCGCTAAGGCTGCCTCAGGATTA
This sequence comes from Kosakonia sp. S57, assembly GCF_016516575.1. Classification (NCBI taxonomy): domain Bacteria; kingdom Pseudomonadati; phylum Pseudomonadota; class Gammaproteobacteria; order Enterobacterales; family Enterobacteriaceae; genus Kosakonia; species Kosakonia sp. S57. Next base: position 79,132 of record NZ_JACVUL010000021.1, on the reverse strand, counting down.
GCCTCCAAGCTGGAGCCTGCCGCGCCGTGGCAGCTGGTGATGGGCTATGTGCAGTATCGTAACCAGTTGAGCAGCCTGAACAGACTGCTCGACAGCAACCACGCTCTGCCGCCGCTGGCAAACCTGAAAGATGAGTCGGGCGATGCGCCGCGCACGCTGGTGCTGGTGATTGGCGAATCGACGCAGCGTGGCCGCATGAGCCTGTATGGCTACCCGCGCGAAACCACGCCGGAGCTGGATGCGCTGCATAAAAGCGACCCGCGGATGAGCCTCTTTACTAACGTAGTGACTTCGCGCCCCTACACCATTGAGATCCTGCAACAGGCGCTGACGTTCGCCGATGAGCAGCATCCGGATCTCTATCTGACGCAGCCCTCGCTGATGAACATGATGAAGCAGGCCGGGTACAAAACCTTCTGGATCACTAACCAGCAGACGATGACCGAGCGCAACACCATGCTGACCGTCTTTTCAAAACAGACGGATGTGCAGTTCTATATGAACCAGCAGCGTACGCAGAGCGCCCGCGAATATGACACCAACGTGCTGAAGCCGTTTAAAACCGTGCTCGCCGATCCTGCGCCGAAGAAGTTCATCATTGTGCACCTGCTCGGCACGCATATTCGCTACGACTTCCGCTACCCACAGGGCTGGGGCAAGTTTACCGATAAGCACGACCATCAACCGCCGGGGCTGGATGCCGATCAATCGGAGACCTACAACAGCTATGACGATGCCAACCGCTTTAACGATCATGTTGTCTCCTCGCTGATTAATGATTACAAAGCAACCGACCCGAACGGCTTCCTGCTCTACTTCTCCGATCATGGCGAAGAGGTGTATGACACGCCGCCGCACAATATTCAGGGGCGTAACGAAGCGGAGCCCACGCGCCATATGTACACCATTCCGTTTATCCTCTGGACTTCGGATAAGTGGCAAGCGGCGCATCCGCGGGATTTCTCCGCCGACCTCAACCGCAAATACAGCAGCTCACAGCTGATCCACACCTGGTCGGATTTAGCAGGCCTGCGCTATGACGGCTATGACGCCACGCGCTCGGTGGTCAGCCCGCAGTTCGTTGAAGCGACGCGCTGGATCGGTAACCCGTATAAGAAAAATGCGTTACGGGATTACGACGCGCTGCCGTACGGCGATCTACCCGCCAACCAATAAGCGTGTAAAGCCATCCCATCGGGATGGCTTTTTTTTTAGCCTGGCGCTATGGTGAGCCTGTTTTTTTGTCGCAGGAACATCATGAGCCACGATATTGCGCCTCTCCTCTCCCGCCTGATCCACGGCCCGGCAACGCTCAGGCAGATCCGCTTTGCGGCGGTGAACGCAACCGCGCCTGCGCTTGCCTGCCAGGTCGACTTCCCGCGCCTTGAAATCGTGCTGGAGGGGGCGCTGACCGATGCGGCGATCGCCGGCGAGACAGCATTGATGATGCAATATGATGTGTTGTACGTTCCCGCTGGCGGCTGGAACTGCCCGCGCTGGCTGGCACCGGCCAGGAGCTTAAGCGTGCTGTTTGGCAAACAGCAGCTCTGCTTTAGCCTTACGCAGTGGGATGGCGAAGCGCTTCAGACGCTGACCCGGCAGCACGTAGCCCGGCGCGGCCCGCGTATAGGCTCCTTCCTGCTGCAAACGCTGCACGAGATGCAGATGCAGCCAGATGAGCAGCACACGGCGCGGTTGATTGTCACCAGCCTGCTGAGCCACTGCCACGATCTGCTCGGTAGCCAGATCCACACCGCATCGCGTAGCCAGGCGCTGTTTGAAGCCATTCGTGACTATATCGACGAACATTACGCCATGCCGCTCACCCGCGAGTCGGTCGCGCAGGCGTTCTACATTTCGCCCAACTACCTCTCCCATCTGTTCCAGAAAACCGGCGCTGTCGGCTTTAGTGAATATCTGACCCACACCCGGCTGGAGCATGCGAAAACGCTGCTTAAAGGCTACGACCTGAAAATCAAAGAGGTGGCGCACAGCTGCGGGTTTGTCGACAGCAACTACTTCTGCCGCCTGTTCCGTAAAAACACCGAACGCTCGCCCTCGGAGTATCGCCAGCACTACCATAGCCAGCTACGGGACAAGTAACTACGCTACTGGATTTTTGTACGCTTTTATACCCACTTCACTTCCATACTTCGCGTCTGAATCCCCTTTTCATCGGAGTGCACTGCATTTTGTGAGCGCTGTCGCACTTCATCCCGATGCGTACATTTGTCCAGTGTTTGGCAGAATTGTTATATAGCCGCCGCCGCCTCGCAGACCGTATGCTTTCGCCAGATCATACTGATGAGGAAGCAGGATGGAACTCTATCTGGATACGGCCGATATCGCGGAAGTGGAGCGCCTTGCGCGCATCTATCCGCTGGCTGGTGTCACCACCAACCCGAGCATTATTGCCGCTGGTAAAACCTCACTCTGGGAGGTTTTGCCGCGCCTGCAACAGGCAATAGGCGCGAACGGGACGCTCTTCGCCCAGGTGATGAGCCGCGATGCCGAGGGCATGGTGAGCGAGGCGAAAAGGCTTCACCACACGCTGCCGGGTATTGTGGTTAAAATCCCGGTGACGGGCGAAGGGCTGGCGGCGATTAAACAGTTGAAAAAAGAGGGGATCGTGACGCTAGGTACAGCGGTCTATAGCGCGGCGCAGGGTTTACTGGCGGCGCTGGCCGGGGCCAAATATGTCGCGCCCTATGTTAACCGCGTCGATGCGCAGGGCGGCGATGGTGTGCGCATGGTGCAGGAGCTACAAACCTTGCTGAGTTTGCATGCGCCGGAGAGTAAGGTGCTGGCGGCAAGCTTCAAAACCCCGCGCCAGGCGCTCGACTGTCTGCTCGCCGGGTGCGGGGCGATTACCCTGCCGGTCGATGTGGCGAAGCAGATGCTCAATACGCCCGCCGTTGAATCCGCCGTCGAGAAGTTCGAGCAGGATTGGCAAAGCGCGTTTGGCAGCCTGAGCCTGTAATTTTCCGCGTACTAAACGGCAACGTTACAGGCCGGGCGCACGCCGAGGGTGTGGCAAATGGCATAGCTCATTTCGGCGCGGTTCAGGGTGTAGAAGTGAAAATCTTTAACCCCTTCACGGCTGAGGATCTTCACCATATCCATCGCGATATTCGCGCCGACCAGCTTGCGGGTTTCCGCATCGTCATCCAGCCCGGCGAACATTTGCGACATCCATGCCGGGATACGCACGTTGGTCATGTCGGCGAACTTTTTCGCCTGCTTAAAGTTAGAGACCGGCAGAATGCCGGGGATGATCTCGACGTCGATACCGGTTGAGGCGCAGCGATCGCGAAAGCGCAGGTAGCTCTCAACATCGAAGAAAAATTGCGTGATGGCGCGGCTGGCGCCCGCATCGACTTTACGTTTCAGGTTGAGCAAGTCGGCCTGCGCGCTTTTCGCTTCCGGGTGCACTTCCGGGTAAGCAGCGACGGAGATATCAAAATCCGCCACCTCTTTTAACAGGCTCACCAGATCGGCGGCATACATTTCAGGCTTACCGCCGCCCGGCGGTAAATCGCCGCGCAGGGCAACGATATGGCGAATGCCGTTGTTCCAGTAATCCTGCGCGATGGTGCGCAGTTCATCGCGGGTGGCGTCGATGCAGGTCAGATGCGGCACCGCTTCCAGCCCGGTGCGATCTTTAATCCCTTTGATAATGCTGTGTGTACGGTCGCGTTCGCCGGAGTTCGCGCCGTAGGTGACCGAAACGAATTTCGGCTTCAGGCTGCTTAAGCGATCGATGGAGTTCCATAAGGTCTGTTCCATTTCACTGGTGCGCGGCGGGAAAAACTCAAAGGAGACGTTAATCTGGCCGTGAACTTCCGCCAGGCTCTGATTCAGGGCTTCCCGCTGATTGGCGTGAAAAAAGCTCATACCTTACCTCATCAATCACAAGTCATTATTCAGGGTGAGCGAACTTCTATACGTTTAGACGTCCAGATGTAAAAATGACGGAAATCGTACAAAGCGTCAACAGAAATATCTCGATTATGCGTGAGGAGTTTTCAGCGAAGATGAAAAAGATTCATGAGGCGGGAAAACTCCCCTCCCGGCGCGGGAGAGGAGTTGCAGCGAGGATTACAGCAGCTGTGCGAGGCGGTTAATATCGGACTGAATAGCGCCCGCGGTGACATCACGGCCTGCACCCGGCCCACGGATCACCATCGGGTTATCGCGATACCAGCGGCTCTCAATAGCAAAGACGTTATCGCACGGCAGCAGCGCGGCAAGCGGATGCTCCGGGCGCACCGCTTCAACGCCAACACGCGCTTTGCCATTGGCATCGAAACGGGCGACGTAACGCAGCACCAGACCCAGCTCGCGGGCGGCTTCAAGGCGCTGGAGCATCTGCTCATTTAACGCTTCGCCATTCTCAAAGAAGTGATCGACGGATTCTGCTTCGCAGCCCGGCGGCACCAGCGACTCGACGCGCACCTGATCCGGCTCGATGTCATACCCCGCTTCGCGGGCAAGGATCACCAGCTTGCGCATCACATCTTTACCGGAGAGATCGACGCGCGGGTCCGGCTCGGTCAGCCCCTGCTGCCACGCCTGATCCACCAGCTCGGTGAAGGGCACGCTGCCATCAAACTGCAGGAACAGCCAGGAGAGCGTACCGGAGAAGATACCGCTTATCGCCAGAATCGAATCGCCGCTGTCGCGCAGATCGCGCACGGTGTGGTTAACCGGCAGACCCGCGCCGACGGTGGCGTTATAGAGCCAGTGGCGGCCGGTTTTTTCAAAGGCGTCATGGATCTGGCGGAAGCGATCGCTTTTGCTCGCGCCCGCCAGCTTGTTGGCGCTGATGACATGGAAACCGTGGCTGGCGAAATCGAGATACTGCTCCGCAAGCTGCTCGCTGGCGGTGACATCCAGCACCACTAAATCATCATACGGATGGGCGCGCATCCACAGGAACAGCGACTCCTCATACTGCTCTACCGCTTCGTCATTGAAGAAAGCAAGCGCGCGGCTGGCATCCAGCCCGTCGTAGCTCAACAGGCTGCGGCGGCTATCAACCACGCCTGCCAGCACAAACTCAAACCCGGTGCGCGCAGAGAGCGCACTCTGCTCGCGGGAGAAGAGCTCAAGCCAGCGCGAGCCGATATTACCTTTACCAAACAGCACCAGACCAATGCGTTTTTCCGCGCGGAACAGCGACTGGTGCAGGCCCTGGATCAGGCTTTCGGTCGGGCCGACGCGCAGCACGGCCACCAGGCTGATCCCTTCGTCCGATTGCCAGATAAACTCGACCGGCTGCCCTTTTAACTGCTGCCAGAAGCGGTGGCTGTGCAGCGGATTGCGGCATACGCCCGCGCCGACCATCGCCACCAGCGCCAGCCCCTGGCGTAAACGCAGCTCGCCCGGCAGACCCGCCTCATCAAGCAGTTTAAAGACGCTGTCGACCACTTCGGAGGTGTAGCAGAGTTGCAGCAGATTGCGGTCAGCGTGAACACCGACCGCCAGCGGACGCACCTGCGCGCGCTTGAGAATAATGTCGATCTCTCTGTGCGCCAGCTTGAAGTCCTGCCCTGACGGCACGAGGAACTCAATCAGGCAGACATCATCATGGCTGGTAACAATGCGCGCCCCGGTGCCGGAAGCGAGCACGCGCTCAATGCGCGTTGAACCCTGTTCGGGGTTGTAGCTGCAACGCAGTTGCAGATCGATATTGCTGCCGGAAACCGGCTGTAACGTGCGGGCATGCAGTACCGGTGCGGCAAGGCGCGCCAGCTCGCTCGCTTCATCCAGACGCAACAGCGGCAGCAGACAGGCATCTTTCACTTTGCGCGGGTCGGCGCTGTAGACCCCGGCGACGTCGCTCCAGATGGTCACGCGCGAAACATCGCCCAGCGCACCGATCTGCGTTGCCGAGTAGTCGGAACCGTTACGGCCAAGCAGCACGGTTTCGCCCGCGTCGTTGCGGCTGATAAAGCCGGTCACCACAATTCGTTTACCCGGATGCTGCGCCAGCTGCTGCTGGAGTAAAGGGTACGAGGCCCCTTCATTGACCTGCGGCTGCGCGCTGCGCTCGGCGCGGAGGAAATCGCGGGCATCGAGCCAGGTGGCGTCCAGCTCTTGCTGATTCAGCACCGCTGCCATCAAGCGCGCGGACCAGATTTCACCATGCCCCACCACTTCGGCATAAACAGCATCGTTGATGCCGCTGTCGAGCAGCGCGGCGAGGTGCTCCAGATCGTGAATAAAGGCGCTGGTCAGGCCATCGGCTACATCGGCAGGTAACAGGCCGTTAATTAATTCGAGCTGATAGCGGCGCAGCGATTGCTGCACCTGATGCGCAGAGAGGCGATCGGTCTGGCTCAGTTTAAGCCAGCTAATCAACTGGTTGGTGGTGCTGCCGGCGGCCGAAACCACCATCATGTCGCCCGGCTGCGAGTACTCCGCCATGATCCCTGCTACGCGCAGATAACACTTCACATCCGCCAGACTACTGCCACCAAATTTGTGCAGCTGACGAGCCTTCGTCCCTGCCTGCGCAATCACACTCATGTTTACCCCTCAGCGGCGATCCGGAAGCCATTTTCCAGATCGGCAATCAAATCTTCACTATCTTCAATACCGGTTGAGATGCGCAGCAGCGTCTCACCGATCCCGGCGGCGGCGCGTGCTTCCGGCGCCATGCCCGCGTGGGTCATGGTCGCGGCGTGGGAGATTAAACTCTCAACCCCGCCTAACGATTCCGCCAGTGTAAACAGCGACAGTCCGCTCAGGAAACGACGCAGCGTCTGCTCATCGCCAGCCAGTTCAAAACTCAACATCGCGCCAAAGCCCTTTTGCTGACGCGCCGCAATCTCATGCCCCTGGTTATCAGGCAGAGAGGGATGGTACAGCTTTTTCACCAGCGGCTGAGTCTGCAAAAAGTCGACAATCGCCTGTGCGTTACGCTGCGCCACTTCCATGCGCGGCGACAGGGTGCGCAGCCCGCGCAGCAGCAAATAGCTGTCGAAGGCACTGCCGGTGACGCCAATATTATTCGCCCACCATGCCAGTTCGGTGACGGTCGCCTCATCCTTCGCAATCACCACGCCGGCTACCACATCGGAGTGCCCGTTGAGGTATTTGGTGCAGGAGTGCAGCACCAGATCCGCCCCCAGCGCCAGCGGGTTTTGCAATGCCGGGCTCAGGAAGGTGTTATCCACCACGCTTACCGCCCCCGCTTCCCGCGCAAGCCCACAGATTTTCGCAATATCTACGACGCGCAACAATGGGTTACTTGGAGTTTCTACCAGCACCAGCTTCGGTTTTTCCGCCAGCGCCGCTCTCAGCGCCTGCTCATCGCCCTGATCGACAAACTTCACGCGGTAGCAGCCGCGTTTCGCCAGGCTATCAAACAGACGATAGCTGCCGCCGTAACAGTCGTGCGGCGCCACCAGCAGATCGCCAGGCTTAAGGAACACCGTGGTCACCAGGTGAATTGCCGACATGCCGGTATTGGTCATCACCGCGCCCGCACCGCCCTCCAGCTCCGCCAGCGCGCGCTGCACCACATCACGCGTGGGATTGCCGCGACGCGAGTAGTCGTGGGCGCGAGGTTCGTTAAAACCGGTGAAGTTATAGGTACTGGAGAGGTGAATCGGGGGGACAACGCAACCGTACTGTTCGTCATCGTTCAATCCGCTACGCACTGCGATGGTGGCCTGTTTACGCGTCATGGTGAAGGCTTCCTGGCTTAATGGATGAAAAGTCAGGTCACAGAGTAAACACTGGAATAATAGACGTCAATACATCTGGACATCTAAACTTCTTTGCGTATAGATTGAGCAATCGCATAATAGCCGTTAAAATTATATGCTTTCGTACGATATTGCAGAGCGATACACGGTGTCACCCCGATGACTCTACGGTAAACTACGCGCAATTACGGCCCGGCGCGACCGGGTATAGATCAATGACTGAGAGGATTAAAGGTATCTCATGGCTGAATGGAGCGGCGAATATATCAGCCCATACGCTGAGCACGGCAAGAAGAGTGAGCAAGTAAAAAAAATTACGGTGTCCATTCCTCTTAAGGTGTTAAAAATCCTCACCGATGAACGTACCCGTCGTCAGGTGAATAACCTGCGCCACGCCACCAACAGCGAACTGCTGTGCGAGGCGTTTTTACATGCGTTCACCGGCCAGCCTTTGCCGAATGATGAAGACCTGCGCAAGGAGCGCAGCGATGAGATCCCGGAAGAGGCGAAAGTGATTATGCGTGAAATGGGCATCGACCCGGATACGTGGGAATACTGATTGCAATAAAAAGGGCGGAAATTATATTCCGCCCTTTTTAACTTATCGCACCTGCTTATCAGAAACGCGTCACTTCCGGATGCACTTCTGCCAGTGAGAGCAGGTAAGACATAAATACGTTTTTCATTGCTGTCAGCATACAAATGATCCTTTTACGCTCAAATAGTGTGAGGAGATGTATGGCGACAGAATATGCCTGTTTTTTGACCAGAGCAATATTTTTGTGAAGCTCATCACAAAAATACTCCCCCTGAGGCAAACCGCAGAGACAAAAAAAGCGCCTTTCGGCGCTTTTTTCTTTGGCAACTTACTTGCTGCCCGGGATGCTGAAGCGTTTGTTGAAACGGTCAACACGGCCACCAGTTGCAACATCACGCTGCTTACCGGTGAAGAACGGGTGGCATTTACCACACACGTCCAGGTTCAGATCGTGACCCAGAGTAGAGTGGGTTTCGATCACGTTACCGCAAGAACAGGTTGCAGTAATCGCTACGTAATTCGGGTGAATACCTTTTTTCATGGGGAAACCTCAGTTTAAGGCCGCGTCGCTCTTCCAGCCCTAACGCCAGACACCACGCGAGTTGATATGTAAGTGAATCTCTGACGCCGCAATGAGCATCAAAGGCGGCGAATCATACAGAAATTAACCAGCGTATGCAAACTGATCCGCTCGACCGTCTTAACAATGTGTATACTAACCCGCCACTTTTCAAGTCAGGATGATGAAATGCCCGTCGCCCACGTTGCGCTCTCTGTACCGCTGCCCCGCACTTTCGATTACCTGCTGCCGGAGGGAACCCCCGCCAGCGCCGGTTTTCGCGTGCGCGTGCCGTTCGGTAACCAGACCCGCGTCGGGATTGTGGTGGCGGTCAGCGACAAAAGCGAGTTACCGCTGGCAGAGCTGAAAAGCGTCGAAGAGGTGCTCGACAGCGAGCCCGCCTTCTCAACGCCCGTCTGGCGGATGCTGCTCTGGGCGGCTGACTATTATCATCATCCAATTGGCGATGTGTTATTCAATGCCCTGCCCGTTCTGCTGCGCCAGACCAAACCGGCCAGCGCCGAGTTTCAGGGCTACTGGTTCGCCACCGAACAGGGGCAGGCAACCGACATCAACCGCATCAAGTCGCCAAAACAGCAGCAGGCGTTATCGGCGCTGCGCAAAGGCAAAGTGTGGCAGCATCAGCTAGCGGCGTTAGATCTGAAAAGCGTGACCCTGCAAGCGCTGCGCGCAAAAGGGCTGGTGGAGATGAACAGCGAAGCACCGACGTTTACGGACTGGCGCAGCACCTTTTCCGTCAGCGGCGATCGTCTGCGGCTCAATACCGAACAGGCCACCGCCGTCGGCGCGATCCACAGCGCAGCAGATCGCTTCTCTGCCTGGCTGCTGGCGGGCGTCACCGGCTCTGGCAAAACGGAAGTCTATCTGAGCGTGCTGGAAAATGTGCTCGAACAGGGCAAACAGGCGCTGGTGATGGTGCCGGAAATTGGCCTGACGCCGCAAACCATCGCCCGTTTTCGCGAGCGGTTTAATGCTCCCGTTGAAGTGCTGCACTCTGGCCTTAACGACAGCGAACGCCTGACCACCTGGCAGAAAGCAAAAAGCGGTGAAGCGGCGATTGTCATCGGTACGCGCTCCTCGCTCTTCACCCCTTTTAAAAACCTTGGCGTAATCGTCATCGATGAGGAGCATGACAGCTCCTATAAACAGCAGGAGGGGTGGCGCTACCATGCGCGCGATCTGGCTGTTTACCGTGCGCACAGCGAGCAGATCCCGATAATCCTCGGTTCGGCGACGCCGGCGCTGGAGACGCTGCACAACGTGCGGGCGCGGAAATACCACATGCTGCGGCTGACCCGCCGCGCAGGCAACGCACGTCCGGCGATGCAGCACGTGCTGGATATGAAAGCCCAGCCGCTGCAGGCGGGGCTGGCCCCTGCCTTAATCAACCGCTTGCGCCAGCATCTGCAAGCAGGCAACCAGGCGATCCTTTTCCTTAACCGACGAGGTTTCGCCCCGGCGCTGCTCTGCCATGATTGCGGCTGGATCGCCGAGTGCGCGCGCTGCGATCACTACTACACCTTCCACCAGGCGCAGCAGCATCTGCGTTGCCACCACTGCGACAGCCAGCGCCCGGTGCCGCGCCAGTGTCCGTCGTGCGGCTCCACGCACCTGCTGCCGGTTGGGCTTGGTACCGAACAACTGGAGCAGGCGCTGGCTCCGCTGTTTCCCGGCGTGCCGATTTCGCGCATCGACCGCGACACCACCAGCCGCAAGGGCGCGCTGGAGCAACATCTTGCTGAAGTACACCGCGGCGGCGCGCGCATTCTGATCGGCACCCAGATGCTCGCCAAAGGACACCACTTTCCGGATGTCACGCTGGTAGCATTGCTCGATGTTGACGGCGCGCTCTTTTCCGCCGACTTCCGCGCAGCAGAGCGCTTTGCTCAGCTCTATACCCAGGTTTCCGGCCGCGCCGGACGCGCAGGCAAACAGGGCGAAGTGGTGCTGCAAACGCACCACCCGGAACATCCGCTGCTGCAAACGCTGCTGCATAAAGGCTACGACACCTTTGCCGAGCAGGCGCTGGCCGAGCGCCAGACGCTGCAACTCCCGCCGTGGACCAGCCATGTGCTGATCCGTGCGGAAGATCAGAACAACCAGCATGCCCCCCTCTTCCTGCAACAGCTGAAAAACCTGCTGCAGGCGAGCCCGCTGGCAGATAACCAACTCTGGATCCTCGGCCCGGTTCCGGCGCTGGCGGCCAAGCGCGCCGGGCGCTACCGCTGGCAAATCCTGTTACAACACCCCTCCCGCATTCGCCTGCAACACATTGTGCATGGCGCGCTGGCGCTGATTAACACCCTGCCCGATGCCCGACGCGTAAAATGGGTACTGGATGTCGATCCGATCGAAAGCTAATGCTGCGAGCCAGCGCGTAAAATAGAATGCCCGTCACACTTTTTGTGAAATTTCTGTAACCGATGCGCTTAACTATCTGATAAAAATGTGACTACGCCTGCGCCGTGCATGCGAGGAGAATAAGGTGAAACCGAAAAATCAGGTTGCGGCAGCAACCATGAAAGATGTTGCCATGAAAGCAAAGGTTTCTACGGCAACCGTATCTCGTGCATTAATGAACCCGGAAAAAGTGTCACAGGCGACCCGCAACCGGGTTGAGCAGGCCGCCATGGAAGTGGGCTATCTGCCGCAGTCGATGGGCCGCAATGTGAAGCGCAATGAGTCCCGTACCCTGCTGGTGATTGTGCCGGATATCTGCGATCCCTTCTTCAGTGAGATTATCCGCGGCATCGAAGTGACCGCTGCGGAGCATGGCTACCTGGTACTGATTGGCGACTGCGCCCATCAAAATCAGCAGGAAAAGACCTTTATCGATCTGATCATCACCAAGCAAATTGATGGCATGCTGCTGCTCGGTTCACGTCTGCCGTTTGACGCCAGCATTGAAGAGCAGCGCAATTTACCGCCGATGGTGATGGCTAATGAGTTCGCGCCGGAGCTGGAGCTGCCGACGGTGCACATCGACAACCTGACGGCGGCCTTTAATGCCGTCTCTTATCTGCAGGAGCAGGGGCATCAGCTTATTGGCTGTATCGCCGGGCCGGAAGAGATGCCGCTCTGCCACTACCGCTTGCAGGGTTACGTGCAGGCGTTGCGCCGCGCGGGTGCGACGGTGGATAAGGAGTATATTACGCGCGGTGATTTTACCTTCGAAGCCGGAGCGCAGGCGCTGGAGCAGCTTCTCTCCCTGCCGAAACCGCCGACGGCTCTCTTCTGCCATAGCGATGTGATGGCGCTTGGCGCACTGTCGCAGGCAAAACGCCGGGGCCTGAAGGTGCCGGAGGATCTGTCGATTATCGGCTTTGATAACATCTCGCTGGCAGAGTATTGCGACCCGCCGCTCACTACCGTTGCGCAGCCGCGCTACGACATTGGGCGCGAAGCGATGCTGCTTTTGCTGGAGCAGTTGCAGGGCCACACGGTGAGCAGCGGCTCGCGACTATTAGATTGTGAATTAATCCTGCGTGGCTCAACGCGCGCGCTAACGTAAAGGCGGGGGCTTTCGGACGCCCTCTTCTGGTCAAAACCCCGTCGCTTAAGTAACATGGCGGGCTGTTAAACGAATTATGAATACAGCGAAACGATAGTGGCCCAACGAGATTATGTACGCCGCAGCCAGTCGACTCCTGCGCGGCGAAAGAAGAGCACCTCAAAGAAAAAGCAGCGCAGCGCGCCTGCGGTCTCGCCAGCAATGGTCGCGATAGCGGCCGCCGTGCTGGTCGCCTTTATCGGTGGTTTGTACTTTATTACGCATCATAAGAAAGAAGAGTCAGAATCCCTGCAGAACCAGAAAGTGACCGGTAACGGCCTGCCGCCGAAGCCGGAAGAGCGCTGGCGCTATATTAAAGAGCTGGAGAGCCGCCAGCCTGGCGTACGCGCGCCGACCGAGCCGACGGCCGGGGGCGAAGTGCAAAAACCGGAGCAGTTAACCGATGAGCAGCGCCAGCTGTTAGCCCAGATGCAGGCAGATATGCGCCAGACGCCGACGCAGCTCAATGAGGTGCCGTGGAACGAGCAGACGCCGGAGCAGCGCCAGCAAACGTTGCAGCGTCAGCGCCAGGTTCAGCAGATGCAGCAACAACAGCAGCAGTCTCAGTGGACGCAAAGCCAGCCGGTTCAGCAACCACGTACGCAGCCGCGCACCGTAGAACAGCAACCTGCGCGCGTCGCCACGCCGCCGCGCCAGACGCAGCAAGCGCAGCAGAAACCGGCCACCAATTCGCAGCCCTATCAGGATCTGCTGCAAACACCGCCGCACAGCAACGCCGCGCAGCCGAAAACGCAGCAGGCCGCGCCGGTAACGCGCGAAGCGGAAACGGCGAAGGCGCAGCCGACAGAGAAAAAAGATGAGCGTCGCTGGCTGATCCAGTGCGGCTCGTTCAAAGGCCAGGAGCAGGCGGAAACCGTCCGCGCGCAGCTGGCGTTTGAGGGCTTTGACTCACGCATCACCAGCAATAATGGCTGGAATCGCGTTGTGATGGGCCCGCTGAAAGGCAAAGAGAGCGCCGAAGCCACCCTCGGCAAGCTGAAACTGGCCGGTCACGCAAACTGCATTCGACTTTCCGCCGGGGGTTGAAACCCCCAAAATCTCCCCCATCTATAAATGCATTCTGCCCCGTACGCTGTGCGGGGCGCTGTATGTGCTTTTGTAACCAAGGGGTCTGCTCGTGACAACAATCGTAAGCGTACGCCGTAACGGCCATGTCGTTATCGCCGGTGATGGCCAGGCCACACTGGGCAACACCGTGATGAAGGGCAACGTTAAAAAAGTTCGCCGTCTCTATAACGACAAAGTCATTGCAGGCTTTGCGGGCGGCACAGCGGATGCCTTCACGCTGTTTGAGCTGTTTGAACGCAAACTGGAAATGCACCAGGGTCATCTGGTGAAAGCCGCCGTCGAGCTGGCAAAGGACTGGCGTACCGATCGTATGCTGCGCAAGCTGGAAGCGCTGTTAGCGGTCGCCGACGAAACCGCGTCGCTGATCATCACCGGTAACGGCGATGTGATTCAGCCGGAAAATGACCTGATTGCCATTGGCTCCGGCGGACCATACGCCCAGGCCGCTGCCCGCGCACTGCTGGAGAACACCGAGCTTGGCGCGCGCGACATTGCTGAGAAGGCGTTGGGGATCGCAGGCGATATCTGCATCTACACCAACCACTTCCATACCATCGAAGAATTACCCGCTCAAGCGTAAGGATCTCCCATGTCTGAAATGACCCCACGCGAAATCGTCAGCGAACTGAATAAACACATCATCGGCCAGGACGCGGCAAAGCGCTCTGTGGCGATTGCTCTGCGTAACCGCTGGCGCCGTATGCAGCTCGATGAAGAGTTGCGTCACGAAGTGACCCCAAAAAATATTCTGATGATCGGCCCGACCGGCGTCGGTAAAACCGAAATCGCCCGTCGTCTGGCAAAGCTCGCCAATGCGCCGTTTATTAAAGTGGAAGCGACCAAGTTCACCGAAGTGGGCTATGTCGGGAAAGAAGTGGATTCGATTATTCGCGATTTGACCGATGCCGCCGTGAAAATGGTGCGCAGCCAGTCAATTGACAGGAACCGCTACCGCGCCGAAGAGATGGCGGAAGAGCGCATCCTCGATGTGCTGATCCCGCCGGCGAAAAACAACTGGGGCCAGCCGGAACAGGCGGCAGAACCCTCTGCGGCGCGCCAATCCTTCCGTAAAAAACTGCGCGAAGGCCAGCTGGATGACAAAGAGATTGAGATCGATCTCGCCGCTGCGCCAATGGGCGTCGAAATCATGGCCCCTCCGGGCATGGAAGAGATGACCAACCAGTTGCAGTCGATGTTCCAGAACCTCGGCGGGCAGAAGCAGAAGCCGCGTAAGCTGAAAATAAAAGACGCGATGAAGCTGCTGATCGAAGAGGAAGCGGCGAAGCTGGTTAACCCGGAAGAGCTGAAAGAGGAAGCGATCGAAGCCGTTGAGCAGCACGGTATCGTCTTTATCGATGAGATCGACAAAATCTGTAAGCGCGGCGGTAACACCTCCGGCCCGGACGTCTCCCGCGAAGGCGTACAGCGCGATCTGCTGCCGCTGGTTGAGGGCTGCACCGTGTCGACCAAACATGGGATGGTGAAAACTGACCATATCCTGTTTATCGCGTCCGGCGCGTTCCAGGTTGCCAGCCCGTCAGATCTGATCCCGGAACTGCAGGGCCGTCTGCCGATCCGCGTTGAGCTGCAGGCGCTGACTGCGGAAGACTTTGAGCGCATCCTCACCGAGCCTAACGCCTCTGTGACCGTGCAGTACAAAGCGCTGATGGCCACCGAAGGGGTGAATATCGAATTTACCGACGACGGCATTAAGCGTATCGCGCAGGCCGCATGGCAGGTGAACGAAAGCACCGAAAACATCGGCGCGCGCCGTTTGCACACCGTGCTGGAGCGTTTGATGGAGGATATCTCCTATGACGCCAGCGATCTGGGCGGCGAAACCATTACCATTGATGCAGACTATGTGAGTAAACACCTTGATGCTTTAGTGGCGGATGAAGATCTGAGCCGTTTTATCTTATAATCGCGCTCATACTCTTTTCATCACACTCGATGGGGGCTTATGCCCCCATTTTTATTGGCCGGACTTATGAACGATACGCACTCTCTGAGCCTTACCCAGGCATGGCTGGAAAGCCTGCGACCGAAAACGTTGCCGCTGGCCTTTGCCGCTATCGTGGTGGGAACTGTGCTTGCCTGGTGGCAGGGCTACTTCGATCCGCTGGTCACGGCGCTGGCGCTGATCACCGCCGGTTTGCTGCAAATCCTCTCTAACCTCGCGAATGATTACGGCGATGCTATTAAAGGCAGCGATAAGCCGGATCGTATCGGCCCGCTGCGCGGGATGCAGAAAGGGGCGATCTCCCTTGGGCAGATGAAGCGCGCGCTGCTTATCGTCATTGTGCTGAGCTGCATTTCCGGGCTCGGGCTGGTGAGCGCAGCGACCCAGACGATGGCGGATTTTGTCGGCTTCCTCGCACTCGGTGGCCTGTCGATTATCGCCGCCATTACCTACACCGTCGGCAAGCGGCCGTATGGTTATCAGGGGCTGGGCGATATTTCGGTGCTCACCTTCTTCGGCTGGATAAGCGTGATGGGAAGCTGGTATTTGCAAGCGCATACGCTGATTCCGGCGATCTTCCTGCCCGCGACCGCCTGCGGTTTGCTGGCGACGGCAGTGCTGAATATCAATAATCTGCGCGATATCGATAGCGATCGCGAGAACGGCAAGCATACGCTGGTGGTGCGTTTAGGCCCGGTGAATGCCCGCCGTTATCATGCCGGTTTGCTGGCGGGCGCGCTGCTCTGCTTTGCGCTCTTCAACCTGATTTCGCTCCACAGCCTCTGGGGCTGGCTGTTTTTGCTCGCCGCGCCGCTGCTGTTTAAACAGGCGAGTTATGTGCTGCGCGAGCGCGATCCGCGCGCGATGCCGCCGATGCTCGAACGCACCGTGAAAGGCGCGCTGCTGACTAATCTTCTGTTTGTACTGGGGATTATTTTGAGCAAGACGCTCGCCTGAGTGCCAAAAAACAATTAAAAATTGATGCTTTTGCCAACAGCGCGCGATGCGCGATATACTTACGGCTCTCGCAGCAACTGAACGTAAATCCTATGAAATACGATACTTCTGAGCTTTGTGACATCTACCAGGAAGAGGTCAACGTCGTCGAACCGCTGTTCTCCAACTTTGGCGGTCGCTCCTCTTTCGGCGGGCAAATCATCACGGTGAAATGTTTCGAGGATAACGGGTTGCTTTACGATCTGCTCGAACAGAATGGCCGTGGTCGCGTGCTGGTCGTCGACGGCGGCGGTTCTGTACGCCGGGCGTTAGTCGACGCCGATCTCGCGCGTCTGGCGGCGCAAAACGAGTGGGAAGGGATGGTGGTCTACGGCGCGGTGCGCCAGGTGGACGATCTGGAAGAGCTGGATATCGGCATCCAGGCGATGGCCGCGATCCCGGTTGGCGCAGCGGGCGAAGGCATTGGCGAAAGCGATATCCGCGTCAACTTCGGCGGCGTGACCTTCTTCTCCGGCGACCATCTTTATGCCGATAACACCGGCATTATTCTCGCCGAAGATCCTCTCGATATCGAATAAACGAAAGGGCACCTGAGGGTGCCCTTTTTGTCGGTATCAGCGCACAGCCAGCGCCGCTACGGCACGAAAGATAAAGCGTAATTACACTTCTTCCATGCGGCCCAGCAGCGCCTGCAGACGCTCCTGCCAGCCGTGCTGCTGCTCGCGCAGCTGTTGGTTTTCGCGCTCCAGCTCTTCACGGCTCTGGTGTGCAGAGTGAACGTCCTGCGACAGGCTGTTGTTCTTCTCTTTCAGTTCTTCGATTTCCATCTGCAGCAGGGTGATGGTATCAATCGCCTGCTGTACTTTTGCTTCCAGTTTCTCAAACACTTCTAATGACATAGTCATACTTCTCCTGAGTGGCAAGGCGTTGATGGACTTACACCTCATTATTCGCCAGACAAATAGGTTACCCCTCTGCCCGCTAAATTATGTGTGTCTTTAAGCGTCCTCGTCCCGCAGAGCGGCGACGCCTTAATACAATGAGCGGATTTCGCTTGTTACCGATTGTATGAATCGCGCCAGCCCCTGTCCAGCGTGGAGCGGCGCTGTTTGCGCTTTGCAACACTTTTCGTCCTCATCCTGGTGCAATCCGCTTCGCTACCCCGTAATTGTTAATGCCCGGGTTACAAAAATGATTCAGCTCTCATTTCGTATTGGTGCAAAAACGCGCGACACCGCTCGTAAACGCTCATTTTATTGACGCAGTACACACATTTCGATTTCGATATTTCTCGTTTTTGCTCGTTAACGATAAATTAACACTATGTCTACACGACATCATGGGGGTGCTGTTTCCCTCATGCCTACAATAACCATTAAACTTCTGCAGGATCCGATTATGAGTCAGACACCAACCGTAAAAGGCCAGTGCATTGCCGAGTTTCTCGGTACCGGGTTGTTGATTTTCTTCGGCGTGGGATGTGTTGCAGCGTTAAAAGTGGCGGGTGCCACCTTTGGCCAGTGGGAGATCAGTATCATCTGGGGTTTGGGCGTGGCGATGGCCATCTACCTGACCGCAGGGGTTTCCGGCGCGCATCTTAATCCGGCTGTAACCATTGCACTTTGGCTCTTCGCGAGCTTTGACGGACGCAAAGTTGTTCCTTTTATTTTTTCTCAATTTGCCGGCGCGTTTTGCGCGGCTGCACTTGTTTACGGGCTTTACTACAATCTTTTCCTCGACTTCGAACAGACGCACAATATGGTACGCGGCAGCGTCGAAAGTCTTGATCTGGCTGGCATCTTTTCAACCTACCCCAACCCGCACATCAATTTTGTGCAGGCCTTCGCTGTTGAGATGGTCATTACCGCTATTCTGATGGGCGTGATTATGGCGCTGGGCGATGATGGCAACGGCGTGCCGCGCGGCCCAATGGCTCCGCTGCTGATCGGTCTGCTGATCGCGGTCATTGGTGCTTCAATGGGTCCGCTCACCGGCTTCGCCATGAACCCGGCGCGTGACCTGGGACCGAAGACCTTCGCCTGGCTCGCCGGCTGGGGTAACGTCGCCTTTACCGGCGGCAAAGATATTCCCTACTTCCTCGTGCCGCTGTTTGGGCCGATTGTAGGCGCGGCGCTTGGCGCGTTCAGCTATCGCAAACTGATCGCCCGCCATCTGCCGTCTGGAACCAGTGAGGCTGCGAAAGAGAAAGGCACCGCCTCCACCACGGCTCAACAAAAAGCTTCGCTGTAATGTGACTACGGGATCATAACTATGACTGACAAAAAATATATCGTTGCGCTCGACCAGGGCACTACCAGCTCCCGCGCCGTTGTGATGGACCACGATGCCAACATCATTAGCGTTTCACAGCGCGAATTTGAACAAATCTACCCGAAGCCAGGCTGGGTTGAGCATGACCCGATGGAAATTTGGGCGTCACAAAGCTCCACGCTGGTCGAAGTGCTGGCGAAAGCGGATATCAGCTCCGACGAGATTGCCGCTATCGGCATCACTAACCAGCGCGAAACCGCGATTGTCTGGGAGCGTGAAACCGGCAAACCGATTCATAACGCCATCGTCTGGCAGTGCCGCCGCACCTCTGAGATCTGCGAAAAGCTCAAACGCGACGGCATGGAAGATTATATCCGTAGCACCACCGGGCTGGTGATCGACCCCTACTTCTCCGGCACCAAAGTGAAGTGGATCCTCGACCACGTTGAAGGTTCGCGCGAGCGTGCTAAACGCGGCGAACTGCTGTTCGGCACCGTTGATACCTGGCTTATCTGGAAAATGACCCAGGGGCGCGTACACGTCACCGACTACACCAACGCCTCACGCACCATGTTGTTCAACATCCACACGCTGGAGTGGGACGACAAAATGCTGGAAGTGCTGGATATCCCGCGCGCAATGCTGCCGCAGGTGCGTAAATCCTCCGAAGTGTACGGCCAGACCAACATCGGCGGTAAAGGCGGCACGCGTATTCCTATCGCCGGTATTGCGGGCGACCAGCAGGCGGCGCTGTTTGGCCAGCTCTGCGTGAAAGAGGGGATGGCGAAAAACACCTACGGCACCGGCTGCTTTATGTTGATGAACACCGGCGAGCAGGCAGTGAAATCCGATCATGGCCTGCTGACCACCATCGCCTGCGGCCCGAAAGGCGAAGTGAACTATGCACTGGAAGGCGCGGTGTTTATGGCTGGCGCCTCCATTCAGTGGCTGCGCGATGAGATGAAGCTGATCAATGACGCGTTCGACTCCGAGTACTTCGCTACCAAAGTGAAGGACACCAACGGCGTCTATGTTGTTCCGGCCTTCACCGGCCTGGGCGCGCCGTACTGGGATCCGTATGCACGCGGCTCCATCTTCGGCCTGACCCGTGGTGTTAACGCGAACCACATCATTCGTGCGACGCTGGAGTCGATTGCCTTCCAGACCCGCGATGTGCTGGAAGCGATGCAGGCTGACTCCGGCATTCGCCTGCACGCGCTGCGTGTGGATGGCGGCGCGGTGGCGAATAACTTCCTGATGCAGTTCCAGTCGGACATTCTCGGCACGCGCGTTGAGCGTCCGGAAGTGCGCGAAGTGACCGCGCTGGGCGCCGCTTACCTGGCGGGTCTGGCGGTCGGTTTCTGGCAGAACCTGGATGAGTTGCAGGAGAAAGCAGTAATCGAGCGCGAATTCCGTCCGGGTATCGAAACGACCGAGCGTAACTTCCGCTACAGCGGCTGGAAAAAAGCCGTGAAACGCGCGATGGCGTGGGAAGAACACGAAGAGTAATCGCTCCACTTATGCCCTCTCCCTGCCGGGAGGGGGCATCTGCCTCACCCCCCTCCTCTTTTCACTGTGTTAAACTTCGCGCAATTTCTTTCAAAACTGAGTGTGTGATGAAACGAGAACTTGCCATCGAATTCTCCCGTGTTACCGAAGCTGCGGCGCTGGCTGGCTATAAGTGGCTGGGGCGCGGAGATAAAAACACGGCGGACGGCGCAGCGGTACACGCTATGCGCATTATGCTCAACCAGGTCAACATTGACGGCACGATTGTCATCGGCGAAGGGGAGATCGACGAAGCGCCGATGCTCTTTATCGGTGAGAAAGTGGGCACCGGCAAAGGCGATGCGGTCGATATTGCCGTCGATCCGATAGAAGGGACGCGTATGACGGCGATGGGCCAGGCCAACGCGCTGGCGGTGCTGGCGGTTGGTGACAAAGGCTGCTTCCTCAACGCACCAGATATGTATATGGAAAAGCTGATCGTCGGCCCCGGTGCCAGAGGCGCTATCGATCTCAACCTGCCCTTAGCCGATAACCTGCGCAATATCGCCGCCGCGCTCGGCAAACCGCTCAGCGAACTGACGGTCACCATTCTTGCCAAGCCGCGCCATGATGCGACTATCGCCGAGTTACAGGCCCTGGGCGTGCGCGTGTTTGCCATTCCTGACGGCGATGTCGCCGCCTCGATCCTCACCTGCATGCCCGACAGCGAAGTGGATGTGCTGTACGGGATTGGCGGCGCGCCGGAAGGCGTGGTGTCGGCGGCGGTGATCCGCGCGCTGGATGGCGATATGCAGGGCCGCCTGCTGGCGCGTCACCAGGTGAAAGGCGACAGCGAAGAGAACCGCCGTATCGGCGAGCAGGAGCTGAAACGCTGCCGCGGTATGGGCATTGAAGCGGGCAATGTGCTGCGCCTCGATGAGATGGCGCGCAGCGATAATGTCATCTTCTCCGCCACCGGCATCACCAAAGGCGATCTGCTGGATGGCATTACGCGCAAAGGCAATATGGCGACCACCGAGACGCTGCTGATCCGCGGTAAATCGCGCACCATTCGCCGGATTCAATCGATCCATTATCTGGATCGTAAAGACCCGGACGTACAACGGCATATACTGTAAGTCTATTTGTTCAATTGAGCTTTCCGGCCCGCATGGGCTGGAAATCTCAGGCGACAACCACCAGGATAAGGCAACGTTACAGAACAGGAGAGAACCATGGCGGATTGGGTAACAGGAAAAGTCACAAAGGTGGAATTCTGGACCGATGCACTCTTCAGCCTCACCGTACATGCCCCCGTTCAACCCTTCACTGCCGGACAGTTCGCCAAGCTTGGGCTGGAGATTGACGGCGAGCGCGTGCAGCGCGCTTACTCTTACGTCAACGCGCCGAGCAATCCCGATCTCGAGTTCTATCTCGTCACCGTTCCGGAAGGCAAACTGAGCCCGCGCCTGGCCGCCCTGCAACCGGGAGATGAGCTGTTAATTGTCAGCGAAGCCGCCGGCTTTTTCGTGCTGGAAGAGGTGCCGGAGTGCGAAACACTCTGGATGCTGGCAACCGGCACGGCCATCGGGCCTTACCTGTCGATGCTGCAAGAGGGGAAAGATCTAGAACGGTTCAAAAATATCGTCCTGCTGCACGCGGTGCGCTACGGCGCGGATTTAAGCTACCTGCCGCTGATGCTGGAGCTGCAAAAGCGCTATGAAGGGAAGCTGCGCATTCAGACGGTGGTCAGCCGCGAGACGCTCTCCGGCTCTCTAACCGGGCGCGTGCCGGCGCTGATTGAGAGTGGCGCCCTTGAAGAAGCCGTCGGTTTGCCACTGAACGCCGAGACCAGCCATGTGATGCTGTGCGGTAACCCACAGATGGTGCGCGACACCACACAGTTGCTGAAAGATACCCGGCAGATGGCCAAACATCTGCGCCGCCGTCCTGGGCATATCACCGCTGAGCACTACTGGTAATCAGCGGAACTTCACCTCGAGTGTCTCGCTGCCAAAACGGTTTTTGCCCTGGGTGCCGAGCATCGCGCCCAGGTCAATCATCATTACTACGATAATCGCCACCGGGATCAGGCGCCCCACCGCCCATGCCAGCGTGCCGTCGAGCATCGCCCAGTTACCTGACAACAGCATCCACGCCAGCACCATCAGCAGCGCCCAGCCGCCGTGACGACCGCGATCGTGCAGCCGTTTGACCATCACGCAGGCGGTCGGCCAAATCAGGCAGACGAGAATAAACGCCGCCGTCTGAAAATCGAGCATGCCGCCATTCGCCAGCACAAACAGCAGGGTCATGCTCACCACCCACAGCACCATCCAGATCCAGAAATCGCGGCGTCCAATGCGCCCCTTAAACGAAAACAACCACTGCTGTATGCCCATGTAAGGTTCCTTATTATCGTAATAGCGGCTAGTGTACCCTGGCGGCGGGAGTTTTTGACAAGGCCGCCCAATCTCGTTTTAATCGTCAGCACACTCTACAGAGGGCGATGTGAATGAAAGCACGGCGTTACCACTTTTGGCTGCTCTTTTCCGCGCTGGCGTTCTGCGCGCCGGGTTGGGCAGAAGAGGCGCCAGCCGCCGTCACCGCACCGTACTTACTGCCGGGCGCCCCCACCTTTGATGAATCGATCAGCCAGTTCCGGGAGAAGTTCAATACCGACAATCCCACCCTTGCGCTGAACGAGTTTCGCGCTGTTGATAGCCGCAGCGATCGTGCCAACCTGACGCGCGCGGCGACGCGTATCAATGATTATCTCTATGCCTCCACGGCGCTGGAGCGCGGCACATTAAAGATCAAATCGATGCAGATCACCTGGCTGCCGGTGCAGGGGCCGGAGCAGAAAGCGACGAAAGCGAAGGCGCAGGAGTATATGAGCGCTTTTATTCGCGCCTTCTCTCCGACCATGACCGCGGCGCAAAGCATGCAAAAAGTACAAAAACTGCTGACCAACGGCAAAAACAAGGCTTACTACGCTGAGACGGAAGGCGCGGTACGCTATGTGGTGGCAGACAACGGCGAAAAGGGGCTAACCTTCGCGGTTGAACCGATTAAGCTGACGCTATCTGAACCTCTGGAAGGGAACAATAAATGACAAAAAGCAAAGCCTTTCAGGGGAGGGATCTCTATACTGTTTCTCAGACCATGCTGCCCTGATGGGCGGCCATTTTCATTAATTCGCCAAGCGCGTGGAGAGTAAAAATGCGACATCCTTTAGTGATGGGTAACTGGAAGTTGAACGGCAGCCGCCACATGGTAAACGAACTGATTGCCAACCTGCGTACCGAACTGGCGGGCGTTTCAGGCTGCGGCGTGGCGATTGCGCCGCCGAACCTCTACCTGGATCTGGCAAAACACGCCGCTGACGGCAGCCACATCATCCTCGGCGCGCAGAACGTTGATACCAACCTCTCTGGCGCGTTCACCGGCGAAACCTCCGCTGAAATGCTGAAAGATATCGGCGCTAAATACATCATCATCGGCCACTCTGAGCGTCGTACTTACCACGCTGAATCCGATGAGCTGATCGCGAAAAAATTCGCCGTGCTGAAAGAGCAGGGTCTGGTTCCGGTGCTGTGCATCGGTGAAACCGAAGCGGAAAACGAAGCGGGTAAAACCGAAGAAGTGTGCGCTCGCCAGATCGACGCCGTACTGAAAACGCAGGGCGCGAGCGCGTTCGAAGGCGTGGTTATCGCGTACGAACCCGTTTGGGCGATCGGTACCGGCAAATCCGCTACCCCGGCGCAGGCTCAGGCCGTGCACAAATTTATCCGTGACCACATTGCTAAAGCCGACGCGAAAGTGGCTGAGCAAGTGATCATCCAGTACGGCGGTTCTGTTAACGCCAGCAACGCGGCAGAACTCTTTGCCCAGCCGGATATCGACGGCGCGCTGGTTGGCGGTGCTTCCCTGAAAGCCGACGCCTTCGCAGTGATCGTTAAAGCTGCTGAAGCCGCTAAACAGGCGTAATGCTGCTGTTACCCTCTCCCGCCCGGGAGAGGGTCTCTTCTACAATTTCCCCAGTACTTTAAACCACGCGTAATCAAGCGGCAGCAACAGCAGATAACTCACCAGCGCCAGCGCCAGACAGAGCAGCATCCCCGCGCGCGCAGGCACTTTACCGAGCGCCATCGCCACCACAATCGGCGAAGCCTGATAGGGCAACAGCGGCGTCGAATACCCCAGCACCTGAATCATAATCACCGACAGCAGCGGGAAACCGGTAGCGTCGGCAAAGCTTTGCGCCAGCGTGGTAAACAGCGCCGGGACGCCGTTGGCGGTCATAATAAAATTGAGCGCGGTGGTAATGCCGGTGAGCGCGAGAAAACTGGTGAACGGGCGTTCGGCATCGAGCGGCATCACATGCAGCAGCGCATCGCCCACCGCGCTACCGATACCGGTTTGCGTCACGGTGATCGCCAGCCCCAGAATCCCGGCGACATAGATGCAGGTGCGGATATTTACCCCGCTGGAGAACTCATCGCCGGAGATAAAGCCAACGCGCGGTAGCAGCGTAACGAAAGCGGCTGCCAGCCCGGTCCACGCCGGGCCAATGCCGTGCCAGCTCTCCGTTACCCATAGCGTCAGCACCACCGCCAGCAGCCACGCGAGACGCTTCTCATCCCCGCTCATGGGTGTAGAAGGCAGCGCTTCGCGCATCGCCTGCGGTTTACCGGGAAAGAGCCAGCAGATCAGGCCAATCAGGATCGCGCCTTTCAGGATCCCCAGCACCGGCGTGTGCAGCAGCAGATAAGGCAAATAGTTGAGATGGATACCGTAGGAGCCTTCCGCCGCGCCGCTCATCACCAGGTTGGGAACGTTGGCAGGCAGAATGGTTGCCGAAAGTTGGAAGGTGCCGAAGCCAACCGCCAGCGCCAGGCCATACCACGCGCGCGTACCCTCATTGATGCCAGCGCGTGCCGCCATCGCCGCGACAATCGGCATTAACAGCGCAATTCGCCCCATGTTAGAGGGCATAACAAACGCCAGCGCATAGCTGAGCAGCACCACGCTTGCCACCATCTGCGGCCAGGAGCCGGTCATCTTCGCCGACAGCGCCCGCGCCGCGCGATCCGCCAGCCCCGTTTTACGAATAGCCACGCCAAGCACAAAACCGCTAAACACTAGCCAGAAAGCGGACGAGGCAAAACCGCCAAAAATCACCTCCGGCGGGGCGATTCTCGCGATCATCGCGGCGGTGAAAAAGAGCAGCGCGGTGATGAACTCCGGCAACAGCGACGTCGCCCAGAGAATAATGGTGATACCGACAATGACAGAGGGAAGGAACAGAGGGTGTGAAAGCCAGAGCGACATGCCTGTCTCCTGTAGATTTTTCCAGCAAGTCTACGGGGACAGGCAGAGTGAGTAAATGCGAATTATGGTGGGGTTATTTGAGGATCTCGCACTGATGATCCTGAATCTCTTCCGCCGATGCGCGGTTTAACGCCAGCAGATTTCGCTCTGTCGCCAGCAGCACAAACGAGCCGTCCGACTGCTGCGCCAGCGCCAGTGCAAAGCGACCCATATGCGCTTTCGCGTCCGGTACCTCTTCCGCCAGCATCAGGAAGGGGCTACGCTGCGCCAGCTCTGCCGCCGTTACGCGCCGGGCTAAATACTCATGGCCAAGCAGCCCGCCGGGGAACGCCAGCCACTGGCTACTGATGCGCCCGGCATTCTCATCAAGCTTTTCGCGCACGTCGGTACGCAGGCAGGAGATATGAATATGGAAATGGTTCTGCGTGCGACCAGAGCGAGAGTTAATCGCCAGCGAGACTGCTTCATCCGGGATCGGGCTGCCGCGGCGGGTGCTCATCACATCCCGTGATTGCCAGGACTGCCAGAAGAAGTTCGGCGTCGCAGGCTTAAGCAGTACCGGGCTTTCGGTGCCGTTAATCAGATAGGTGGGCATTAACAAATACTGCAACGGGCCGTTGCGGTCCTTCATTAACACATAGCCGTTTTTGAAATTAACCTGCTCGCAGGGTGCGGGGTTGTTGTGATTACGCATATTGGGCAGGCACTGCTGAAAGACGATTTGGCGCAACGCGTCCGGGTTGCTGGTGAACTTCATCCAAATCCATACACCTGCGGCTGCAACGACAACCAGGACCAGCAGGGCAATAATAAGACGTTTAACAGTTTTCATTTTCCGCTTCCTTTGCTGAAAGAAACGGCATGATAGCGCAAAAATTAAACGAAGTGACACCTTGAATTTGCCGGATAGCACTGATGCCATCCGGCTGGTTTAACAGTGAAAATTAGCGTTTGCTGATCTGATCGAAGGTGCCGCCGTTAGCGAAGTGCTCTTTCTGCGCCTTGCTCCAGCCGCCGAACACATCATCAATGGTGAACAATTTCAGTTTCGGGAATTCGCTGGCGTATTTCGCCGCAACCTGCGCATCACGCGGGCGGTAGAAGTTCTTCGCGGCAATCTCCTGACCTTCTGGCGAGTAGAGATATTTCAGATAGGCTTCGGCCACTTTCTGTGTGCCCTTTTTATCCGCGACTTTATCGACCACTGATACGGTCGGCTCGGCGAGGATAGATTCGCTCGGGGTGACGATCTCAAACTTATCTTTGCCCAGCTCTTTGGTCGCCAGCAGCGCTTCGTTTTCCCACGCAATCAGCACATCGCCAATCCCGCGTTCTACAAAGGTGTTGGTCGCGCCACGCGCGCCGGAATCGAGCACTTCGACATTTTTGTACAGCGCTTTAACAAACTCCTGCGCTTTAGCCTGATCGCCGCCGTTCTGGTGCAGAGCGTAGCCCCAGGCCGCCAGGTAGTTCCAGCGTGCGCCGCCGGAGCTTTTCGGGTTCGGCGTGATAATGGAGACGCCCGGTTTTACAAGATCGTTCCAGTCGTGGATCTGTTTCGGGTTGCCTTTGCGTACCAGGAAGACAATGGTCGAGGTGTACGGTGCAGAGTTGTCGGGCAGGCGTTTGATCCAGTTTTTGTCGATACGACCGCGTTCGGCAATCGCGTCGACGTCATAGGCCAGCGCCAGCGTCACCACATCGGCGTCAATACCGTTGATAACCGAAGTCGCCTGTTTGCCGGAGCCGCCGTGCGACTGGCGGATCACCACATTGTCGCCGGTCTCCTGTTTCCAGTGCGCGCTGAACGCTTTGTTGTACTGCTCGTACAGTTCACGCGTCGGATCGTAAGACACGTTCAACAGTTGGATATCTTTTGCCAGTACGCTGCTGGAAGCCAGCAGCAGCGTTAAGCCCACGCCCCATTTATTCATTGCCCGCTCTCTTCGGTTGTCAATTTTGATGACACCAGCCTGCCAGAAAGGGATCCGATGATTAAAGAATAAAAAAAGATTGGCTATAACTTTGAGGAATATCTTGCGGTAAAAAAACGCCCTCAGCAGAGAGGGCGTAGTGCGGATTAGTAGAGCTTTTTAGCGCAGTCCAGCCAGTCACCTTTGAACGGACGCTTCATATTTTCAATCGCGTCGATGATGTCGTGATGCACCATTTTTTCGTTCTGGATGCCGACGCAGCGGCCGCCGTAGCCCTGCAGCAGCAGATCGATAGCGTAGGACCCCATGCGGGAGGCGAGAATGCGGTCGTAAGGCACCGGCGAACCGCCACGCTGGATGTGACCCAGCACGGTCGCGCGAGTTTCGCGCTGCGTTTCGCTCTCAATGTACTTCGCCAGCTCGTCGATATCGCAGATGTGCTCGGTGATCGCCACAATCGCGTGTTTTTTACCTTTGGCGATACCGGCTTTGATCTCGGCTACCAGGTCTTCGCGGTTGAACTCCACTTCCGGCAGAACGATAAACTCACACCCGCCGGCAATGGCTGCGGCCAGGGTCAGATCGCCGCAGTAACGGCCCATCACTTCAACGATGGAGATACGCTGGTGTGAAGAGGAGGTGTCGCGCAGGCGGTCAATCGCTTCAACCACGGTTTGCAGCGCAGTGAAGTAGCCGATGGTGTAGTCGGTACCGGCAACGTCGTTATCGATGGTGCCCGGCAGACCGATGCACGGGAAGCCCATTTCGGTCAGGCGCTTTGCACCCATGTAGGAGCCGTCGCCGCCGATAACGACCAGCGCGTCAATGCCGCGCTTTTTCATGTTTTCGATAGCCACGGCACGGATATGCTCTTCGCGGAACTCCGGGAAGCGGGCAGAGCCGAGGAAGGTACCGCCGCGGTTGATCATGTCAGACACGCTGTAGCGGTCGAGCTGGATCATCCGGTCTTCATACAGGCCCAGGTAGCCGTCGTAGATACCTGCAACTTCCAGACCTTCTGTTAATGCTGCACGGACAACGCCGCGGATGGCGGCATTCATGCCTGGCGCATCACCGCCGCTTGTCAACACACCGATTTTTTTAATCATGACTACCTCTGAACTTAGGAATGCAAAATAAAATTCTGTGGCCCGAAGCAACTCCCACGGGGAGCGAACAACAATGCTGCAAATAGTATCTCAATCCACTACTGCTGAATTGATTCAGGTCAGGCGAAATGGGGGTATTTTATACACAACCGCACTGCCTGACCCACACGTAAAAAACGCGTTACGAAAGCCTCTGCGGGCTTATCGTCCTTGAGGAACAACTGAGCACGGATCCTGATGAATAATCACATCGGAACCGGGGAAACGGCGCAAAATCGCCTGCTCTACCTGTTCAGCGACAAGGTGCGCCTCAACCAGCGGCAGGTGATCGTCCATTTCCAGATGTATTTGAATAAAGCGGGTCGGC
Organism: Kosakonia sp. S57; assembly: GCF_016516575.1. Classification (NCBI taxonomy): domain Bacteria; kingdom Pseudomonadati; phylum Pseudomonadota; class Gammaproteobacteria; order Enterobacterales; family Enterobacteriaceae; genus Kosakonia; species Kosakonia sp. S57. The sequence goes on along the minus strand of NZ_JACVUL010000021.1, from coordinate 50,237 downwards.
CCTGACTGCCGCGTGCGAAGATCGTGAGCACCTCTGACGCCCGGCCAGGAAGTGACAATATCAACAATTTCCTGACGCTCTCCATCGGGTAGTGCGCGATCCAACAGCGCCTGTACCGCCTCATACCCCATACGCAACGCACTGTACAAGATATAGCCGCCGATACCCAGCGCAAACAGCGCATCCGCCCGGTGCCAGCCATACCACGCCAGCCAAAGCGCGATGAGAATAGCGCCGTTCATCATAACATCAGACTGATAATGAAGCATATCCGCGCGCACCGCCTGGCTGTGTGTTTTGCGCACAACCCAGCGCTGAAAGGTGACCAGAATCACGGTGCTGATCAGCGCCACCAGCGTGACGGCAACGCCAATTCCCGCGCCCTGCAAGGGCTCCGGCTGCGCAAGATGCTGAATGCCGGTTAAGAAAAGGAACAGCGCGGAGCCGGAGATAAACATACTCTGCGCCAGCGCGGCTAGCGACTCCGCTTTGCCGTGCCCGAACGTATGCTCCTCATCTGCCGGTTGTAGCGAATAGCGCACCACCAGCAGGTTGGTGAGCGACGCGGCGATATCCACCAGCGAATCGACCAGCGCCGCCAGAATACTGACCGAACCGGTATGCCACCAGGCGAAAATTTTAATCACCAGCAGCAGCGACGCCATGATGGTTGCCGCCATTGCCGCCCGTGTGACCAGCCGTCCATAAGATGCTTTCATACACGCTCCTGCTTGTCGTTGGCGGAATTATAACGGATAGCAAAAGGAGCAATGGAGAAAATAGGGGCAGGAATTGCGGGCAAAAAAAACCCCCACATCATGTGGGGGAAGACAGGGATGGTGTCTATGGCAAGGAAAAACAGGGGTTGTTACCTGGTACTGCTACTACTCATTACCGTCAACGGGGAGCTTTTTTGCATCTGCGCAACGTTACGCAGCTTTGCCATCCGTTGTTGGTGCTTCTGGTTTAAAACCGCTTGCTGCTCCGGCGTAAGCAGGTGGTACATCTGGTTGCGGACTTTCGCCATCTCAACCTGGCGAGCGACCTGCTCTTGCGCCATTTTTTCTGCCTGAGCGCGTACAGCGGTTTCATCAAATTTATCTGCGGTGACAAGGCTGTGCATTGTCTCCATTTCGCTAACATTAACAGGTGGCTGGTCGTGCCGCGCCTGTGTCATCAGATCCCGCATCTGCTGGCGCTGATGTTCGGTCAGATTAATACCGTCGAACATATGGCTCTGAACACTGCGCTGTGCAATCCCCTCAGTGGGGTGCCAGTTATCGCCTGTTACGGCTTCAGCAGCCTGGCTAACAGCGCTTAATGTCAGCGTTGAGGCCATGACGGCAGCGGTAACGATGCGCATCATTTACTCCAGTAACCTATTTGTCTCACGAGTGAACGAAAATCAGTCTACGATTCAGGCTGCAAACATGCGTCAGGGGGTGTAAAACAACGTAAAGTCATGGATTAGCGACGCTTGATGACGTAATTTCTGCCTCGGAGGTATTTAAACAATGAATAAAATCCTTTTAGTAGATGATGACCGAGAGCTGACTTCCTTGTTAAAGGAACTTCTCGACATGGAAGGTTTTAACGTGCTCGTTGCCCATGACGGTGAACAAGCGCTCGACCTCCTTGATGACAGCATCGATTTGCTTTTGCTCGACGTGATGATGCCGAAGAAAAACGGCATTGATACCCTTAAAGAGCTTCGCCAGACACACCAGACACCGGTAATCATGCTTACAGCCCGCGGCAGCGAGCTGGATCGCGTTCTCGGCCTTGAGCTGGGCGCGGATGACTATCTTCCGAAACCCTTTAACGATCGTGAACTCGTGGCGCGTATTCGCGCGATTTTGCGCCGCTCCCACTGGAGCGAACAGCAGCAGAACAGCGACAGCGGTTCGCCGACGCTGGAAGTGGACGCGCTCAGCCTCAATCCTGGCCGCCAGGAAGCGAGCTTTGACGGTCAGTCGCTGGAGCTTACCGGCACCGAATTTACCCTGCTCTACCTGCTGGCTCAGCATTTAGGCCAGGTGGTGTCGCGTGAACATCTGAGCCAGGAAGTGCTGGGTAAACGCCTGACACCGTTCGATCGCGCCATCGACATGCATATCTCCAACCTGCGCCGCAAACTGCCGGAGCGTAAAGATGGGCATCCGTGGTTTAAAACCCTGCGCGGCCGCGGTTATCTGATGGTCTCCGCTTCATGATAGGAAGTTTGACCGCCCGCATCTTCGCCATCTTCTGGTTAACCCTGGCGCTGGTGTTGATGCTGGTATTGATGGTGCCAAAGCTGGACTCCCGCCAGATGACGGAGCTGCTCGACAGCGAGCAGCGCCAGGGTCTGATGATTGAACAGCATGTGGAAGCGGAGCTGGCTAACGACCCGCCGAACGATCTGATGTGGTGGCGCAGGCTGTTTCGCGCCATCGACAAATGGGCGCCGCCCGGTCAACGTCTGCTGCTGGTCACCAGCGAAGGGCGCGTGATCGGCGCGGAGCGCAGCGAAATGCAGATCATCCGCAACTTTATCGGCCAGGCCGATAACTCCGATCATCCGCAGAAGAAAAAGTATGGCCGCGTCGAAATGGTGGGCCCCTTCTCGATTCGCGACGGGGAAGACAACTACCAGCTCTACCTGATTCGCCCTGCCAGCAATTCGCAATCTGACTTTATCAACCTGCTGTTCGACCGCCCGCTACTGCTGCTGATCGTTACCATGCTGATCAGTTCACCGCTGCTGCTGTGGCTGGCGTGGAGCCTGGCAAAACCGGCGCGTAAGTTGAAAAACGCGGCGGATGAGGTGGCGCAAGGCAACCTGCGCCAGCATCCGGAGCTGGAAGCCGGGCCGCAGGAGTTTCTCGCCGCCGGGGCCAGTTTTAACCAGATGGTGAGCGCCCTGGAGCGCATGATGACCGCGCAGCAGCGTCTGCTGTCGGACATCTCTCACGAGCTGCGCACGCCGCTGACGCGCCTGCAACTTGGCACTGCGCTGTTGCGCCGTCGTAGCGGAGAGAGCAAAGAGCTGGAGCGCATTGAAACCGAGGCGCAGCGGCTGGACAGCATGATCAACGATCTGCTGGTGATGTCGCGCAACCAGCAGAAAAACGCGCTGGTCAGCGAAACGGTCAAAGCGAATCAGCTATGGCATGAGGTGCTGGATAACGCCGCGTTCGAAGCCGAGCAGATGGGCAAATCCCTGACGGTCACCTTCCCGCCCGGGCCGTGGCCGCTGTATGGCAACCCCAACGCGCTGGAGAGTGCGCTGGAGAATATTGTCCGCAACGCGCTGCGCTACTCCCACACCAAAATCGAAGTGAGCTTTGCGGTGGATAAAGAGGGCATCACCATCAACGTTGATGACGACGGCCCTGGCGTCAGCGCAGAAGATCGCGAGCAGATTTTCCGTCCCTTCTACCGCACCGACGAAGCGCGCGACCGCGAATCGGGCGGCACTGGCCTTGGGCTGGCGATTGTCGAAACGGCAATTCAGCAGCATCGAGGCTGGGTGAAAGCGGACGACAGCCCGTTAGGTGGTTTACGCTTAACCCTCTGGCTGCCGCTCTATAAACGCGCATGATAACGCGCCCTCTCCTGCCGGAGGGGGCGTTTTTTTATCCGCGCAGCCGCCGGGCGTTATCCTCAACCTTGCCGCTCAGGCGCCGCTTCTGCATCGTGCGCGTCCAGCTTGCCGATAACCCTGCCGCCGCCAGCAGGCGCTGATACTGCTCATCATCAAACGGTTGATACCAGGCGATCGCTGCGGCCTCATGAACGCTGACATCGCTTACCCTTGATACCCGCTCTAAAGGCGCGTCAGCGGCGACTGAGCCTGCGGCAATCACCCGATAGAGCCAGCCCACGCGACCGCTCGCCTGCATCTGCGTGGCCATATCCTCAATGCCGAAGTGGTAGTTGAGCTTAAAGCAGGGCGAGCGCGGCTGCGTCACCTGAATCAACGTCTCGCCCCAGCGAAAGATATCGCCGATAAAGACATTCTGTTCCGTCAACCCGACGGTAGAGAGGTTTTCGCCGAAGGCGGGCGCGCAGAAAAGCGCGGCCTGTTGCGGGAAGGCTTGCGCCCAGTGCGTGTAGTGTTCACGCGGATAGTGGCACAGCGCGCGATCGGCCCCGCCGTGGTAGCTTTTCTCTGCCTGCTCATCGCCGGCAAGGCCCAGTTCGGTCAGGGTCAACTCCCCCTGCACCTGCAATTTGGCGATGGCGCTCGGTCGGCTGCCCGCATAATCCCTTATCTTGCCCCTGAAAACGTTAACCTGATGGCGCATCTTCCCTCCCGGAATTCCGTTGTTGGTCGCGTTATTAGAGCACACTTTTTTCTCACCCGAAGCGGCGAAAATGAGACATTCATGCGCGTGTCTGACGCCCTGCCGTGTTATCACTTACCTTGAGTTTTGAAACGCAATTTCATTAAACGAGGAGAGAGCGACGTGGCCACTACAGTTCCATTTTCCGGCGTCTGGTGCCCTTCCATCACGCCGATGGATCGTGAAGGGAATATCGATCTGGCAGGCTTAGCGCAACACATTGCCCGCCTGAACGCGGCAAAAGTCGATGTCGTGCTGCTGATGGGCAGCATCGGGGAGTTTGCCTCGTTCTCGCTGGAGGAGCGCTTAATGCTTATCCGCGAAGCGCGGGAGATGTCGCCGGGCACGCTGGTAGCAAACGTCTCCTCCCCCTGCTTTTCCGATGTGGTGCGCATGGCGCAGGAGGCGAGGCGCATCGGGTATGATGCAGTAATGGTGCTGCCACCCTATTACTACGGGCAGACCAGCGGGCAGTTATTGCACTACTTCCGCGCCATCGGCCAGGCGGTTGAGGGTAAGTGGTTCGCCTACAACTTCCCGGCGCGCACCGGCTGCGATTTAACGCCGGAGCTGGTCGCCACCCTGGCCGCCGAGTTTCCTGATTTCGCTGGCATCAAAGATACGGTCGATTGCCAGTCCCACACGCGGAACATGATCCTCGCCACCCAGGCGGTACGTAGCGATTTCGCCGTGTTGAGCGGCTACGACGAGTACTACATCCCGAACTTGCTGGCAGGCGGCGCAGGGGTGATCTCCGGGTTGAATAACGTCATGCCAGAGCTATTTGTGCAGGCGAGAGACGCCTGGCGCACCGGCGATCTCGATGGGTTGAGCAAAGCGCAGCAGGAGATCGGCAAGTTTATGGCGATCTACGCCATCGGGGATGATTTCGTTACCACCATCAAAACCGTGGTATCACGTAAATTTGGCTACTCGACGCCTGTCTCGCGCAACGTCGGCGGCACGCTCAGCGACGCCCAGTGCGCCATCGTCGACCAGCTGTTTAGTATCACCTCGCGAAGGTAAACCGCAGGCAATAAAAAACCCCCGACGGCGAAGCCGGACGGGGGTTGACCTCACGCAAGCGTGGGGAAGTGTGCGAACTTATTTTTTAGCGGCGAAACGTGCTGCTGCTTCGTCCCAGTTCACCACGTTCCAGAACTCTTTGATGTAGTCCGGGCGGCGGTTCTGGAATTTCAGGTAGTAAGCGTGTTCCCACACATCCAGGCCGATGATCGGGAAGCCGGATGCGCCAGAGATCGCTTCACCCATCAGCGGGGAGTCCTGGTTTGCGGTAGAGACCACAGCCAGTTTGTCGCCTTTCAGCACCAGCCATGCCCAGCCGGAACCGAAGCGGGTTGCAGCAGCTTTTTCAAATTCAGCTTTGAAGTTGTCCACGGAACCGAAATCGCGCTCGATAGCCGCTTTCAGATCGCCCTGCAGGGTAGTGCCGACTTTCAGGCCTTTCCAGAACAGGCTGTGGTTAGCGTGGCCGCCCGCGTTGTTACGCAGTACGGTTTTCTTGTCGGCCGGCAGCTGGTCCAGCTTGGTGATCAGCTCTTCAACCGGCAGGCTTGCGAACTCCGGCAGGTTTTCCAGCGCGGCGTTAGCGTTGTTTACGTAGGTCTGGTGATGTTTAGTGTGATGGATTTCCATCGTCTGCTTGTCGAAATGAGGCTCAAGGGCATCATACGCATACGGCAGAGCGGGCAGTGTATAGCTCATTTTCATCTCCATTTTTAGTCTGGCGGCTTAATTGTTAACGCCGCGTAAGCAGTTGGATCATTATAGTTAATTACGTGATATTGAAAATGTTTATCAATGCCGTAGTTTCTATAAGGTTATCTATTTTAGTTATGTTCTTGAAATTGTGAAGCTGCTCATTCCCATCATGCCCTGATTGCCAGCGCCAGGCGCAGCGCGGCAATCGTCTCAAGGTTAAATCGTTTACTGATTTTTACACTCTGCGAGTCGGCGACCTCTGTCCCGGCCATAAAAACAAAAGGAGTGCACAATGAGTAACGCGATTACGATGGGTATTTTGTGGCATTTGATAGGCGCGGCCAGTGCTGCCTGTTTCTATGCCCCGTTCAAAAAGGTCAAACAGTGGTCATGGGAGACGATGTGGTCGATAGGCGGCCTCGTCTCCTGGATTATCCTTCCCTGGAGCATCAGCGCGCTGTTACTGCCCGATTTCTGGGCCTATTTCAGCTCGTTTAATGCCTCCACCCTGCTGCCGGTGTTTCTCTTCGGCGCAATGTGGGGCGTCGGCAATATCAATTACGGTTTAACGATGCGCTATCTCGGCATGTCGATGGGCATCGGTATCGCCATCGGCATTACGCTGATTGTCGGCACCCTGATGACGCCGGTGCTCAACGGCACTTTCGGCGTGCTGATCCATACCGAAGGGGGCCGGATGACGCTGCTTGGCGTGCTGGTTGCCCTGATTGGCGTCGGCATTGTGACGCGCGCCGGGCAGTTGAAAGAGCGCAAAATGGGCATCAAAGCTGAAGAGTTCAACCTGAAAAAAGGGCTGGCACTGGCGGTGATGTGCGGCATCTTCTCAGCCGGGATGTCCTTTGCGATGAACGCCGCCAAACCGATGCACGACGCCGCCGCGGCGCTGGGCATCGATCCGCTCTATACCGCGCTGCCAAGCTATGTGGTGATCATGGGCGGCGGCGCGCTGGTCAACCTTGGCTTCTGCATTATCCGGCTGGCAAAAGTGAAGAGCTTATCGGTCAAAGCGGACTTCTCGCTGGCAACGCCGTTGATTATCAGCAATATCCTGCTCTCCGCGCTTGGCGGGCTGATGTGGTATCTGCAATTCTTCTTCTATGCCTGGGGCCACGCCCGTATTCCGGCGCAGTATGACTACATCAGCTGGATGCTGCACATGAGTTTCTACGTGCTGTGCGGCGGCATTGTCGGGCTGGTGCTGAAGGAGTGGAAAAATGCCGGACGCCAGCCGGTCAGCGTGCTGAGCCTCGGCTGCGTGGTGATCATTATCGCGGCCAATATTGTCGGCCTCGGTATGGCGAGCTAATCAGGCAGCGGCGCGACTGCGATGACGCCACTGTCCTGGCGTCATCCCCACTTCGCGGCTAAAGACCACCGAAAAGTAGTTACTGTCCTCAAACCCGCACTGCATGGCGATGTCACCAATCATCTGCTCCGAGTGCTGGAGCAGATATTGCGCGTGGCAGATGCGTAGCTGGCGCAGATAGTGGTTGATGGTCATGCCGGTCTGGGAGCGAAACTGCTGACGCAGGGCGCGCTCGCTGCACTGCTCCTGCTCGCAAAACTGCTCAAGCACAAAGCTGCGATTCAGGCTGCCGGAAAGGGCGGTAATCAGCTTATCCAGCAGCGCTTCGCTGTGGGTGGCGGCAAGGTTATCGGCGGCGAAACGGTGGCGTTTTAAGGTCATCACCAGCTGGGCAAAGAGCGTTTCCGCCATTCCATTCGCCAGCGGATCGCTCTTATTGCTCTCATGCTCCAGCTGGGCAATTACCTGGCGGGCCTGCGTCATACCGCTGCTGCCGATACGCCAGTGCGGGCTCCACGCCCCGCCGCTAAAGCCTGGGATCAGTCCCGCCCAGTCGAGATTGAGGGTCAGCCGCTCCGGGCAGTAGATGATGTTCTGCAACACCAGATCGTTAACCGAGGCGTAAGAGTGGCAATCCTCGGCGCGGATATAGAAGAGATCGCCGCGCGTAATGCGGTACGGGCGGTTGTTGAGTACATGCAGGCCATTGCCGCGCCACACCATCACCAGCTCATTAAACTCGTGGGTGTGTTCGGCAAACACATGTTGCGGGTAGCGATCCGCCACCGCCACCGCCTGACCGGCGCGCGGAAAAAAGTCGTCCCGACGAAGAATAAGCTGGCCTGTCACATCATCACCTCTGCGTGCACTAACCTGACATTATTAGCCAAAGCGCAGCCAAAAATCGGTGATTCTCTTCTCGTTACTGAAGCAGCGTATCGCGCCCCTGGCGGATCTCGCGCGGTGACCAGCTAAACTCGCGGCGAAACAGGGTCGAAAAGTGGTTACTGTCGCCAAACCCGCAGCGAAAAGCGATATCCGTTACGCTCTCATCGCTGTGACGCAGCATATGACGAGCTTTGATCAGCCGCAGGCGGTTCAGATAGCGCTGCGGCGTCATGCCGGTGGTCTGTTTAAGCTGGCGATGCAGCGTGCGCAACGAGAGCGTGAAGCGCTCGGCAAGCGACGCCCAGCAGATATCCTCCGCGAAGTGATCCTCCAGCCACAGCAGCAACTGGTTAAGCCGCGCGTCGCTGTTGCCCATCTCCGCCTGCTGGCTGCTACGGCGCAGCAGCACCAGCAACTGCATAAAGAGCATTTCGCGGTTAGCAATATCGTGAGTTTCCAGTTCCGCGCCCTGCGCCTCCATCTGGCTGATAATGCCGCGCACCTGCCCCAGCGTCTGCTGGCTCACCCGCCAGTGCGACGGGTAGTGGCCCTCCTGCTCCTGCGGTAACAGCTGGTTTAACCCGGCAAGGAACTGGAAAGCATCCGGCGAGCGGTAGAGCACGTTGGTCAGGCAGAGATTATCGGTGTGCTCATAGAGATGGCGGTCGTGATCGCGCACAAAGCAGACCGTCCCGCCGCTGATGGTGTAAGGCTGACCGTTAAAGACATGAATGCCGGAGCCATGCTCAACAATCACAATTTCATGAAAATCATGATGATGCTCAGGGAAAGCCGCCTGCGGCAGCCGCGGCTCAATGGCAACCGGTGATTTACCTGGCGGAAAGAAATCGACGCTATGCAGTATGGTCATGATCGCCCCAGCAAATGAGAAACAGTCTCAAAATAGTAATTAAGGGCGGCCAACCTCACCTTTAATTTTCGACGCCATTTCGCGCATAAGCTGCCCGTTTTTCAAGAAACGCCCGGAAAGATCGGGAAATGTGGCGAGAGTCACAATGGCGCAACGCCGCGTCATCACTGGAATTTGTGAACTCTCTCACGTTCATCTTTGCTTTCTTGCCAGCGCCCCTCCGCCACTGTCAGTAGCAAGAAGGTAGACCCCACGCCCCCTTTTTTAGACTGTCCGCAATGACTCTTTGAAGGACCTCATCATGACTTTTCGCCACTGCGTCGCGGTTGATTTAGGTGCCTCCAGCGGACGGGTAATGCTGGCGCGTTACGATCGCCAGAGCCGGGCGCTGACACTTCAGGAAATTCACCGCTTTGTTAACTGCTTACAGAGAGTCGACGGCTTCGACTGCTGGGATATCGACCGCCTTGAAGCCGAGATCCGCACCGGGCTGCAAAAGGTGTGCGAATCCGGCGTGCAGCCTGACAGCATCGGCATTGATACCTGGGGCGTCGATTATGTGCTGATTAACCGCGCGGGCGAACGCGTTGGCCTGCCAATCGCCTACCGCGACAGCCGCACCGACGGCATTATGCAGCGCGCTTTCCAGCAGCCGGGCAAAGCCGATATCTATCGCCGCAGCGGCATCCAGTTTCTCCCCTTCAATACTCTTTACCAGCTGCGCGCACTGGCGGAACAGCAGCCGCACACCTTACAGCAGGTGGAACACGCCCTGCTGATCCCGGACTACTTCAGCTTCCGCCTGACCGGGCAGCGCAACTGGGAGTACACCAACGCCACCACCACGCAACTGGTCAATATCAACACCGACAACTGGGACGCCACGCTGCTCGACTGGGCTGGCGTGCCCGCAAGCTGGTTTGGTACACCGACCCATCCCGGGAATGTGATTGGCGACTGGATCTGCCCGCAGGGCAACGCCATTCCGGTGGTCGCCGTTGCCAGCCACGATACCGCCAGCGCAGTGATCGCCTCGCCGCTGGCCGATCACGATGCGGCATACCTCTCTTCCGGTACCTGGTCATTAATGGGCTTTGAGAGCAAAACGCCCTACACCAGCGACGCCGCGCTCGCCGCCAATATCACTAATGAGGGCGGTGCCGAGGGGCGCTACCGGGTGCTGAAAAATATCATGGGCTTATGGCTGCTACAGCGAGTGCTGAAAGAGCAGAACATCAGCGACCTGCCCGCACTTATCGCCCTTACCGAACAGATCGCGGTCTGCCACTTCATCATCAACCCCAACGATGAGCGTTTTATCAACCCGGCGAACATGAGCGCCGAGATCCAGGCTGCCTGCCGCGACGCGGATCAACCCGTGCCGCAGAGCGCGGCGGAACTGGCACGCTGCATTTTCGACAGCCTCGCTCTGCTCTATGCCGATGTGCTGAGCGAGCTGGCCACCCTGCGCGGCAAGCCCTTTACCCGCCTGCACATTGTTGGCGGCGGCTGCCAGAACCAGTTGTTAAACCAGCTTTGCGCCGACGCCTGCGGTTTGCCGGTGGTCGCCGGGCCGGTTGAAGCCTCAACGCTCGGCAATATTGGCGTACAGCTAATGACGCTCGATGAGCTGACCAACGTCGATCAGTTCCGTCAGGTGGTGGCGGCTAACCACCCCCTGCTCACCTTTACCCCCGATTCTGATAATGAAATCGCCCGCTATGTCGCGCGTTTTCAGCAAAAACGACAGACAAAGGAGCTTTGCGCATGACCACTCAACTTGAACAGGCCTGGGAGATTGCCAGAGAGCGTTTTGCCGCGGTCGGCATCGACGCCGAGGAGGCGCTGCGTCAGCTCGATCGCCTGCCGGTCTCGATGCACTGCTGGCAGGGCGACGATGTGGCCGGGTTCGAAAACCCGGAAGGCAGCCTGACCGGCGGTATTCAGGCCACCGGTAACTATCCGGGTAAAGCGCGCAACGCCGCCGAATTACGCGCCGATCTTGAGCAGGCGCTGAGCCTGATCCCCGGCCCTAAACGCCTTAATCTGCACGCGATTTATCACGAAGCCGATGCGCCCGTGGCGCGCAACGAGATCAAACCGGAGCACTTTAAAAACTGGGTTGCGTGGGCGAAAGCCAACAAGCTGGGGCTCGATTTTAACCCCTCATGCTTTTCGCACCCGCTCAGCGCCGACGGTTTTACTCTCTCCCACGCCAATGATGAGGTGCGCCAGTTCTGGATTGAGCATGTAAAAGCCAGCCGCCGCGTCTCTGCCTCGTTTGGCGAGCAGCTCGGCACGCCGTCGGTGATGAATATCTGGGTACCGGATGGCATGAAAGATGTCACGGTCGATCGCCTGGCCCCGCGCCAGCGTCTGCTGGCGGCGCTCGATGAGGCGATGAGCGAGAAACTGAACCCGGCGCACCATATCGATGCCGTGGAGAGTAAGTTGTTCGGCATCGGTGCCGAGAGCTACACCGTCGGCTCGAATGAGTTCTACATGGGGTACGCCACCAGCCGCCAGACCGCGCTCTGCCTGGATGCGGGCCACTTCCACCCGACGGAGGTGATCTCCGACAAAATCTCCGCCGCCATGCTCTATGTGCCGCGTCTGCTGCTGCACGTCAGCCGCCCGGTGCGCTGGGACAGCGATCACGTGGTGCTGCTAGATGATGAAACCCAGGCCATTGCCAGCGAGATCATTCGTCACAAGCTGTTCGATCGCGTGCATATCGGCCTCGACTTCTTTGACGCCTCTATCAACCGTATCGCCGCGTGGGTGATTGGCACCCGCAATATGAAAAAAGCGCTGCTGCGCGCCCTGCTGGAGCCGGTTGAACAGCTGCGCCAGCTGGAAGCCGACGGCGATTACACCGCGCGCCTTGCGCTGCTCGAAGAGCAGAAATCCCTGCCGTGGCAGGCGGTGTGGGAGATCTATTGCCAGCGCCACGACACCCCCGCCGGTAGCCAGTGGCTTGAGAGCGTGCGGGCGTATGAGCAAGCGGTATTACGCCAGCGCCAGTAACGCTGTACCGGATGGCGAATTACAGAGAAACCGATTCACGTAGGCCGGATAAGCGCAGCGCCATCCGGCAACAGAACCAACAGGAACTCCATACATGCAGACCATTATTAACGCCTGGTTCGTCCAGGGGATGATTAAAGCGACGACCGACGCCTGGCTAAAAGGCTGGGACGAGCGCAACGGCGGCAACCTGACCCTGCGTCTCGACGATGCGGATATTGCGCCCTATGAAGCAGATTTCCACCCGCAGCCGCGCTACATTCCCCTCAGCCAGCCGATGCCGCTGCTCGCCAACACGCCCTTTATCGTCACCGGCTCCGGCAAATTTTTCCGCAACGTGCAGCTCGATCCAACGGCCAACCTCGGCGTGGTTAAAGTCGACAGCGACGGCGCCGGTTACCACATCCTGTGGGGGCTGACTAACGAAGCGGTACCGACCTCCGAGCTACCGGCGCACTTCTTGTCCCACTGCGAGCGCATCCAGGCGACCGACGGCAAAGATCGGGTGATCATGCACTGCCACGCCACCAACCTTATCGCCCTGACCTACGTGCTGGAAAACAGCTCGGATCTGATTACCCGCAAGCTGTGGGAAGGCAGCACCGAGTGCCTGGTGGTCTTCCCGGACGGCGTCGGCATTCTGCCGTGGATGGTGCCGGGCACCGATGAAATCGGCCGCGCCACCGCCAACGACATGCAGAAACATTCGCTGGTGCTGTGGCCATTCCACGGCGTTTTCGGCAGCGGCCCGACGCTGGATGAAGCTTTTGGCCTAATCGACACCGCAGAAAAATCCGCCGAGGTGTTAGTCAAAGTCTATTCGATGGGCGGTATGAAACAGACCATCACCCGTGAAGAACTGATCGCACTGGGCAAACGCTTCGGCGTCAACCCGCTGCAATCGGCGTTAGACCTGTATCACTAAAAAAACGCGCCCCGCTCACGCAGACGGGGCGAACTCTGTTCACCTGCAAAAAACCACTCCCTGGTGATTTCGGCAACACGAAAGCGAACGGGAGTGTCATCCGTGGAGTACGAGCAATGAAAACAAAAGCAAGCTTGATCCTCACCGTTGTCATGATGGCGTTATCCGGTTCCGCCATCGCCGAAGTGAAAATCGCCCTGGTGGCGAAATCGTTAGGGAATGGTTTTTTTGAAGCCGCCAACACCGGCGCGCAGGAGGCAGCGAAAGAGTTAGGCGACGTTAAAGTGATCTACACCGGGCCGACCACCACCACCGCGGAAGCGCAGATCGAAGTGCTGAACGGCTTGATCGCCCAGGGGGTAGATGCGATCGCCATCTCCGCCAACGATCCCGACGCGGTAGTGCCGGTGCTGAAAAAAGCGATGCAGCGCGGTATCAAAGTAGTGTCCTGGGACTCCGGCGTGGCGAAAGCCGGGCGACAGATCCACCTTAACCCCTCCAATAATGCGCTGATTGGCGAAACCAACGTCAAGCTTGCCGCCGATGCGCTGAAAGCGCTGAATGTTGAGAAGGGCGACGTTGCTATTCTGAGCGCCACGCCCACCTCCACCAACCAGAATATCTGGATTGCGGAGATGAAAAAGGTGCTGCCGAAGTACCCCTCCGTCAATCTGGTCACCGTCGCCTATGGCGACGACCTCTCCGATAAAAGCTACCGCGAAGCGGTCGGCCTGCTGAAGTCCTACCCGGATCTGAAAGTGATTGTCTCCCCCTCCTCCGTCGGCATTGTCGCCGCCGCGCAGGCGGTGAAGGATCAGGGCAAAATCGGCAAAGTCTACGTTACCGGTCTCGGCTTGCCCTCTGAAATGGCGGGCGCCATCAAATCCGGCGCGAGTAAAAGTTTTGCCATCTGGAACCCGATCGATCTTGGCTATGCCGCCACCTATTTAGCGGACGATCTGGTGAAAGGGACAGCGACGAAAACGGAAGCCAGCATGGGCCGCTTAGGAAAAGTGACGCTGGATGCCGACGGCAATGGCGCGATGGCGCAACCCTTCGTCTACGATGCCAGCAATATTGATAAGTTCTCGAAGATGTTCTGACCCTTTCCCCTCTCTGACGGGAGGGGGCAAAACCGGAGAGTTATCATGACGGCATCCACCCCACTGCTGTCGCTTAAGGGCATCAGCAAGCGCTTTCCCGGCGTGCGCGCACTTGAGAACGTACAGCTTGATCTCTGGCCTGGCCACGTAACCGCCCTGATTGGCGAGAACGGCGCGGGCAAATCGACGCTGGTCAAAGTGATGACCGGCATTTATCAGCCCGATGAGGGCGAGATCCTCTATAAAGCGATCCCCATCTCTCTGCCAACGCCCGATGCGGCGCACAGAGTGGGCATTACCGCCATTCACCAGGAGACGGTGCTGTTCGACGAGCTGTCGGTCACCGAAAATATTTTTGTCGGTCACTATCTCTATAAAGGGCTGCTGAAAAAGCTCGACTGGCCCGCCATGCATCAGCAGGCACGGGCACTCCTCGCCCGGCTGGAGGTGCAGATCGATCCGCGTGCGACGCTTAAAACCCTCAGCATTGCCCAGCGCCATATGGTGGCGATTGCCCGCACGCTCGCCTTTGACGCGCAGGTGGTGATCCTCGACGAGCCGACCGCCGCCCTCTCGCAGCACGAGATTCTGGAGTTCTACCACATCGTTGAGCGCCTGAAGCAGGAGGGGAAAGCGATCCTCTTTATCTCGCACAAGTTCGATGAAATTTTCGAACTGGCGGATCACTACACCATTTTGCGCGACGGCGTCTTTATCGAATCCGGTGCCATTAAAGAGATTACCGAAGCGCGGATGGTGACGCTGATGGTCGGGCGCGCCATCAGCCAGAGCTGGCCGAAAATCCCCTGCGAGCCGGGCGAGGTGGTACTGGAGGTGAAGGATCTCTGCCATGCCACCGAGTTCGCCCATATCAACTTCAGCCTGCGCAAAGGGGAGATCCTCGGCTTTTATGGCCTGGTCGGTGCCGGGCGTACCGAGCTGATGCAGGCGCTCTGCGGCGTAACGCGTCCCGCTTCTGGCGACATTATCCTTAACGGCAAAGCGGTGCAGTTCCGCCAGCCAGCGGATGCGATTCAGGCCGGGATTGTCTGCGTGCCGGAAGAGCGCCAGCAGCAGGGGGCGATCACCGCCCTGTCGATTGCCCAGAACATCAGCCTGCCGCAACTGAGCACGCTCAACGCCAACGGGGTGCTAAACGATGCCAAAGAGTGGGCGCTGGCGGAGGAGTACGCCCGCCGTTTGCAGGTTAAAGCCTTTAGCTGGAAGCAGGCGGTTGAGACGCTCTCCGGCGGTAATCAGCAAAAGGTGGTGATCGGTAAATGGCTCGCCACCCAGCCGCAGGTGATTATTCTCGATGAGCCGACCAAAGGGATCGATATCGGTTCGAAAGCGGCGGTGCACCAGTTTATGTCCGAACTGGTGGCGCAGGGGCTGGCGGTGATTATGGTCTCCTCCGAACTGCCGGAAGTGATGGGGATGGCGGATCGGGTGATCGTCATGCATGAAGGATTGATGGTCGCGCACTACCGGGCCGGAGAAGCGTCGGCAGAAACCATTGTCAGCGCCGCTAGCGGTGCCGGGCAGGAGGCCGCATGATGAACGCACTGCTTAAACATCGTGAAGCGCTGCTCGGCGGGGTAATTGTGCTGCTGATGCTGGCAATCGGCAGCCGCGTACCTGCCTTTATCAGCCCCGGCAACCTGGTAGAGATGTTCAACGATACCGCCATCCTGATTATTCTCGCCCTCGGGCAGATGATGGTGCTGCTGACCAAAGGGATCGATCTGTCGATGGCGGCAAACCTGGCGCTCACCGGCATGATCGTCGCGCTGATTAACTTCCATCACCCGGATGTGCCGGTGTGGGCGTTGCTGCTGCTGGCAACCGCGCTCGGGCTGGTGATGGGGATTATCAACGGCCTGCTGGTGTGGAAACTGGGTATTCCGGCGATTGTGGTGACGCTCGGCACCATGAGCATCTACCGCGGCATTATCTTTCTCCTCTCCGGCGGTGGCTGGGTGAACGCCAACCAGATGAGCGCCGATTTCCTTGCCGTACCGCGCAGCGGACTGTTGGGGCTACCGGTACTGAGCTGGTGCGCCATCGCCGCGCTGCTGCTGGTCGGCTACTTCCTGCGCTACAGCCGCAGCGGACGGGCGCTCTATACCGCAGGCGGCAACGCCACGGCGGCCTACTACACCGGCATCAACGCCGGAAAGATGCAGTTTGTCAGCTTCTGCCTCTCCGGCGCGCTGGCCGGGTTCTGCGGCTACTTGTGGATCTCGCGCTTCGCCGTCGCCTATGTCGATGTCGCCAACGGCTTTGAGCTACAGGTGGTAGCCGCCTGCGTGATTGGCGGCATCAGCACCATGGGCGGTAGCGGGCGCGTGCTCGGCTGTCTGTTTGGCGCGCTGTTCCTCGGCGTTATCAACAATGCCCTGCCGGTGATTGGCGTCTCGCCCTTCTGGCAGATGGCGATCTCCGGCACGGTGATCGTGATTGCGGTGCTGCTCAACGAGCGTGGCAATAAGCGCAAAGGGCGGTTGATCCTGCGCGATGCGGCGCTGGCCCGGCAGAAACAGGCGGTGAAATCATGAGCAAAATCCTCACTTCTGAAGCAGTAAATAGCCCGGCTTCGCCGACGCCACTCTTGCGCCGTCTGCTCTGCTGGGAGGGGTTTTTACTGGCGGTGACGCTGGCGGTGTTTGTGGTCAACGCCCTCGCCTCGCCCTACTTCCTTAATATCTGGAACCTGTCAGACGCCACCTTCAACTTCACCGAGAAGGCGATCATCGTACTGCCGATGGCGATGCTGATTATCGCCAGAGAGATCGATCTCTCAGTCGCCGCCACCATCGCGCTCAGCTCAACGGCGATGGGCTTTTGCGCGCAGGCGGGCGTCGATACGCCGCTGTTAGTCTGCGTGGGATTGGGCGTCGGCTTGCTGTGCGGGTTGTTCAACGGCTTTCTGGTGACCCGCTTCAACCTCTCATCGATTGTCATCACCATCGGCACCATGAGCTTGTACCGCGGCATCTCCTACATCCTGCTGGGCGACCAGGCTCTGAATAGCTGGCCGGAGAGCTTCGCGTGGCTCGGCCAGGGCTACGTCTGGGGCGCGCTGTCGTTCGAGTTTGCGCTCTTTATTGTGCTCGGGCTGCTGTTTGCCTTTCTGCTGCATAAAACCAACTTTGGCCGCCGCACTTACGCCATCGGCAATAACCCGACCGCCGCGTGGTATGCCGGGATCAATGTCAAACGCCACAACCTGATCCTCTTTGCGCTGGTGGGGTTAATGGCGGGGCTGGCATCAGTGCTGCTCACTTCGCGCCTCGGCAGCACGCGCCCGACCATCGCGCTGGGCTGGGAGCTTTCCGTGGTGACGATGGCGGTGCTCGGCGGCGTCAATATTCTCGGCGGCTCCGGCAGCATGGTTGGCGTGATTATCGCCGCCTTTTTGATGGGGCTGGTGACCTTTGGCCTGAGCCTGCTCAACGTGCCGGGGATCGTGATGTCAATTATTGTCGGCGCGATGCTGATCGTGGTGATTTCACTGCCGATCCTCACCCGCCGCCTGTTGCAGCGCAGGCGGCTGTAGCGCAGGCATGGCTTGCCGGATGGCGGCTTACATCAAAGCGCCAGCGGGAAAAAGTTTCAACCGGCGACAGGGAGCATTGCCGCTGGTCAGGATCCAATCAAATCAAGGAGAAATACGATGAGCTTTATGTTGGCACTGCCGAAAATCAGCCTGCACGGCGCGGGCGCAATTGGCGATATGGTGAAACTGGTGGCAGACAAAGCATGGGGTAAGGCGCTGATTGTCACCGACGGGCAGCTGGTGAAACTCGGTCTGCTCGACAGCCTGTTTACCGCGCTAAAGGCGCACGAGATGCCGTATCAGCTGTTTGATGGCGTCTTCCCCAACCCGACCGAAGCGCTGGTGCAGGAGGGGTTTGCCGCCTATCAGCAGGCAGGCTGTGACTACCTGATCGCCTTCGGCGGCGGTAGCCCAATCGATACCGCGAAAGCGATAAAAATCCTCACCGCGAACCCCGGACCGTCGACCGCTTACTCCGGCGTTGGCAAAGTGAAACACGCCGGGGTGCCGCTGGTGGCAATCAACACCACCGCAGGAACGGCAGCGGAGATGACCAGCAACGCAGTGATTATCGACAGCGAGCGCCAGGTGAAGGAGGTGATTATTGATGCCAACCTGATCCCCGATATCGCCGTCGACGATGCCAGCGTAATGCTGGCGATCCCCGCCGCGGTCACCGCCGCAACCGGCATGGATGCCCTGACCCATGCGGTCGAAGCCTATGTCTCCGTGGGCGCGCATCCGTTAACGGATGCCAACGCGCTGGAGGCGATTCGCCTCATAAACCAGTGGTTGCCGACCGCCGTTGCCAAGGGCGATAACCTTGAGGCACGCGAACAGATGGCTTACGGGCAGTATCTGGCTGGGATGGCCTTTAACAGCGCCGGGCTCGGGCTGGTGCACGCGCTGGCCCACCAGCCGGGCGCGACCCACAATCTGCCGCACGGCGTCTGCAACGCCATCCTGCTGCCGATCATCGAAAACTTTAACCGCCCCCATGCGGTGGCGCGCTTCGCCCGTATCGCGCAGGCGATGGACGTTGATACCCAAGAGATGAGCGAGGAGGCGGCAAGCCAGCAGGCGATTGCTGCCATTCGGGCGCTGAGTGCCAAAGTCGGTATTCCTTCCGGCTTTAGCGCGCTGGGCGTGCGCGAAGCCGATATCGAAGGGTGGCTGGATAAGGCGCTCGCCGATCCGTGTGCGCCCTGCAACCCGCGCAGCGCCAGCCGCGATGAGGTGCGCGAGCTCTATCTGGAGGCATTATGATCCGTAAAGCGTTTGTTATGCAGGTCAACCCCGATGCGCATGAGGAGTACGCGCGTCGCCATAACCCAATTTGGCCGGAGCTGGAAGCGGTGCTGAAAGAGGCGGGTGCGCACCATTACGCCATCTATCTTGATAAAGCACGCAACCTGCTCTTCGCCACGGTGGAGATTGAATCAGAAGCGCGCTGGGAGGCGGTCGCCCGCACCGAGGTGTGTCAACGCTGGTGGAAGCATATGCGCGACGTGATGCCTGCCAATGCCGATAACAGCCCGGTGAGCGCCGAGCTGGAAGAGGTGTTCTATCTGGCGTAAGCCGCTCCCTTCATCCCCTCACTGCACGCAGGGGATGAAGGCTCAATTCTGCTCGGCAACGAGGATCGCCTGCGTATCTGGCTCCAGCGCTTTAAAGATATGCTCGCGATCCGCCGGGTAACAGATGTAATCCCCTTCGTTTAACTCTTCAGGCGCCTCTGTCAGCCCGACCAGCGCCCGTCCCTGCGTCACAATAATGTGCTCGACGGAACCGGTGGGATGCGGATGGGAGATACGATCCGCGCCGGGCTGCGTCAGCAGCAGATAGATATCGCGCCGCGCGCCGGGCGGGCAGGTTGCCAGCAATATCGCCTGGTAGTGCGCCTGCTCGGCAACCACTTTGGTGCCTTCACCGCGGCGAATCACCTGCGTTTGCGGATTTTGCGGCTCCAGCAGGCGGGCAAACGGAATATCCAGCGCCACGCAGAGTGCCCACAGGGTTTCGAGGCTCGGATTACCGTTGCCCGCTTCCAGCTGCGAGAGCGTCGATTTCGCAATCCCGGCGCGGCGGGCGATCTCCGCCAGCGAGAGCCCGGTCCGCTGCCGCTCACGCGCCAGGCTTTTGGCGATAATAGCGATGGGTTGTGTCATACCGGCCTTAATGTTCATTTAATCGAACGTTATGTTCGTCTTGAAAAACGGTCTCAGGGTGTTCATTATAATGGATACACGTTCGATATGGCTAAAAAGCGATGTTCACAAGACACTTTTCTTCCCTTACACGCGACACGGTTAGAGCGATTGGGCTGGTCTGCCTGGCGGTCGGCGTTGTCGGCGTCTCCTATGGTTCGCTGGCGATGGCCTACGGCTTTCCGCTCTGGGTGCCGCTGATGCTCTCAACGCTGGTGCTGGCAGGCGCATCAGAGTTTATGTTTATCGGGATTGTCGCAAGCGGCGGTAGCCCGCTGGCAGCAGCGGTCGCCGGGCTACTGGTCAATGCCCGCCATATTCCCTTCGGCGTGACGGTGCGCGAACTGGTGGGTAAACGGGCCGCCGGGTTATTGGGCTGCCACATTATGAATGATGAGAGCGTGGTGTTCGGGCTTTCACAGTCCACCCCGGAACAGCGCAAAGCCGCCTACTGGCTCTGCGGGCTGGGCGTGGCGCTGCTGTGGCCGGTTGGCGTGCTGATCGGCGCATCGGTCGGGGCTTTTCTGCCCGCGCCGGAAACCATCGGTCTGGACGCAGTGTTCCCGGCGATTTTGCTGGCCTTAGTGCTGCCGGCGCTGAAAAAGCGCACCACGCTGATACGCGCCTGTAGCGGCGCAGCGCTCTCGCTGGCAACGGTCCCCTTCGCGCCGGTGGGGTTACCGGTGCTGCTCTCACTGCTTGGTTTACTGACGAGGAAGCGATAATGGCAAGCGTTGCACTGACTCTTGGCGGTATCGCCATTCTCTCGGTAGGCACCTATCTGATGAGGCTCGGCGGCGCGAAACTGGGCGGGCGTCTGGCGCTGTCGGAACGCGCACAGGGGCTGCTTTCGGATGCAGCGACCACGCTTTTGTTCGCTGTGGCGCTGGCCGCAATGCTCTATGAAGGGGATCACTTCGCCGGAATGGCGCGGGTTTGCGGCGTGCTGTTTGCGCTGTTTCTCGCCTGGCGCAAGATGCCGTTAATTGTGGTGATTCTGTCGGCAGCGGTGGTAACAGCTCTGCTGCGCCTGGCGGGTCTGCACTAAAACGAAAAAAGCGCCCGTAGGCGCTCTTTCGACGATGGTGCTTAACTTATTTGGTCAGTTCAGCGGTCATGTGAACCTGGTTGCCGTTATACGCTTCGGTGATCTGGTAAGAGGCACCAGCCTGTTGTGCCTGGGCTGCGATTTTCGCTTCAGCACCGCTCAGGGTGGTGTCAGTTGCGGTCACGGTTTGTGCAGCAAATGTACCGAAAGAGGAAGCGAGAGCGATAACTGCAACAAAAGTTTTGATGTTTTTCATGAGATAAACCCTTATGTTGTTTTGTTTAAGTGAGGCGCCGTGCCTCGATGAAAGTAATGATAGACCTCTACCCTCAAAACAAAAAGCGGAAGGATTTGTTAAACTTTTTCAGTTTTTTTGACGATTATTTAACACCCATTAATCGCTGTGGATGGGTATAAATTGTCGCCCTGCCCGGCTTGCAAAAACCGACCAGCGTCAGGTTACAACGCTCTGCCACTTCTACCGCCAGCGTAGTCGCCGCCGAGACGGCAAAGAGAATTTCGACGCCGCACATCGCCGACTTTTGCACCATCTCATAACTGGCGCGGCTGGAGACCAGCACCGCGCCGGAGGCCCACGTTTCACCGGCGCGCGCCCGGTGCCCAAGCAGCTTATCCAGCGCCACATGGCGACCCACATCTTCATGCCCGCCCGCCAGTTCGCCGGAAGGCAGCAGCCACGCGGCGGCGTGAGTGCAGCCGCTCAGCTGCCCGATCGGCTGCACATCGGTTAAGTGCGCGAGCGCATTATCCAGCGTGGCTAAATCAAAAGTCTGGGTGAACGGCAGCGGGGCGATGGGCTTGCCGATATCGTTAAGCTGCTCAACGCCGCAGACGCCGCAGCCGGTGCGCCCGGCCAGCGCGCGGCGGCGCTCTTTCAGCCCCATAAAACGGCGGCTGGAGAGCTCGATCTGCACTTCCAGCCCATTACAGGACGGCACAACCTCCATGCCGTAAATGTCGGCGGGGGTTTCAATAATCCCTTCGGATAAGGAGAAGCCGATGGCGAACTCCTCCAGATCTTTTGGCGATGCCATCATCACCACGTGGGAAATACCGTTGTAGACCAGCGCAACAGGCACCTCTTCCGCCAGCATGTCTGGCTGGGCCTGCTGCAGGTTGTCACGCTTCCAGAGCACGACTTCGCGTACGCCTGTGACTGATGTTGCATTTTTGTGCTTTTTAGTATGCAAAATGTTCACTTTGTATTAACTACCCTCGAACAAGCGTACCGACATTGTGGTATTCTCCGCGCATATCCTTCTTAAGCAGAGGGATATGCGGCAATTCTGAACCTTTGTGAAATTCACCGCAAAGAGAAAAAAAACGATAAGAGTAATGTCAACCCAGGAGTAACCCATGCAGGTCAGCAGAAGGCAGTTCTTTAAGATCTGCGCTGGCGGTATGGCAGGTACAACGGCTGCAGCACTGGGCTTTGCCCCCAACATTGCACTCGCGGAGACACGGCAATATAAGCTGTTGCGCACCCGCGAAACCCGTAATACTTGCACATATTGTTCCGTGGGCTGTGGGCTATTAATGTATAGCCTCGGCGACGGTGCAAAAAACGCCAAAGCGTCAATTTTCCATATCGAAGGGGACCCGGACCATCCGGTAAACCGCGGCGCGCTCTGCCCGAAAGGGGCAGGTCTGGTGGATTTCATCCACTCTGAAAGCCGCCTGAAATACCCGGAATACCGTGCTCCAGGTTCCGATAAGTGGCAACGCATCACCTGGGAAGATGCCTTTGAGCGCATCGCCAAACTGATGAAAGCCGACCGCGACGCCAACTATGTTGCGCAGAACGCCGAAGGCACCACCGTGAACCGCTGGCTGAGCACCGGGATGCTGTGCGCATCCGCTTCCAGTAACGAAACCGGCTATTTAACCCAGAAATTTACCCGCGCCCTCGGCATGTTAGCCGTCGATAACCAGGCGCGTGTCTGACACGGACCAACGGTAGCAAGTCTTGCTCCAACATTTGGTCGCGGTGCGATGACCAACCACTGGGTTGACATGAAGAACGCCAATCTCATCGTGGTGATGGGAGGGAACGCGGCAGAAGCGCATCCGGTGGGATTCCGCTGGGCGATGGAAGCCAAGATCCACAATGGCGCGAAGCTGATTGTTATCGATCCACGCTTTACGCGAACCGCCTCTGTTGCGGATTTTTATACGCCGATTCGTTCCGGTACTGACATCGCTTTCCTGTCAGGCGTGTTGCTGTACCTGTTGAACAACGAAAAATATAACCGCGAATATACCGAAGCCTATACCAACGCCAGCCTGATCGTGCGTGAAGATTTTGGCTTCGAAGATGGCCTGTTCACCGGCTATGACGCGGAAACACGCAAGTACGACAAAACCACCTGGAACTACGAGCTGGATGAGAAGGGTTTCGCTAAGCGCGATAAAACGCTGACTCACCCGCGCTGCGTGTGGAACCTGCTGAAACAGCACGTTTCCCGCTATACGCCAGAAGTGGTTGAAAATATCTGCGGGACGCCAAAAGCGGACTTCCTGAAGGTGTGCGAGTACATCGCGGAAACCAGCGTGCACGATAAAACCGCGTCGTTCCTCTATGCCCTGGGCTGGACGCAGCACTCCGTCGGCGCGCAGAACATCCGTACCATGGCGATGATCCAGCTGCTGCTCGGCAATATGGGGATGGCAGGCGGCGGCGTAAACGCCCTGCGCGGCCACTCCAATATTCAGGGTCTGACCGATCTTGGCCTGCTGTCGCAGAGCCTGCCGGGTTATATGACGCTGCCGAGCGAGAAGCAGAAGGATCTCCAGACCTACCTGACCGTCAATACGCCGAAACCGCTGCTGGAAGGCCAGGTTAACTACTGGAGCAACTACCCGAAATTCTTCGTCTCGATGATGAAAGCCTTCTTTGGCGACAAAGCGACGGCGGAGAACAGCTGGGGCTTTGACTGGCTGCCGAAGTGGGACAAAGGCTACGACGTTCTGCAGTACTTCGAAATGATGAGCCAGGGCAAGGTCAACGGCTATCTCTGCCAGGGCTTTAACCCGGTCGCCTCGTTCCCGAACAAGAACAAGGTGGTGGCATCCCTGTCAAAACTGAAGTTCCTGGTGACTATCGACCCGCTGAATACGGAAACCTCGACCTTCTGGCAGAACCACGGCGAGTCTAACGATGTCGATCCGTCGACCATCCAGACCGAAGTGTTCCGCCTGCCGTCGACCTGCTTTGCTGAAGAGAACGGCTCCATCGTGAACTCCGGCCGCTGGTTGCAGTGGCACTGGAAAGGCGCTGACGCCCCGGGCGAAGCGCTGAACGACGGTGAGATCCTGGCCGGTATCTTCTTACGTCTGCGTAAGATGTATGCCGCAGAGGGTGGCGCGAATCCGGAACAGGTTCTGAACATGACCTGGAACTACTCGACGCCGGAGAATCCGTCAGCGGAAGAAGTGGCGATGGAGAGCAACGGCAAAGCGCTGGTCGATATTATCGATCCGGTAAGCGGCGACGTGCTGGCGAAGAAAGGCAACCAGCTTGGCAGCTTTGCGCACCTGCGCGATGACGGCACCACCTCAAGCGGCTGCTGGATTTTCGCCGGGAGCTGGACGCCGGATGGCAACCAGATGGCGCGCCGCGATAACGCCGATCCGTCAGGCCTTGGCAATACGCTGGGCTGGGCATGGGCGTGGCCGCTCAACCGCCGTATTCTCTATAACCGTGCCTCCGCTGACCCGCAGGGTAACCCGTGGGATCCGAAGCGCAAGCTGCTCAGCTACGCCAATGGCAAGTGGGTGGGTGCAGATATTCCGGACTACAGCACCGCCGCTCCTGGCAGTGAAGTCGGGCCGTTTATCATGCAGCCGGAAGGGATGGGTCGCCTCTTCGCTCTCGATAAGATGATGGAAGGGCCGTTCCCGGAGCACTACGAGCCGTTTGAAACGCCGCTGGGCACCAACCCGCTGCACCCTAACGTCGTCTCGAACCCTGCCGCGCGCGTCTTTAAAGACGATCTCGCTGCGATGGGTAAAGCCGATAAGTTCCCGTATGTCGGGACCACTTACCGCCTGACCGAGCACTTCCACTACTGGACTAAACACGCGCTGTTGAACTCCATCGCGCAGCCGGAACAGTTTGTGGAGATTGGCGAGAAACTGGCGGGCAAGCTGGGCATTACGCAGGGCGATACCGTGCGCGTCTCCTCCAACCGTGGCTATATCAAAGCCAAAGCGGTGGTGACCAAGCGTATTCGTACCCTGAAAGTGGACGGCAAAGATATCGACACGATTGGTATTCCGATTCACTGGGGTTACGAAGGCGTGGCGAAGAAAGGCTTTATCGCCAACACGCTGACGCCGTTTGTCGGTGATGCGAATACCCAAACGCCAGAGTTCAAGGCGTTCCTGGTGAATGTGGAAAAGGTGTAACGGAGACGACTTATGGCTTATCAATCGCAAGACATCATCCGTCGTTCCGCGACTAACGGTTTCACTCCCGCGCCTCAGGCGCGGGATCACCAGCAGGAAGTGGCGAAGCTTATCGACGTCACCACCTGTATCGGCTGTAAAGCCTGTCAGGTGGCCTGTTCCGAATGGAACGATCTGCGTGATGAGGTGGGGCATAACGTCGGGGTGTATGACAACCCGGCGGATCTGACCGCCAAATCATGGACGGTGATGCGTTTCTCAGAAGTGGAGCAGAACGACAAACTGGAGTGGCTGATTCGTAAAGATGGCTGCATGCACTGCGCCGATCCCGGCTGTCTGAAAGCATGTCCGTCAGAAGGGGCTATCATTCAGTATGCTAACGGCATTGTCGACTTCCAGTCTGAGCAGTGCATTGGCTGCGGTTACTGCATCGCTGGCTGCCCGTTTGATGTGCCGCGCCTGAACCCGGAAGACAACCGCGTCTACAAATGTACGCTGTGTGTTGACCGTGTGACGGTGGGCCAGGAACCGGCCTGCGTGAAAACCTGCCCGACCGGCGCTATCCACTTTGGCTCCAAAGAGGATATGAAAAACCTCGCTGGCGAGCGCGTGGCAGAGCTGAAAACCCGTGGTTACGATAACGCAGGTCTGTACGATCCGGCCGGTGTTGGCGGCACGCACGTGATGTATGTGCTGCACCATGCCAATAACCCGAATCTGTACCACGGTCTGCCGGAGAACCCGGAAATCAGCGCAACCGTGAAGTTCTGGAAAGGGATCTGGAAACCACTTGCGGCGGTCGGCTTTGCTGCCACCTTCGCGGCCAGCATCTTCCACTATGTCGGTGTCGGTCCGAACCGCGCAGAAGAGGAAGAGGACAACCTGCATGAAGAGAAAGACGAGGTGCGCAAATGAGAAAACGTGACACCATCGTGCGCTATTCGGCACCCGAGCGCATCAACCACTGGATCACCGCCTTCTGCTTCGTGCTGGCGTCGGTGAGCGGGCTGGGGTTTTTCTTCCCCTCCTTCAACTGGTTGATGAACATTCTCGGGACGCCGCAGCTGGCGCGTATCCTTCATCCGTTTGTCGGCGTGGTGATGTTTGCCTCGTTTATAATCATGTTTTTCCGCTATTGGCACCATAACCTCATCAATAGGGATGATATCTTTTGGGCGAAGAATATTCGTAAGATCGTCGTCAATGAGGAAGTGGGTGACACCGGGCGCTATAATTTCGGTCAGAAGTGTGTGTTCTGGGCGGCGATTATCTTCCTGGTGTTGCTCCTGGCAAGCGGCGTGGTTATCTGGCGCCCTTACTTTGCACCCGCGTTTCCCATCCCGGTGATCCGCTTAGCGCTGATGGTGCATTCATTTGCAGCAGTTGCGTTAATTGTGGTTATCATGGTGCACATTTATGCCGCCTTGTGGGTTAAAGGCACCATAACCGCAATGGTGGAAGGCTGGGTTACCAGCACCTGGGCGAAGAAACATCACCCGCGCTGGTACCGGGAAGTTCGCAGCAAGACAACGGAAAAACCAACTGAATGAGTATTCGCATAATCCCGCAAGATGAGCTGGAGAAGAGCGAAAAACGCACGGCGGAAGTGATTCCGCCGTTGTTATTCCCCAGACTCAAAAACCTCTATAACCGCCGTGCGGAACGTCTGCGCACGCTGGCAGAGAGTAATCCGCTGGGTGATTATCTGCGTTTTGCCGCGCTTATCGCCCATGCCCAGGAGGTGGTGCTGTATGACCACCCGTTACAACTCGATCTGACGGCGCGTCTTAAAGAAGCTGCCGCGCAGGGAAAGCCGCCGCTTGATATTCATGTCCTGCCGCGCGATACGCACTGGCATAAGCTGCTGCATTCGCTGATCGCCGAGCTGAAGCCGGAGATGAGCGGCCCGGCGCTGGCGGTGATCGAGAACCTGGAAAAAGCCTCCGCACAGGAGCTGGAAGCGATGGCTAGCGCTCTCTTTGCCGCCGACTTCGCCTCCGTCAGCAGCGATAAAGCGCCCTTTATCTGGGCCGCGCTGTCGCTCTACTGGGCGCAGATGGCCAGCCTGATTCCGGGGAAAGCCCGCGCGGAATATGGCGAACAGCGCCAGTTCTGCCCGGTCTGCGGATCGATGCCGGTTTCCAGTACGGTGCACATCGGCAGCAGCCAGGGGCTGCGCTACCTGCACTGCAACCTGTGCGAAACCGAATGGCACGTGGTGCGCGTCAAGTGCAGCAACTGCGAGCAAACCCGCGATCTGCACTACTGGTCGCTGGATAACGAGCAGGCGGCAATCAAAGCGGAAAGCTGCGGCGACTGCGGCACTTACCTGAAGATCCTTTATCAGGAAAAAGACCAGAATGTCGAAGCGGTAGCCGACGATCTTGCGTCGCTGATCCTCGATGCCCGCATGGAGCAGGAAGGGTTCGCCCGTAGCTCCATCAACCCGTTCTTATTCCCCGGCGAAGGGGAGTAAAATCAGCAGGTCGCGGTAAATTTTTGCCCGGCCTGTTACTGATATGGGGTGAAAACCCCTGTTACAGACGCAAAATCTTTGATATTGCGCGTAACGAGGCAACGGCTATGTATCTGAGCTGTTGCAAGAATAATGGCATCGGGCAGCTTCATGCGATACGCCTGGCGCAGCTCAATGCTTCGTTCTGCTATGGGATGGGAAATCTCTATGACCTCAAGCGAATCAAGAAAAGCGCGTGTCGCATTTTCCTGCCCTACTTTTTTAGCGCCAACCAGCACTTCAATCCAGCTAATCAGGCTGATGGCGATCCTGCCATTGTAATCTTCAAAAGTGTTAGCAGCCTCTTCCCGGCCATTAAACAGATCAATCAAGATATTGGTATCAAATAACGCAAGGTTGCTCATAGTCACCACTCCTCGCGCAGTTTTCTCTCAAATTCAAGACCATCTTCGCCCTCACCTCCCCATAGACCTAAAGCATTGCGAGCGCTTGTCGTGTTCTGCTTTTCAAGATACTGCTCAACCGCTTCTCGTAATAATTCAGCACGAGGAAGGTTACGCTGCTGCTTTAAGCTATCGAGCCTGCGTATAACATCATCTGATAAATCCAACAAAATACGCCCCATAATCACTCCAGAGAGAACATCCATATATCACCTCAGTATATCGTATGCGTTTATTTTCCAGCCACACGATACGCTGCCATTTTTGCTGGGCAAGTGTCATTTTGAGAAAAAAAACGTTCTTTCGAGCTGGGTTCCACTTTTCATTTTCAGCCCAAAAACCCCGTTTCCATTTCGCAAAAACCAGGCTATAAAACCTGGGTATTTATACAGACAAAGGAATGCGAAATGGCACTGGAACAGGGTATTAGCCAACTGGTAAGCGACTTTATTGCTGCAGGACGGCCCTCCGTCTGCGAGCAGAGTATTGATGACCGGCGCGCGGGGTATCTCGCCAGCACGACGCTGGCAGGCGAGACGGAAACCCGTGTGGAGGTGAGAGAATTCACGCTGGAGAGCATTCGCTTTCGCTGCTACTCGCCGCAAAATGCCACCGATAATCTGCCCGCGCTTATTTACTATCACGGCGGCTGTTTTGTCAGCGGCGGCTTTGATACCCATGATAAACAGCTGCGCCAGCTTGCCTTTTACAGCAGCTGCCGGGTTATCGCCGTGCAGTACCGGCTTGCGCCGGAACACCGCTGGCCAGCGGCACATGATGATGCCCGGCGGGGTGCAGAACTTATCCGGCAAAACGCGCAGCAGCTTGGCATCGATCCTCAGCGCATCACGCTGGCGGGCGATAGCGCAGGCGGACATCTGGCGCTGGTCACGGCGTTGCGCTTAAAAGCCGCAGGTGAGTGGCAGCCTGCTCAGCTGATCCTCATCTACCCGATGCTTGATGCAACCGCCTGGTTCGACAGCTATACCCTTAATGGCGCAGATTATGTGATCACCCGCGAGGCGCTGCTCTCCGGCTATACGCACTATCTTGGCGAGACCGATCGCCTGCTGCCGGATGTCAGCCCGCTGTGGCGCACTGATTTCAACGGCCTGCCGCCGACGCATATTGTGACAGCGGAGTTTGACCCGCTGTGCGATGAAGGTGAGTCGCTCTATCAGCGAATGACCGAACAGGGCGTGGCCTGCTCCTGTTCGCGTTATCTCGGTGTGATACACGGTTTCTTCCAGCTTGCCGGCATCAGCCGCACGGCAGTGGATGTAATCCACGATGTGGCGTCGCGCATCGCCAGGGTGTAACCGGCTATACGGGAAAGCGCGCCTTTCGCGCGCGCTATCGGCAGGCCCAGCGCCTACTCCTCTTCGTTGCCGCCCTCTTCGAACGAGCCGAACGGTTTTGCGGGCAGAACGATATAGATGCCTTCAAAAATCGCGCCCTGCTTATCATCGCCAAACAGCTCTACCTGCATCTGCACGCGCGCTTTTTTCCCGCGCGCCAGGCGGTCGAGATCGCCGCTTAGCGAGCCAAGATCGGCAATCGCGCTCGGTTTACCGCTGATGGGCGAGCTGTAGCGGATATGGGCGTCGGCGAGAATAATTGTGCCGCCGAGATGGCGTTCGCGCAGCATCAGCCAGATAAGACCCCAGCCGGTCAGCGTCGCCAGCGAGAAGAGGCTCCCGGCAAACAGCGTGTGGTGCGGGTTTTGATTGCCGATCTCCGGCATGGTGGTAATAAATTTCTGCCCGGTGTACTGCTGGATGCGCACGCCCATCTTTTCGCTGAGCGGAATATGCTGATACCAGGCCTGTTGCAGCTGACCGCACCAGTCGCCGCGATGAAGAATATCATCCAGCGAGGCGATGGGTTTGATCATCAGAAAATGGCGGATGGGGGTAGTTTGCGGCGCGGTGATTTCGCCTTCGTTGATAAACCCAAGCTTGGCGAAAAAGGGTACCGCATCTTCGCGGGCGCTACAGGTGACGCGCTTAACGCCCTCCTGGCGGGCGACGGATTCCAGGGTCATCGCCATCAGCGTGCCGAGGCCTTTATCCTGTACGGAGGGGTGCACCGCCATAAAGCGAATCGAGCCTTCGTTATCGGCATTGATATAGAGCCGACCAGAGGCAACGATATTACCCTCTTCATCAACCACCATCTGGTGATGCGCCATGGCGTCCCAGGCGTCGCGCTCGGAGCCCTGCGGCTGGTGCAACGGCTTACGTAACATTTCCCAGCGGAACTGGTAGTAACGTTCTAACTCTTCTTCAGTTTGCGGTACGCGAAGATGATACATAGCTGCATTCTCTCTTGTGACCCGGGGCCGCGCCGCAAGCTGGCTCATATCTGTAGCCAGAATGTGACGGGACCATCATTGACCAGCGACACCTGCATATCGGCAGCGAAACGCCCGGTTTGCGTGGCGATTTGCTGACCGCAGTGTGCAACAAAGTGGTTATAGAGCGCCTCGGCTTTTTCCGGCGCCGCGCCGCGCGAAAAGCCCGGACGCATGCCGCGCTCCGTATCGGCTGCCAGCGTAAACTGCGATACCACCAGCACGCTGCCGCCGGCCTGCTGGACATTGAGGTTCATTTTCCCGTCGGCATCGCTAAAGATGCGGTATCCCAGCACTCTTTCACACAGGCGGTTTGCTTTCTGCTCGTCGTCTTCCCTCTCGACGCCCAGTAATACCAGAAGACCCGGGCCAATTTCACCCGTCACCTCTCCCGCCACGCTAACGCTCGCACGGGAAACGCGTTGAATTAATGCAATCATGGTTGGTCTGCTTCTTCTCGTTGTGCTGCTTTTTTAAGTTCGCGGTATTCCCCGAGAGTGACAGTAATTTCAGCCCCAAGCAAGACGATACACCAGGTCCAGTAGACCCAGAGAAACATGATCGGAATAACGGCCAGCACGCCATAAATCAGCTGGTAGGAGGGGAACATGGTGATATATAAGCCAAAACCTTTCTTGCCCAGTTCAAACAGCACCGCCGCAACAAACGCCCCCAGCACCGCATCGCGGTTTGGTACGCGCGTAGTCGGAACAATGCTGTAGAGCAGCCAGAACGAGAGCCAGGAGAGGATCAGCGGAAAAATTCGCAGCACATCATCAATCACGCTATTGAGTTCACTCGCCCAGCGCAGCGACAGCAGATAGGAGCTGATCGCAAGGCTCGCCCCGGCCAGCAGCGGGCCGAGGGTCAGGATCATCCAGTAGACGGCAAATGAGTAGACATGCGGGCGCACGCGGGTGCTGCGCCAGATGGTATTCAGCGCGCTGTCGATGGAGTACATCAGTAAGAGCGAAGTGACCACCAGCCCGCAGGCCCCTACCGCGGTCATCTTCGTTGAGTTAGCGACGAACTGCTCAATGTAGTTCTGGATAACGTCGCCGGTTGTGGGAATGAAATTGGCAAAAATAAAGTGACGCAGCTGGATGCTGATGTCGGAAAACATCGGGAAAACAGCGAACAGCGCGAAGATCACCGCAATCAGCGGCACCAGCGACAGCAGTGAGACGTAGGCGAGATTCCCCGCCAGCGTCGTCATATTGTCATCATTGATATGTCGCCACAGCAGTTTTGACCAGGCCTGCAGCGACTGCGCACTCCTCTTCGCGCGCTGTTTTACGGCTTCTTTCATAGCAGCTTTGAAAAATAGTCCGGAATGGTGGCCTTGTTAGCGACCAGGATCGACGTAATCCCTACGCGCTCAGCGCCAGCGATATTTTCAGCATTGTCGTCGAAAAAGACGGCATCTTCGGCAGAAAAACCTTCTAGAGTCAGAACCTGCTGATAAATTCTGGATTCGGGTTTACGCATCCCCATCTCTTGCGAGAGATAGATATGATCGGCGGCGGCGCGGATCTCCGGATACTGCTCCGGCCAGAAGGTCGTGTGCAGACGGTTGGTGTTGGACAGCACCACCACACGATCTCCTTTCGCGCGCAGTTTATGCATGATATCGATAACGTCCGGGCGTAGCGCGACGAACACCGCCTGCCAGCCGGTGGAGAATTGCTCATAACTTAACGGCAGCGCCATCTCTTCACACAGGGCTTTGGCGAACTCCTCATCGCTGATCTCCCCGCGTTCATGACGGTGGAAGGCCTCCCCCATGACAAAGTTCTGCTTCAGGGTTGCCAGTGGTACGCGGCTGAAATCGCTCCAGGCTCCGAGCACCCGGTTGAAGTCGATATCGACAATCACATTACCTAAATCAAAGATATAGAGCATTTGCCTCTCCTTGCCTGCCATGGAGAGTTAACTGTAGCGGGAAAGTTTCCGCTTGAATAGCGGGCCCTTTCACGCCCGCGATCGCGGGATAAAAAAAAGCCGCTGATAATCAGCGGCTTTTGTTGGGCTAAAAGAGGAGAATTACTCTTCTTTTGCACCGCGCATGGCGCGTTTACGGTCGTTCTCGGTCAGATGACGTTTACGGATACGAATGGACTGAGGTGTTACCTCTACCAGTTCGTCATCATCGATGAACTCGAGCGCCTGCTCCAGGGTCATCTTGATCGGCGGAACCAGAACCGTTGCTTCGTCCGTACCGGACGCACGCATGTTGGTCAGTTTCTTACCGGTCAGGCAGTTTACCGTCAGGTCGTTAGAGCGGCTGTGAATACCGATGATCTGGCCTTCATACACTTCCGCACCGTGACCGAGGAACAGCTTACCGCGATCCTGCAGACCGAACAGCGCAAACGCAACCGCTTTACCCTGACCGTTGGAGATCAGCACGCCGTTGTTACGCTGGCCTACTTCGCCCGGACGAATATCGTCGTAGTGGCTGAAGGTGGAGTACAGCAGACCGGTACCGGAGGTCATGGTCATGAACTCTGAACGGAAGCCGATCAGACCGCGGCTTGGGATCACGTAGTCGAGACGTACGCGGCCTTTGCCGTCCGGATTCATGTTTTTCAGATCGCCTTTACGCTCGCCCAGTGCCTGCATAACAGAACCCTGGTGCTGCTCTTCAACGTCCAGCGTTACGTTCTCGAACGGCTCTTGTTTGCGGCCGTCGATTTCGCGGAAGATTACTTTCGGACGGGAAACCGCCATTTCGAAACCTTCACGACGCATGTTCTCGATCAGAACAGAGAGGTGCAGCTCACCACGACCAGAAACACGGAACGCATCCGCATCCTGAGTCTCTTCAACGCGCAGCGCAACGTTGTGCACCAGCTCTTTGTTCAGGCGGTCAAGGATCTGACGAGAGGTAACGTATTTACCCTCTTTGCCACAGAACGGAGAGGTGTTGACGTTGAAGAACATGGTGACGGTCGGCTCATCAACGGAGAGCGCCGGCAGCGCTTCAACACTCTGCGGATCGCAGATGGTGTCGGAGATGTTCAGCTCGCCCAGACCGGTGATTGCAATGATGTCGCCCGCTTCTGCCACGTCACTCTCAATACGCTCCAGCCCCAGGTGAGTCAGCACTTTGCCAACTTTACCGTTACGGGTTTTGCCTTCGCTATCGATGATAGTGACCTGCTGGTTCGGCTTCACTTTACCGCGTTTGATACGGCCGATGCCGATTACGCCAACGTAGTTGTTGTAATCGAGCTGGGAAACCTGCATCTGCAGCGTGCCGTCGAGATCGACGTTCGGTGCCGGTACATGTTCAACAATCGCCTGGTACAGCGGGGTCATGTCTTCAGCCATGTTTTCGTGGTCCAGACCCGCGATACCGTTCAGCGCAGAAGCGTAAACGATCGGGAAGTCCAGCTGTTCGTCGGTCGCGTCAAGGTTAACGAACAGGTCGAAGACCTGATCAACAACCCAGTCCGGACGCGCGCCAGGACGGTCAACTTTGTTGATTACCACGATAGGTTTCAGACCATGGGCAAATGCTTTTTTGGTCACGAAGCGCGTTTGCGGCATCGGGCCGTCAAATGCGTCAACCACCAGCAGCACGGAATCGACCATGGACATTACACGCTCAACTTCACCACCGAAGTCGGCGTGCCCTGGGGTATCAACGATGTTGATACGATAATCATTCCATTTGATAGCGGTGTTTTTAGCGAGGATGGTAATCCCACGCTCTTTCTCCAAATCGTTGGAGTCCATCACACGCTCTTGAGTTTCAGCACGTTCGTCGAACGTACCGGATTGCTGCAGCAGCTTGTCAACCAGGGTCGTTTTACCATGGTCAACGTGAGCAATGATGGCGATGTTACGCAG
The DNA here is from genome assembly GCF_016516575.1 of Kosakonia sp. S57. Classification (NCBI taxonomy): domain Bacteria; kingdom Pseudomonadati; phylum Pseudomonadota; class Gammaproteobacteria; order Enterobacterales; family Enterobacteriaceae; genus Kosakonia; species Kosakonia sp. S57. The sequence continues at coordinate 15,677 of NZ_JACVUL010000021.1, read as the reverse complement.
ATTTTCGATCACAACTTTGCCTCAGGCATTAGAAATAGCGCGTTATTGTACACGTATTAATCGAAGGACTAAACAGGATCACAAACATACCCTGCAAACAAGTATTGCAGAGTTGCTTTGTGATCGCTTTCACGGAGCGTTAAAAGGGGCAAATAACGAAAATTGCACCAATATGGTGCCCTATGTTTCCATAAAAGCACTATATTGGTGCAAGGTAACCATCATGGTGCAGCCCTTTTGCACTATGCCGAGCATGATAACGCCTTTTTAGGGTGATTTAAAAGTTGGCATAGATTTCGCTTATCCATTGTACGGCAACTACGCCAGATTTACGTAGTAATTAGAAGACCTCGTTACCACGACGACAATGACAATCCCGGGAGAGTTTAAGTATGTCCGCTGAACACGTTTTGACGATGCTGAATGAGCACGAAGTGAAGTTTGTCGATCTGCGCTTCACAGATACCAAAGGTAAAGAACAGCACGTCACGATCCCAGCCCATCAGGTAAACGCTGACTTCTTCGAAGAAGGCAAAATGTTTGATGGTTCTTCGATTGGTGGCTGGAAAGGCATCAACGAATCCGACATGGTGCTGATGCCGGACGCCACTACCGCTGTCATTGACCCGTTCTACGAAGAGTCTACGCTGATTATTCGCTGCGATATCCTCGAGCCAGGCACCATGCAGGGCTACGATCGCGACCCGCGCTCCATCGCCAAACGCGCTGAAGAGTACCTGCGCTCCACCGGTCTGGCAGACACCGTACTGTTCGGGCCAGAGCCGGAATTCTTCCTGTTTGACGACGTGCGTTTCGGCAGCTCCATCTCCGGTTCCAGCGTTGCTATCGACGATATCGAAGGCGCATGGAACACCACCACCAAATATGAAGGTGGTAACAAAGGTCACCGTCCGGCTGTGAAAGGCGGTTACTTCCCGGTTCCGCCGGTAGACTCCTCTCAGGATCTGCGTTCCACCATGTGTCTGGTGATGGAAGAGATGGGCCTGGTCGTCGAAGCGCATCACCATGAAGTGGCGACTGCGGGTCAGAACGAAGTGGCAACCCGCTTCAACACCATGACCAAAAAAGCGGACGAAATTCAGATTTACAAATATGTGGTACATAACGTTGCGCACCGCTTCGGTAAAACCGCGACCTTTATGCCGAAACCAATGTTCGGTGATAACGGTTCCGGTATGCACTGCCACATGTCTCTCTCCAAGAACGGCACCAACCTGTTCTCTGGCGACAAATACGCTGGCCTGTCTGAGATGGCGCTGTACTACATCGGCGGCGTAATCAAACACGCTAAAGCGATCAACGCCCTCTCTAACCCGACTACCAACTCCTACAAGCGTCTGGTCCCGGGTTACGAAGCACCGGTTATGCTGGCCTACTCCGCCCGTAACCGTTCTGCCTCTATCCGTATTCCGGTTGTTGCGTCTCCGAAAGCGCGTCGTATCGAAGTGCGCTTCCCGGATCCGGCTGCGAACCCGTACCTGTGCTTTGCCGCGCTGCTGATGGCAGGTCTGGATGGTATTAAGAACAAAATCCACCCGGGCGAAGCAATGGACAAAAACCTGTACGATCTGCCGCCGGAAGAGGCGAAAGAGATCCCGCAGGTTGCAGGCTCCCTGGAAGAAGCGCTTAACGCGCTGGACGCTGACCGCGAGTTCCTGACCGCCGGCGGCGTATTCACCGACGACGCTATCGATGCTTATATCGCGCTGCGCATTGAAGAAAACGACCGCGTTCGCATGACGCCGCACCCGGTAGAGTTCGAACTCTATTACAGCGTTTAATTACGTTATTAATACTCGGCCGATTTCTCGTCACAGTCAGTTGGCGGCGAGAAATCAGCCAGAGAATTTTTAGTTGCCGTGGAAACTTTAGCCCATCACACGATGGGCTTTTTTCGCCGACAACAACCTGATCTCACGCGCTTTTTCTTTCTATAACGCTATACTGCACAAAATTGGTGCATATCTCCGGGAGACTGCTACATGGCAAGCGGCGCGCTGCCCGATGCTGGGCAGATCCTCAACTCTTTGATCAACAGCATCCTGCTGGTTGATGACGACCTGGCGGTACACTACGCCAACCCCGCAGCACAACAGCTGCTGGCGCAAAGCTCGCGCAAACTGTTCGGCACCCCGCTGCCGGAACTGCTGAGCTACTTCTCCCTCAATATCGACCTGATGCGTGAAAGTTTGCATGCAGGCCAGGGCTTTACCGATAACGAAGTGACGCTGGTTATCGACGGGCGCTCGCATATTCTCTCCCTGACGGCGCAACGCCTGCCGGACGGGCTGGTGCTGCTGGAAATGGCGCCGATGGATAACCAGCGTCGTTTAAGCCAGGAGCAGCTTCAGCATGCTCAACAGGTGGCGGCGCGCGATCTGGTGCGCGGCCTGGCTCATGAGATCAAAAACCCTCTTGGCGGCCTGCGCGGCGCGGCACAGCTATTAAGCAAAGCCCTGCCCGACCCGTCGCTGCTGGAATATACCAAAGTGATCATTGAGCAGGCCGACCGCCTGCGCAATCTGGTCGATCGCCTGTTAGGGCCGCAGCAACCGGGTATGCACGTTACTGAAAGCATCCATAAAGTGGCCGAGCGCGTGGTCAATCTGGTGTCGATGGAGCTGCCGGCTAACGTCACGCTAATTCGCGATTACGATCCCAGTTTGCCGGAGCTGGCGCACGATCCTGACCAGATCGAGCAAGTTTTACTGAATATCGTGCGCAATGCGCTTCAGGCATTAGGGCCGGAGGGCGGCGAAATTATTCTGCGCACCCGCACCGCGTTCCAGTTAACGCTGCACGGCGTACGTTATCGCCTGGCAGCAAGAATCGATGTGCAGGATAACGGCCCGGGTATACCGCAGCATCTGCAGGACACGCTGTTTTACCCGATGGTCAGCGGCCGCGAAGGTGGCACCGGGCTTGGCTTATCGATTGCACGCAGCCTGATTGATCAACACTCAGGCAAAATTGAATTTACCAGTTGGCCAGGCCATACCGAGTTCTCGGTATTCCTGCCTATTCGGAAGTAGAGGTGTTTATGCAACGAGGGATAGTCTGGATCGTGGATGACGATAGCTCCATCCGTTGGGTGCTTGAACGCGCGCTCACCGGGGCAGGCTTGAGTTGTACAACGTTTGAAAGTGCCAATGAAGTGCTTGATGCGCTGACCACCAAAACGCCGGATGTTCTGCTTTCGGATATTCGTATGCCCGGTATGGACGGGCTGGCACTGTTAAAACAGATTAAGCAGCGCCATCCGATGCTTCCGGTCATCATTATGACTGCGCACTCGGATCTGGATGCGGCGGTAAGCGCTTATCAGCAGGGGGCATTCGACTACCTGCCTAAACCGTTCGATATTGATGAAGCGGTGGCGCTGGTTGAGCGCGCTATCAGCCACTACCAGGAGCAGCAGCAGCCGCGCAATGTGCAGGCTCTCGGCCCGACCACCGATATCATCGGCGAAGCGCCGGCGATGCAGGATGTGTTTCGCATTATTGGCCGTCTGTCGCGCTCATCGATCAGCGTATTGATTAACGGCGAGTCCGGCACCGGGAAAGAGCTGGTTGCCCATGCGCTGCATCGCCACAGCCCGCGCGTCAAAGCGCCGTTTATCGCGCTCAATATGGCGGCGATCCCGAAAGATTTGATTGAATCGGAGCTGTTTGGCCACGAGAAAGGGGCCTTTACCGGCGCTAACACCATTCGTCAGGGGCGTTTTGAGCAGGCCGACGGCGGCACGCTTTTTCTTGATGAGATTGGCGATATGCCGCTCGATGTGCAGACGCGTTTGCTGCGCGTGCTCGCCGATGGGCAGTTTTACCGCGTGGGCGGCTACGCGCCGGTGAAAGTCGATGTGCGTATTATTGCGGCGACGCATCAGAACCTGGAGCTGCGCGTGCAGGAGGGGAAATTCAGGGAGGATCTGTTCCACCGCCTGAATGTTATCCGTGTGCATCTGCCGCCGCTGCGCGAACGCCGGGAAGATATTCCGCGTCTGGCGCGCCACTTCTTACAGGACGCTGCCCGTGAACTGGGTGTGGAAGCGAAGCTGCTGCATCCGGAAACCGAAGCGGCATTGACCCGTCTGGCATGGCCAGGCAACGTGCGCCAGCTGGAGAACACCTGCCGCTGGTTAACGGTAATGGCGGCAGGACAGGAAGTGCTGATTCAGGATCTGCCCAGTGAGCTGTTTGAAGCCACGGTGCCGGACAGCCCGTCGCAGAGTTTGCCGGACAGCTGGGCGACGCTGCTCGCGCAGTGGGCCGATCGCGCGCTGCGTTCCGGTCATCAAAACCTGCTCTCTGAAGCGCAACCGGAGATGGAGCGTACCCTGCTGACCACCGCACTGCGCCACACTCAGGGGCATAAGCAGGAAGCAGCACGCCTGCTCGGCTGGGGGCGCAATACCCTTACGCGTAAGTTAAAAGAGCTGGGAATGGAGTAAACGTAAAGCGCGATCCGCCCGCGAAAAGTGCTGCTATTTTGTGCTTTACTGTTCGTCGCAGTGCAGTATGATCTTGCGCGTTCAGGGGGGGTTATCATGCTGGAATCGTTCATTCATCTGGTTACGGCTGGCGCCTCTGCCAGCCATACGCCACAAACGGCTGTCGCAGCGCTGCTTTGTGCAACGCTGGTCGGGCTGTTTAGCTAGCGGTTTAACAGGCCTGGTGCTTTTGCAGGCCTGTTAAATCACCCGCGAGAACTGCTGTAGCCGCGCTTTCTGGCGCAGATAGACATCGAAGCACATGCAGATGTTGCGAATCAACAGACGCCCTTTCGCCGTTACCTGAAGCCCCTGCTCATCCCTCTCCACCAGCCCATCTTTAATCAGTGGCGCTAACAGCTGCAAATCCTCTGCAAAGTAGTCGCTGAAATCGAGATCCCAGGCGCGCTCAATATCGCTGAATGAGAGACGGAAATTACAGATAAGCCCCTTGATCACATCCCGGCGAATGCAGTCATCGCGGGTCAGCGCAATGCCGCGCCACAGCGCATTTCCCTGCTCATCAACCTGCTGATAGTAGTGTTTGAGCTCTTTCTGGTTTTGCGCATAGCTGTCGCCAATCATGCTGATGGCAGAGACGCCAAGGCCCAGCAGGTCGCTGTCGCCCTGAGTGGTGTAACCCTGGAAGTTGCGGTGCAGCACGCCGTTGCGCTGGGCAATCGCCAGCTCATCATCCGGACGGGCAAAGTGATCCATGCCGATAAACTGATATCCGGATGCGGTCAGCGAGGAGATGGTCTGCTGCAGGATATCGAGCTTCTGCTGCGCCGAAGGCAGATCCGCATCTTTAATTTTACGCTGGGCAGCAAAGAGCGTCGGCAGATGCGCATAGTTGAAGACGCTTAAGCGATCGGGGCTGAGTTCAGCGACGCGTTGCAGCGTATAGGCAAAACTCTCCGGCGTCTGTTTGGGCAGGCCGTAGATCAGGTCGATATTGGTCGAGGTAAAGCCGATATCGCGCGCGTGGTTAAGCAGAGCAAAGATAAACGATTCATCCTGTTCACGGTTAACCAGCCGCTGCACCTCTTTATTAAAATCCTGCACGCCCATGCTAAGGCGGTTAAACCCTTCCCCGCGCAGATGGTCGAGCACATCCAGTTCAATTTCGCGCGGGTCGACCTCGATGGAGATCTCCGCCTCGGCATCAAAGGCGAAGTTGCCGCGCAGCAGCGCCATCAGGCGGCTGATCTGTGCTTTGTTGAGATAGGTTGGCGTACCGCCGCCCCAGTGCAGCTGGCTGACGTGACGGCCTTTAAACAGCGGCGCGCGGTGGATAATCTCCTGCTCCAGCGCATCGAGGTATTGATCGGCTTTATGCTGCTGGCGGGTAACAATTTTATTGCAGCCGCAGAAGTAGCAGAGCTTGTGGCAAAACGGGATATGAACGTAGAGCGAAAGCGGACGTTCAGGATAACGCGCCACGGCGCGGTGAAAATCCGCTTCGCCGAAGGCGTCAGAAAACTCAAGCGCGGTGGGATAGGACGTATAACGCGGCCCGGAATAGTTATATTTCTGGATCAGGGCCAGATCCCAGTCGATGACGTGCTCAGACATTGCTTACTCCTTCCGATGACGCCGCTGGCGATACCGGCGGCCTGGGCCGATCCCTTTTTGGGGTATCAGCCGGTTGCGCAGCCACTGTTTGCGCCGCGACAACCGCTGTAGTTTAACGAATAACCACACCAGATAACATATAACCGGAAGGGTTATAAGCAGGACGGGAAGCCCCATAAGAAAGGATTAGTTGCCGCCCTTGAGCAGACGCATCATATCTTCCTTACGCTCCTCTTCCTCTTCTTCTTCGTCATCATCGTAGGAGAGGCCGAGCTTCTGCATCAGCTCATCAATACGATCCAGTTTGGCATCAACCCATTTCTGCTCGTCGGCGCTCAGGGTTTCACCCTCTTCAAGACGTTCAAGTAGCGCATCCAGGCGCTCATCCGTTTCCAGCATCTCTAATTCAGCCTGCGGTGAAAGCATAGGTTTCTCACTCTTCGGTTTGTGCTGCTTAGTGACTGGCGTGTCGGTAACACCCAGCGGAATCGGTGTTTTACTGCCAATACGCGGATCTTTCTGCGCTTTGCCCTTGCCGGAGCCTGAAGCGTTATCGCCACCGTTCGCGCGGCTGCCTGAAGCGTTGCCGCGATGCCGTTTATCACGCTTACGTTCGCGGCCTTCCTGGTTCAACTCTTCACGGGTTTTACGGCGCACTTTGCCGCGCGGTTGGGTAGACGGTTTTTTCATCATAGGGGTCTTAGGTGGTTTTTCATCAGTATAGAATTGCGGCGGAATCTAGCAGAAAGCAAGCAAAGAAAAAAGGCGGCAGTGTAAACTGTCGCCTTTTTTCTTGACCCTGACCCGTAAAGGGCTCTACGTTCCCTGTTTGCTGTCAACGTGCCCTGTTTTTCCATTAGCATCAACACTCCGTGTTGCGGTCCCTCTCCTTGTGAACGTCTCCTGACGTTTTCCTCTGGTCTTCGCCTCCTGGCGCTCCCGACCCCTCAATCCGTGAGTTATCCTTTCCTGTAAAGCGTCCTGCTACGGGGCGTTACTTTACCTGTCTCAGAGAAAGAGACAAGTATGAATACCCTTACAAACGATAAATTAAGAGAATTCCACAAAACTAAATCATTGATTTAATTATTATTGACTATTTTTAAACCTGCAACTACTCCGAAAGTTCGCAACGTATAAAGGGCAAATATCCTACAAAGCGCGCGGCAATCACCTACAAAGAGGAATGATGCGAGAAAAACAGTCTTTTACGTGGGTTCAGGTATAATCCCCGCATGCTTTAACGATGGAGACGACCGTTTTGACTAACCTGAATTACCAACAGACGCACTTTGTCACCAGTGCGCCTGATATTCGCCACTTACCCGCCGATACCGGCATTGAAGTGGCATTCGCTGGCCGCTCCAACGCCGGAAAATCGAGCGCACTCAATACGCTAACCAATCAAAAGAGCCTGGCGCGCACCTCTAAAACGCCGGGCCGTACCCAGCTAATCAACCTGTTCGAAGTCGTAGAAGGCAAACGCCTTGTCGACCTGCCCGGCTACGGTTATGCCGAAGTGCCGGAAGAGATGAAAATCAAATGGCAGCGCGCGCTGGGTGAATATCTGGAGAAACGTCAGTGCCTGAAGGGGCTGGTCGTACTGATGGATATCCGCCATCCGTTAAAAGATCTCGACCAGCAGATGATCCACTGGGCGGTAGCAAGCGAGATCCCTGTGCTGGTGCTGCTGACCAAAGCGGACAAGCTCGCCAGCGGCGCGCGTAAAGCGCAGGTTACGATGGTGCGGGAAGCGGCAATTGCCTTTAACGGCGATGTGCAGGTTGAAGCGTTTTCGTCGCTGAAAAAACAGGGCGTGGATAAACTGCGCGAGAAGCTGGATAGCTGGTTCTCATCCATTGCGCCAGCAACAGAAGACGCCGGCGAATAACCCTTCTGGCGCGGCGTCCGCTGCGCTTTATTGCTCTCTTTCGCGCAATAAAAAACGCCCCAGTCATTACTGACTGGGGCGGCTAAATATTCAGCCAAATCCGATTACGTGAAGTAAAAGGTCTGAAAGATAGAACATCTTACCTCTGTACCCTACGCGAATAACTCTACTCCCTTTTTGGATCTGGAAAAAGGACTTTTTGTAATTTCTTTTCAACTTTTACATACGGAATTCTAATGATTGTCACAAAAACGCCGTGTTATGTTGCTTAGTTACAGAAAAGTCCCTTTCCTGCCGCACGCTTAGTGCGCTTGATCCCAGTTTGGCCCGCTTCCCACTTCCACCAGCAGCGGCACATCGAGTTGGGTACTGCTCTCCATTAGTTCATGGATCTTCTTCGTGACCGCCTCGATATCCTCTTTATGCACCTCGAACACCAGTTCATCGTGTACCTGCATGATCATCCGCACGCGCGGCTTCTCTTGCTGTAACCACGCATCGACGGCGATCATCGCACGTTTGATGATATCTGCTGCGGTGCCCTGCATCGGGGCGTTGATCGCCGCGCGCTCGGCACCCGCACGGCGGGCAGCGTTGCTCGCTTTGATGTCCGGCAGATAGAGGCGGCGACCATCGAGCGTTTCAACATAGCCGTTCTCTTTCGCCTGCGCGCGGGTACGCTCCATATACTCCAGCACGCCAGGATAGCGCTCGAAGTAGAGATCCATATACTTCTGCGACTCTTTGCGCGGAATATTGAGCTGGCGCGAGAGACCAAAGGCGCTCATGCCGTAGATCAGACCAAAGTTGATCGCTTTCGCGCTGCGGCGCTGTTCATTGCTTACGCTATCCAGCGGCAGGCCAAACACTTCCGCCGCCGTTGCGCGGTGAATATCCTGACCTTCAGAAAACGCTTTCAGCAAGCCCTTATCCCGTGAGAGGTGCGCCATGATGCGCAGTTCGATCTGCGAGTAGTCGGCAGAGACGATGACGTAATCTTTCGGCGCGATAAAGGCCTGACGAATACGACGTCCCTCTTCATTACGCACAGGAATGTTTTGCAAGTTGGGATCGGTAGAGGACAAGCGCCCGGTCGCGGTCACTGCCTGGTGGTAAGAGGTATGTACGCGCCCGGTTTTTGGGTTGATCATCAGCGGCAGCTTATCGGTGTAGGTCGATTTAAGCTTCGCCAGACCGCGATATTGCAGGATCACTTTTGGCAGCGGGTAATCCAGCGCCAGCTCTTCCAGCACCTCTTCTGAGGTTGACGGCGCGCCGCCCGGAGTTTTCTTCAGCGGTTTAATGCCCTGTTTTTCAAACAGAATAGTTTGCAGCTGCTTAGTCGACGAGAGATTAAACGCTTCGCCCGCGATCTCATGTGCTTTTTGCTCCAGCTCCGCCAGGCGCAGGGTCAGCTCCTCAGAGTGCTTGTGCAGCACAGCCGGATCGATATTGACGCCGTTGCGTTCGATGCGCGAAATGACCGGCACCAGCGGCATTTCAATATTCTGGAAGACATTCAGCGGGCCGGCGTGCTGTTGTAGCTCTGGCCACATCGCCAGATGGAGTTGCAGCGTGACATCAGCATCTTCCGCCGCGTAATGCCCGGCCTCTTCCAGCGCAATCTGGTTGAAGGTCAGCTGATTTTTACCTTTCCCGGCAATCTCTTCGAAGGTCACAGTTTTGTGCTTCAGCCAGCGCTGAGAGAGGCTGTCCATATCGTGACGGCCAACAACGCTATTGAGGATGTAGGACTCAAGCATGGTGTCGAAGGCGATACCGCGCAGTTCGATGCCGTAATTTTCCAGCACGCCGCGATCGTATTTCAGGTTCTGGCCCACTTTAAGAAGCTTTTCATCTTCCAGCAGCGGTTTCAGCAGTTCCAGCGCGCGGTCGCGCGGGATCTGATCCGGCGCATCAAGGTAGTCATGGGCAACCGGTACATAGGCCGCCACGCCCGGTTCGATAGCAAAGGAGATGCCGACCAGATTGGCACTGATGTTATCCAGGCTGTCCGTTTCGGTATCGAAGGCAAACAGCGCCGCGCTTTTCAGTTTGCCAATCCAGCTCTGCAACGTCTCTTCATCAAGGATGGTGACGTAGTTTTCAGCGGAGAGGATAGCCGTCGGGATATCGGGCTCCGCTTCTACCACAATCGTCTCCTGCGGCTTCGCGGCTGGCTTGCTTCCTCTCGCCTGCAGCCATTTTCCGGCTTCGACATCCGCCGTCCAGCGCTTAAATTCGTAACGCTTAAAGAGCTCCACCAGCTCTTCGGTGGCCGGTTGCTGAACTTCAAGCTGTTCGCTCGTCAGCTCCAGCGGAACATCGGTTTTGATGGTCGCCAGCTGGTAGGAGAGGTAGGCAACCTCTTTATTCTGCTCCAGCTTCGCCGCCATGGTTTTCGCACCACGGAAGCTCAGTTCGGCAATTTTTTCCGGCGCGGCATAGAGCGAGTCGAGACCGCCCAGCCCTTGTAACAGCGCCTGCGCGGTTTTTTCACCCACGCCCGGTACACCTGGGATGTTATCGGAGGAGTCGCCCATCAGCGCGAGGAAGTCGATAATCAGCTCTGGCGGCACGCCATATTTGGTAACGACCTCTTCCGGCCCCAAAATGGTGTTGGACATGGTGTTGATCAGCGTGACGTTCGGCGTCACCAGCTGCGCCATATCTTTGTCGCCGGTACTGATCAGCACCGGACGCCCTTTTTTGTCTGCTTCACATGCCAGCGTGCCGATAACGTCATCCGCTTCAACACCCGACACCGCCAGCAGCGGCAGACCCATCGCTTTCACCATTGCATGCAGCGGCTCAATCTGCGCACGCAGATCGTCCGGCATCGGCGGGCGGTGGGATTTGTAATGTTCGAACAGCTCATCACGGAACGTCTTACCCTTCGCATCAAACACCACTGCGACATGCGTCGGCTGATACTGCAGCAACAGGCTGCGCAGCATATTCAACACGCCGTACATTGCGCCGGTGGGTTCCCCAACGCTGTTGGTCAGAGGTGGAAACGCATGATACGCGCGATAGAGGTAAGAGGAGCCGTCAACAAGAATGAGTGGGTTTTCGGGGATCTGAACCATGATATCCATGCCTGTTTTTTCAATTTACGCTAAAGGATGCCACAGACAGGATGAAAACATGAGTTTTTCCCGGTAAATGGCGGAAAAGATTTCGCGATCGTCGGGATCCCTCGCAGAAACATCCTGTGGATAAGTTTGTGCACAGTTTTTAATTGGCTGGATTTTTGTGGCTTTTCGTGGATCGTAAAAATATACAAACCCATTAAAATCAATATATTGAGAAGATAAAAAGGATCGATGTTGCTTTTTGGCGATAATCTGCTCTGTGTGGATAGAAGAAAAAGGGCATTGCATTCTTCTTTACTATCTATCAAAAGCGCTGAATAAGGTTTCCCCATTGCCGCTCTCGCTTTTCTGATAAAATCTGCGCCTTGCACACCTTTTAGCGAGCATTTTGCTGCTAACTTTTTGAAATATTTAATCATGTCGAGACTACCCGCGGTTATTACGCTCTTTTTTAGCGTTCTGTTAACCATCCTGCTTACTGTTGTTTGCTCCGTGCCGATTATTATCGCCGGCCTGATAAAACTGCTTATTCCGATCCCGCGTTTTTGGCGGGCGATCTCTGCATTCTGTAATGTGATGATGGCTTGCTGGTGCGAAGGCCTCTACTGGCTGCTACGCCTCAATCCCCGGCTGGAATGGGATATTCAGGGGCTGGAGGGATTGAATAAAAGAAACTGGTATCTGCTTATTTGTAACCACCACAGCTGGGCAGATATCGTGGTGCTGTGTGTCCTGTTCCGCAAACAGATCCCGATGAACAAGTACTTCCTGAAGCAGCAACTCGCCTGGGTGCCCTTTATCGGCCTGGCGTGCTGGGCGCTGGATATGCCTTTTATGCGCCGCTACTCACGAAGTTATCTGTTGAGGCATCCTGAAAGACGGGGCAAGGATGTTGAGACAACGCGCCGTTCATGTGAGAAGTTTCGCCTGCATCCGACGACAATGGTGAATTTTGTTGAAGGATCGCGTTTTACAGAAGAGAAACGGCGTCAGACACGCTCTTCGTTTAAGCATCTGTTGCCGCCAAAAGCGGCGGGTATCGCGATGGCGTTAAACGTTCTGGGTAAACAGTTCGACAAAATGCTGGATGTGACGCTTTGCTACCCGGAGAACGATCGCACGCCCTTTTTCGATATGCTCAGCGGCAAATTGACGCGTATCGTGGTGCGTATTGATTTGCTGGCGGTTCACGATGGGTTGCATGGCGATTATATTAATGACAAGAATTTTAAGCGCAGCTTTCAGCAATGGCTGAATGGGTTATGGCTCGCTAAAGATGAACGTATAGACGCCATCAAAGCCACCTGTAAAAACGCCGGTCAGTGACCGGCGTTATCTTTACTTCTTCTCAACCAGGAACTTCACCGTATCAGCGTAGCTTTTCACAAACGCATCAAGGCTGCTGCCGTCCATACCGCGTTGATCGATCTGGTATTTACCGTTGACGAACATTGCGGGTACACCCTGCAACTGCAGATCGGCCGCAGCTTTCTCTTGCTGGGCAACCAGTGATTTCACCACGAAGCTGTTCCAGGCAGCATCATACTCTTCGCCCTTCACGCCGGCTTTGATAAATACGTCACGAATGTCAGCAACGGTTTGAACAGTCTGCGTTTTTTGTACCGCTTCGAACATCGGAGAGCTGATTTTATCTTCCACGCCCAGCGCCATCGCTACCGCCCAGGCCTGCGTCATCTCTTTGCCCAACGGCCCCAGGAACTCGACGTGGTATTTGGTCATTTTTGTCCCCTGCGGCAGTTTCTTTTTCACCGCTTCGGAGACGTGCCAGACCTGCTCAAAGTCGTAGCAGTGCGGGCAATAGAATGAGAAGAACTCCAGCACCTGCGGTTCACCGGCGACCGGCTTATCCAGCGTGTTGTACTGCTTACCTTCGGTAATATCTGCTGCCGAAGCGCTAAATGCCAGAATCATTCCTGCCAGCGCCAGCCAAATCTTCTTCATGGTCAACTCTCTCCGTTTAATACATGGGGGTTAATGCTAAAGGGGGTTCTTGCAGAACCTTCACCTGTTCAAGAAAAATGTGCGTCTGATTGCGCCAGTGATCTTCGCTGTTCAACCAGGGGAAATTTTTGGGAAACGCGGGATCGTCCCAGCGGCGGATAAGCCACGCCAGATAGTAGACCAGACGCATGGCGCGCAGCGGTTCAATCAGGGCAAGCTCCGCGGTATCAAACTCACAAAACTCTTCGTAGGCTTCGACGATCATCTCCAGCTGCATGCGCTGCTCGGCTTTATCACCGTGCAACAACATCCATAAATCTTGTACCGCCGGGCCATTACGCGCATCGTCTAAGTCGACAAACATTGGGCCATCTCGCCAGAGAATATTCCCGGCATGACAATCCCCATGCAGACGCAGCACGTTGGCGCGATTATGCCACTGCGCCATAACGGCATCGATAAGCTTATCAACTGCGCTCAAAAACGCCTCTTTTAAGCTTGCCGGGATTAGCGAGGTGGTCTCAAAAAGCTGGCGCGGCTCGCGCAAATATTCGTTAACGCCCATGTCAGGACGATGGGTAAAACGCTTTTGACGGCCGGTCTGGTGCAGACGACCAAGGTAGCGGCCAACCCACTCCATCTGATCGAGATTGTCCGCTTCAAACTGGCGGCCACCAACGCTCGGGAAAACGGCAAAGAGGAAATCCTGGTGGGTGAGTAAGGTTTCATTATTAAACGCGAGTGGTGCAGCGACCGGCACATCATTCTCTTGCAGGTCGAGCGCAAACTGATGCTCTTCGCGTATCTGTTCCGCTGACCAGCGCTGCGGGCGGTAGAACTTCACGACATAGCGGCGGCGATCTTCGTCCTGAAACTGATAAACACGGTTTTCGTAGCTATTAAGCGGAGTGAGGCCGGAATCGACCCGGATCCCCTGCGCGAAAAGCGCATCCATGATGGTATCCGGGTGAAGCGTCTGGAAAGTAAAAGCGTTACAGGTCATCCTGGGATCCGAAAATACGACGAATGATTCAGGATATCATTTTGGGCCGTTTTCGGTGGCTCCTCTTACAAGGTTTTACTCTTTAATCACGCCGCGGGCGCGCAGTAACGCGGTTTTGAAATCCTCTTCGTAATCTTTTTGAATGCCAGGGATTGCTGCGTCTTTTGCCGAGTCGCGCATTTTCAGATGATAGATCAGGATGTCATCACTTAAATCGGCCAGTTCGCCCTCATAACCTGACTCTTGCGCCAGTTTCTGTAAAAATTGCATTAAATTGAGTTCTGGCTCTTTCTGCCAGGCTGGCTGGAGAAGTTCGATAACTTCGTTGAGGCGTTTACATTTCATGTATCTGCTCCTTATTTTGTGTTCCGACACGTTAGCAGGGTCAATCCCACAATAAAAGAGGCGTTACTGGTGAAGGATAGCAGTGCAGTACTCGGCGTCGTGCTGGCTGGCGGCAAAGCGTCACGTATGGCGGGCAAAGACAAAGGGTTGCTGGAGCTCAACGGTAAACCGCTCTGGCAACATGTCGCCGGGCGATTAGCATCCCAGGTTAAGAGCGTGGCAATCAGCGCCAATCGCAATCTTGATACCTATCGCCTCAGCGGCCTGCCGGTCATTGAGGACACTCTACGTGACTTCCCGGGCCCGCTTGCAGGGATGTTGGCTGCTTTGCAACAGTGCGAAGCCGAATGGTTCCTCTTTTGTCCCTGTGATACGCCCTATATTCCGGACGATCTCTTATCGCGTTTACTGGCCGGCCGCGGTCAGGCTCCGGCAGTGTGGGTACATGATGGCGAACGCGACCACCCAGTGATTGCTCTGCTTCATCAGGACCTTTCATCGCAGCTGGAAGCGTGGCTGGCACAAGGTGAACGCAGGGTAATGATGTTTATGCGTGAAGCAGGCGGGCATGCGATAGATTTCAGCGATCGGCGCGCGGCATTCGCCAATGTGAATACGCCTGACGATCTGGCGCGTTGGCAGGAGAGATGATGATACCATTACTTGCGGTGGCGGCCTGGAGCGGAACGGGTAAGACGACACTGTTGAAAAAGCTGATTCCGGCGCTGTGCGCACGAGGCATTCGTCCCGGCTTAATCAAGCATACTCATCATGATATGGATGTTGATACGCCGGGCAAGGATAGTTATGAGTTACGTAAGGCAGGCGCAGCACAGACGCTGGTCGCCAGCAGCCAACGATGGGCATTAATGACGGAAACCCCTGATGAAACTGAGCTGGATCTTAACTGGCTGGTCAGCAGGATGGATGCGACAAAGCTGGATCTGGTGCTTGTCGAAGGCTTTAAGCATGAACCGGTGCCTAAGATCCTGCTCTGGCGCGCAGATTGTGGGCATGACATTGATGAGTTAACGATAGATGAACATACGATCGCGGTTGCGAGCGATGTTGAGCTGGCGCTGTCTGTACCGGTGCTGGATCTTAATGATATTGAGAAAGTTGCGGAGTTTGTCTTGCAGTGGTTAGCGCAGAAAAAGGCTGTTTAAGCGCTACTTGCCATTTTATTGGGTGTTTTTTTCGCGCAGAAAGCAAAAAACCCCAGCCGTGAGGCTGGGGTTCTTCTTATTTGATGCCTGGCAGTTCCCTACTCTCGCATGGGGAGACCCCACACTACCA
>NZ_JACVUL010000020.1:0-108176 GCF_016516575.1 Kosakonia sp. S57 | reverse complement strand
CGGGGATTGACAAGGGGAGCGCGGCCGCTTCCCTTGTCCCGTTCACCGCACCGGTGAGAAAAATATTCAGCCGCACGCATGGTGAACGGAAAAATACCACCAAAGCCATATGCGAACCCCATTGCCGGATGGCGCTTGGCGCTTATCCGGCCTACGGGTTATTTGCGCCGATACTTTTCGGGCAACTCCGGTACCGGGCGCTTATCGTCGATCAAATGCCGCACCGTCAATATCGGATGCCGCCACAACATGCGTGGCCCCGCCCAGCGCATCACCTGCTTCATCTCTTCACGCTTTGCGGGCTGATAACAGTGCACCGGGCACTGCTTGCAGGCCGGTTTTTCCTCGCCGAAGACGCACTTATCAAGCCGCTTCTCCGCGTAGGCATAGAGATCCGCGTAGTGCGCCGCGCTGCTCACCGCATCCGGGCAGGCGCGCTGATAGAGGGCAATCATCTTCCTGATGGTCAATTTTTCCCGCAGGATGCGTGGTCCAGACATCGTTATCACCAATAATTAAGATGCATTCATAATACAACTTAATACCTCGTGATGGCACCCTGGGTGCGCGTTTTATGCACTCTCGTCACTCAACGTCGCGCGCACCATGGCGATAATCACCCGCTCCAGCTCCTCTTTCGCCTGCTGTTCGCTAATCGCATCCTGCACTGCCGCCCAGGAGAGCCCTTCGGCAGCGCCGAGCATCGCCCATAACGCGGCGTCGCGCAGAGGCGCACCACAAAACGGCGCAAACAGCGTGCGGCAGGTGCCGGTGAAATCCACCGCGTATTCGCGGCGGATCTTCTCCAGCTCCGGCGTTCCTGCCAGCGCCGCCAGCAGGCTCGGCATCTCGCGCCCCTGAAACAGCACGCATTCGATATAGGTTTTCGCAACCACACCTGCGCGCGGCTCGAGCTCGGGCGCGGTTTGCGCCAGCAGCGACTCCAGTTTGCGGTTCTGGCGCTGATCGTACTCGCGATAGAGCGCCGCCAGCAGCCCGGAGCGGCTGGTGAAGTGGTCATAGACCACCGGTTTGGTGACGCCCGCGCGTTCGGCTAAATAGCCGAGCGTCAGCGCTTCGGTACCCAACTCATGAATGATCTGCCATGCCACTTCAACCAGCTGCGCATAGCGCTCTTCCCGCGAGAGCCGCTGGCGTACACGCGTATCGGCCATACTTTGCCTCCTTGACAAGCTTATATACCATTAGTAACTTACTAGTAGTAGGTTACTGATAGTATATAAGCCTACGGTGATTGATCCGTAATGGCAACCGAGGAGAAGAACATGCATGCACTGATCGTAGTCTCTCACCCGCTCGACACCTCATTAACCCATGGCCTGGCGCACGCGGTGGCAGAAGGGATCCGCGAAGAGAATGCGCAGCACAGCGTTGAGATCGCCGATCTGGCGCGGGAGGGTTTTAACCCGTCGTTCACCGCCGCCGACTACAACGCTTTTATGCAAACCGCCCCGCTACCCGCCGATGTGCTGGCTGAACAGGCGCGGATTGAGAAAGCCGACGCGTTGATACTGGTGTTTCCTATCTACTGGTGGACAATGCCGGGGCAGTTAAAGGGGTGGATCGATCGCGTCTTTGCCAACGGCTGGGCTTACGAAGATAGCGGCACCGGCAAGGTGATCAAGAAGCTGGGGCATCTGCCGGTGCATCTGGTGGCGACAGGCGGCGCAGACACTAAAACGTTTGAAAAACATGGTTATGCGCAATCCTGGAACACGCAAATTCCCCACGGTATTTTCGATTACTGCGGCGCGCCGGTGTTAACTAATGCCACGCTGATGCAGCCCGATCTCGGTTCGCCCCAGGCGTGCCTGCAAAAAGCGCGTGAGATCGGCAAAACTATCTTTGCTGCTAACCAAGGGTAATTTTTCGCCGGAGAGGAGCCTGCGCCCTCTCCAGGCTCGCTAAAAAATTACCGAAATTGTGAAGAAGAGCATAACAATCGGTCAACCAGAGATAATTGTGGCAGATTGCAGAATACCTCCCTCCGGCACGCTCCCGTATACTTGTTTTATCTCAGGAAAAAAGTACTAAACGCAAATTTACGGCTCCTGTGAAGATGTACTGACGCCCTTTTGGCAAAAATGGGAATAATTGCCGCGCGCGTTGAGGGTAGAGAAGCATATTTCTCTTTCGACATTGCAGGCGAGTCTGTTTGCTTACCGTTAATGATAAGGCAGATATCCTGCCGCTTCGGTCATTATTGAAGCATTCCCGGCAGCCCTGAACGCAGATAAAGAGCGTTCGCGCCAGAAAAAAAGGCAGCGTTCATTAAGCAGGAAGCGCGCGCAGAGCGATCGCCAACGCGCTGAAATTTTGACATGTATGAGCAAGTCGTAAGGAGTGAACGATGCAGCCAACGCCAATGATCGGCACACAGGAGATCAAAACCGTCCACGAACAGCAGCTCTTTAAGGGAAAGCCTTTCCATGTGTTTATCTTCAACAAATCGGAGAGCGCCAGCGGGCTGCATCAGCATGATTATTATGAATTTACTCTTGTTCTGACCGGGCGTTACTACCAGGTCATTAACGGTAAACGCGTGCTGCTGGAGCGCGGCGACTTTGTCTTTATCCCGCTGGGCTCGCACCACCAGAGCGTCTATGAGTACGGCGCCGCGCGGATCCTTAATGTGGGGATCAGCCGCAAATTTTTCGAACAGTACTATCAATCGCTGATGCCGTTCTGCTTTGTTGCCTCGCAACCTTACCGCACGCACAACGCATTTTTGACCTATGTTGAAACAGTGATTGCTTCGCTCAATTTTCGTGAGAACGGGCTGGATGAGTTTATTGAAACCGTCACCTTTTACGTGCTCAATCGCCTGCGCCACTACCGCGAAGAGCAGGTGCTGGAGGATATTCCCCAGTGGCTGAGAAGCACCGTCGAAGCGATGCATGACAAGCGCCAGTTCAGCGACAATGCGCTGGAGAATATGGTGCGGCTCTCCTGCAAATCGCAGGAGTATCTTACCCGCGCGACCCGGCGCTTTTATGACAAAACGCCGATGCAGATCATCAATGAGATCCGCATCGACTTTGCGAAAAAGCAGCTTGAGATGACCAACTACTCGGTGGCCGACATCGCCTGGGAGTCGGGCTACAGCAGCCCAAGCCTGTTTATCAAAACCTTCAAAAAAATGACGTCGTTTACACCCAACAGTTATCGCAAGCGGTTGACGGAAATCACGCAGTAACGCCCGCTGGCGTGGCCCTCCACAGGAGAGAGCATGGATCCGAAACTGAAAGTCGTCACTATCGGCGGGGGTAGCAGCTATACGCCGGAACTCCTTGAGGGGTTTATCAAGCGCTACCACGAACTGCCGATTACGGAGTGGTGGCTCGTTGACGTCGAGGAGGGAAGAGAGAAGCAGGAGATTATTTTCCAGCTCTGCCAGCGGATGGTGGCAAAAGCGGGCATTCCGCTAAAAGTCTACCAAACGCTGGATCGCCGCGAGGCGTTGCAGGGCGCGGATTTTGTTACCACCCAGCTGCGCGTCGGCCAGTTAAAAGCGCGCGAGCTGGATGAGCGCATTCCCTTAAGCCACGGCTATCTTGGTCAGGAGACCAACGGCGCAGGCGGCTTGTTCAAAGGGCTGCGCACCATTCCGGTCATTTTCAATATTCTGCGCGACGTAGAGGAGATCTGCCCGAACGCCTGGGTGATTAACTTTACCAACCCGGCGGGGATGGTGACCGAAGCGGTCTGTCGCCATACTGACTTCAGGAAATTTATCGGCGTCTGCAACATTCCTGTCGGCATGAAGATGTTTGTCCGCGATGTGCTGGCGCTGGAGGCGCAGGATGAGATCGCGCTCGATCTTTTCGGCCTCAACCATATGGTGTTTCTCAGCGATGTGCAGGTAAACGGCGTGTCGCGCTTCGCGGAGCTGCTCGACGGCGTTGCCAGCGGAAAGTTGCAGGCATCGTCAGTGAAAAACATCTTTGACCTGCCGTTTAGCGAAGGGTTGATTCGCGCTCTTAACCTGCTCCCCTGCTCCTACCTGCTCTACTACTTCAAGCAGAAAGAGATGCTGGCGATTGAGCTTGGCGAATATTACAAAGGCGGCGCGCGGGCGCAGGTGGTACAGCAGATCGAAAAAGAGCTGTTTGAGCTCTATAAAGATCCGACCCTCGACGTAAAACCGCAGGCGCTGGAGCAGCGCGGCGGTGCGTGGTACTCGGATGCGGCCTGCGAAGTAATTAATGCCATCTATAACGATAAGCAGACCGAGCACTATGTGAATATTCCCCATCACGGGCATATCGACAACATTCCAGCGGAGTGGGCGGTTGAGATGACCTGCCTGATTGGACGCGAAGGAGCGACGCCGCATCCGCGCGTCACCCATTTTGATGACAAGGTGCTGGGGCTTATCCACACCATCAAAGGCTTTGAGATCGCCGCCAGCCGGGCGGCTCTGAGCGGCGAGTTTAACGATGTGCTGCTGGCGCTCAATCTCAGCCCGCTGGTGCACTCCGACGGTGACGCCGAGGTGCTGGCGCGCGAGATGTTGCTGGCTCATGAGCAGTGGCTGCCTAACTTCGCCGCTACCCTTTCCTGCCTTAAGCATCAGCAAGCTTGATACCGGGGCCGTTTGCCCGCCCGGAACAGGCTATTGCGGCGCACCTCTGCGCCGCATTGATTACTTACCACCACACCTCCGCCTGGGCGCCAACGGTGAACTGCTCCCGCCGCTCATCGCCAAAGCGGAAGTGGCTGATGCCATTCTCCTGCGCGCGGAGCCAGCTGGCGTAGAACCGCAGCTCCGGTCGCGAGGTCAGCAGGCTGGTGTCCACTTTCAGCGCGTGATACAGCGTGGCTTTATACCCCTTCTCACGGTAATCCTCGCCCTGCTGGCGGTTGGTTTGTTTAAACCACGCCAGCTCGACGCCCGTCTGGTTATGCTTATCCCAAATCCACGCCGGACGCATCACCGCCCGGTAGCTGCGAAAATCCGTATGCGCGCCGGTGTCATAGCTGTAAATATCCTGCCCGGCGGCGTAGACCAGCGCGTGCGCCAGCACGATCTGCGATGAGGGGTAGAACTCGCCCTGGGAGATGGCGCGCACGGCATGCCCGTAGGTGTGTTCGCCATAATAGTTGTCGTGATAACCGTAGCTCGCTCCGGAGTTGGAGATAAGCGCGAAGCCGCTCGCCAGCGCGTTATCTGCCGCCTGTAGCGTGAACTCCTCAAACCCGCCCACGCTAAAGCTCTGTCGCAGGATCGCACCCGCCAGCCACGCATCTTTAATGCTGTAATAGTGCCCCGCTTTTTCACCCGCCCGGTAGGTGGCAGATTTGTTCGCCAGCGAGTAGCGGCCAAACAGCTCCAGCGTGGCGCGATCCCACAGCGGCAGCGCGTTATAGCGAAGATCGACGGTGTGGGTGTTGACCTGAAGGGTGTTGTGGCTGGCAGGGTAATTCACCGCATGGGCGTCCACATCTTGGCGCACCAGCGCAACGTTGAGTTTGCCCGCGCCGAGCGCCCAGTTTTCTACGCCGATCCCCGCGCCGCTGTCGGTCTGGTGGCTTTTCCAGTCCAGCATCTGAATTTCATACTTCGGCAGGTTGTGTTTACCGACCCAGAGATCCGCTTCCGGCGCAAAGGGCAGGAAACCGCGCGTCGTGAGGTAGATATCGGAGAACTGCAGGAGGTTTTCTGAGTGTTTGTCGAACCACGCGGAGCCGTACTGCGCGCCGACGTTGCCATCTAACTGCACCACCGCATGCGCCGATTTGCCCCCCTCCTCATAAACCCGCTGCGAGAAGGTTAAATCGAACCACGATGAGTACTCATTGCCAAAACGCCCCAGCGAGCCGATGGCGTACTCTTTTGGCGAGCCGTTACTGGCCGCACCCCAGCCGGAACGCAGATAGCCGTGCCAGGCAAAACCGATATCCTCTTTAACAAACTCGCTGATCTCTTTCAGCGTATAGGGGGATTTTTCTGCCGCGGCGGCCTGCGGCTGTGCGGTCGATTTTGCCCCGCCATCGCCGCTTGCTCTGACCTGTTCCAGCTCCGCTTTTGCCTGCGCCAGCTCCGTCATATTGCGTTGTAATGCCATTTCCAGCTGGCTCAGTCGCTCCTCAACCGTTAATTTTTGTGCAGAGGCGTGGGCACAGGCTGCTGTAATTAGCAGTGCGAGTAATGATTTATTCATAATAATCAGTCCATTTATTAATATATAAACGCGCTGAATAAAGATTCCCTTTAATTTAATTTGCGCGTCTTACCCTGAATGCGTGAAATATAAGAAAGTTAACAAATACAGAAAGATAAGATTATTGATAAACGAGGGGTATAACCCAAAAGCAGGCCTCCTTAACAACTATTATTGAGCGGATAATAGTCATTCAGGATGTTTCGATATGTCTATAAAGATAAATTCATTTTTAGATCTCTCTCGCACAGAATTTTCTCGGAAATTTCACACATTCATGAAATGGTTTCTATACTCTCTGCGGAGGTTTATTAATGAGAAAATTACTTCGTTCTTTATTTGCCAGCCCTGACAAGCTGTTACAGGTGATGAGTCACAGTGAAATACAGGATTCGATTGAAGATGGTGAGCGCATTGTGGTCGATGCTGACGGCAACGCCTCGGTGAATATCCACTGCAAAAGGGTACAGGAAGATTTCAGAGAGCACGTTGATGCGTTGAAGAGGGCTTAGGATGGGTACAGCAATATTCATGGTTTTGATGGTTTGCGGCTACTGGTACACCTCGCACGACCTCTCGACACGCTTCAAATTTAAACGCAGCTTCGGCTGGGACGTCTACTTTCTGGTGGCGCTCTACGGCTGCGTCTTCGTCCTGCAGGGGATTATCGCCACCGCGGTAATCTGGCTCTGCCTGCTCGCCACTTCGGCGGTGATGAATACTTTTCCCGCCACGTTTGGCCCGGAAGAGCACCACCTGCATATGACGTTTATGAACTGGACCTTCCTCGGCATCCAGGCGCCAGTGGTGATTATGCTCGCCTTTGCGGTGCTGTTTTGCCTGTGGCACTCGAACTGGTCCAGCAGCGCGCGCCTCGATATCCCCGGCCGCCGCGAGTTGTATAAACACCTCTCGCGCGCCAACGGCATTGAGGGGCTGATCTACCAGTGCATGGAGCGCGGCGATCTGGCGTGGATCACCCTGAAATCGCAGCGGATCTACATCGGCATGATCCATACCGCCACCTTTGATGTCGGCGATGCTAACAACATTGTGCTTATCCCGATGCTGAGCGGCTACCGCAACCATGAGACGCTGGATCTGCGCGTTGAGCATAACTACAGCGCCTGGTACGACGAACATGATATCGATCTCGCCTCGGAGCCAATGTCGGCGCTCGATTTCCGCAAAGTGCTGCTGCTGTCGCAGGTGGAGAGTTTGTCGCTGTTCCATCCCTCACAGGTGATGGCGATGGGCATCAACAAACTGCGGTCTCCGAAGTGAATGCAAGCTAAGGGATTAGCTTGTTCCGCTACTTTTACTCACGGCGCGTTAATATTCAGCTTTCCAGTATAAAAGCAGCGAATTTCGCCAAAAATTTGCCTCATCCATAAATTTTAATTATGGTGTGCCCCTGCCGAAAACGTCGGCAATCTGCTTTTTCTTGCATCTTATAGCTTTCATTTCCCTCCATTTGAGCACTACGGCTGCGAAAGCTATAAGGTCGCACCACCAGCACTCATGGGGAGTTTATGAGCAACGGAACGACTTTACCGCACCACACGAATTCGGCCGCAACGGCCAGCGAACTGACCGTCGAAGACATCACGGTCATCGATAATAAGCTGCTAAAACGCGCCGTTGGCGCTGCCGCGTTGGGTAACACGATGGAGTGGTTCGACTTCGGCGTGTACAGCTATCTGGCGGTGATTATCGGCCAGGTCTTCTTTCCCGGTGCCAGCAGCACCGCACAGCTGATTGCCTCTTTCGGCACCTTCGCCGCCGCCTTCCTGGTTCGTCCGATTGGCGGCATGGTCTTTGGCCCGCTCGGCGACCGCTTTGGCCGCCAGAAGATCCTCGCCCTGACGATGATCATGATGTCGATTGGTACTTTCTGTATCGGGCTTATCCCCGATTACGACAGCATCGGCATTGCCGCACCGATCCTGCTGCTGGTAGCGCGCCTGGTTCAGGGCTTCTCGACCGGCGGTGAGTATGGCGGCGCAGCCACCTTTATCGCCGAGTACTCCACCGATAAGCGCCGTGGCTTTATGGGCAGCTTCCTCGAGTTCGGCACGCTTGGCGGCTATCTGATGGGTGCCAGCCTGGTGACCATCATGATTGCCGTGCTGCCAACCGAGGCGATGCACAGCTGGGGCTGGCGTATTCCCTTCTTCCTCGCCGCGCCGCTCGGCCTGTTTGGCCTCTATATCCGCCTGAAGCTGGAGGAGACCCCGGCCTTTAAAGAGCATATGGATAAGCAGGATGCGCTGGAGCACAGCAAACCGACACTCTCTCTGTTGCAGATGCTGCACAAATACCGCAAACAGATGCTGCAGTGTATTGGTCTGGTGCTGGTGTTTAACGTCTCGAACTACATGCTCACCTCCTATATGCCGAGCTACCTGACCAGCGTGCTGGGCATGAGCGAGCTGACCGGCCTGCTGCTGGTGATGGTGATCATGTTCGTGATGATGCCGCTGACGCTGGCCTGGGGGCACTGGACCGACCGTCTGGGCCGCCGCCCGGTGATCGCCTTCGGCGCACTGGGGCTGGTGCTGCTGGCGATCCCGAGCTTTATGCTGATTGGCTCCGGCAATATGTGGGCGGTCTTCGGCGGGCTGGTGATTCTGGGCGTGCTGCACACCTGCTTTAGCGGCACCATGCCCGCCACGCTGCCAGCTCTGTTTATCACCGATATCCGCTACAGCGCGCTGGCGATTGGCTTTAACCTCTCGGTTTCGCTGTTCGGTGGCACGACGCCGCTGGTCACCGCATGGCTGGTTGATACCACCCACAATGTGATGATGCCCGCTTACTACATGATGGGCGCCGGGCTGATTGGTGCGCTGACCGTGCTGACGCTGCGCGAAACGGCGCGTAAACCGCTGAGCGGCTCGTCGCCTGCGGTTGCCACCCGCGCAGAAGCCCACAAGCTGATTGATAAGTTACGCAAGCAGCGCGCAGCGAAACGCCTAAAAACGCAGGCAGCGCATGAGCACGGCTAAACCCAGTCTTCAATAGCGCTGTCCAGAGGCCGGAGCGGTGGCGCGATCCGGCCTATCTCCTCTTCAATATTGAACTCCGTCAGATCTTCGGCGGTGGCCAGCAGATAGGTGTGCCCTTCGGGCGATAGCCACTCGGTAATGAAGTACTGCTCTTTACGCGATAGCTCCACCTTCTTCTGCCCGCTTCGGTCATAGAACTGCCCGAAGCGCTCATCATGCTTCGAGAGATTCAGCCCCATCGCCGGGTAGACACCGCGCCAGACCTCGCCGTGGTGTTTGCCGCCCAGCACAAGATACTCCTGCATGATCTTCTTGCTCATTTGCCACCCCCATTACGCCGCTTTTTCTAAGCGTAGCTAATGCTCAGCCCTTGCACTATTCGCGCCGTCTGGCCTGGTGCAGACCTTTTTCAGCAACTATACCTTTTGGGGTGCAATGTTTAGCTTGCGGCCTGATGTGGAGGAGTATGAGTTATTTGATGTGGATGGCCGCGACCGGCGGCCTGTTACTGTTGATGTCGTTATCCTACGGCTGGATAAGCCGCGTGCCGATCCCGGTGTTTGGTTTGTATCTGGTGGTTGGCATTATCTGTGGCCCGTGGGAAATGGGCGTGCTTAATATTGATGTGGCGGCCCATGCGGATCTCACCGCCCGCATTACCGAAATCGCGATGGCGGCCTCGCTGTTTATTACCGGCCTGAAAATCCGTCTGCCGCTCACCTCTCCCTACTGGAAGATGGGCATTAAGCTGGCGCTGCCCGCCATGCTTTTGACCATCGGCGGGATTATGGTCGCCGCCCACTATCTGCTCGATCTCGCCTGGCCGCTCTCACTGGCACTTGGGGCGATCCTTGCCCCCACCGATCCGGTGCTGGCAAGCCTGGTGGCGATCAACGATGCGCGCGATGATGACCAGCTGCGCATTGCGCTCTCCAGCGAGGCGGGGCTTAACGACGGCACCGCGCTGCCCTTCCTGATGCTGGCGCTAATCTGGTACAAAGCCGATGGCGTGCCGTCAGGCGAAGAGCTGCTGCACTGGCTGAGCATCGATCTGCTGTGGGCGCTGGTCGGCGGCTTACTCATCGGCTACGGTATGGGCCGACTGATAGGGATTATCGCCACCCGTTCGCGCCATAAACAGGGCGAAGTGGCCCCGAGCGACTTTATCGCCCTGGCGCTGATCTGCCTGAGCTTTGCGCTGGCCCAGTCGCTGAGCGCCTCCGGTTTCCTCGCCGCCTTTGCTGCCGGTATTGGCCTGCGCAGCGCTGAAGTGAGCGTGCAGAAGCGCCACGGCGATCCTGAAGATGAGGAGGATGTGCCCGCGGAGATGCAGGTTAACCCGCACCTGCGCCATGCGCTGGAGGAGCAGAACCCGATTAAGTCCGTCGGGCTGGTGATTGGCGATGCCCTCTCTTTTGGCGATACCGTTGAGCGATTACTGGCGGCGCTGCTGGTGATTGTCCTTGGCGTTACCCTCTCGCATCACTGGGATGCGCACGCGCTTGGGCTGGCCTTTGTGCTGTTTCTGGTGATCCGCCCGCTGTCGGTGTTTATTGTTACGCTGCGCTCCGGCACGACCTGGTTTCACCGCGCGAGCCTCGGCTGGCTGGGCATTCGCGGCATCGGCAGCCTCAACTATATTGCCTTTGCCTATGTCCACGGTTTGCAGGGCGCGGATGCCGATATTGTCGCCCATATTGCCATCACCATCGTGACGCTGAGCGTGCTGCTGCACGGCATTTCGGTGACGCCGCTGTTAACGGTGCGCAGTAAAAAACTGGCGCGCAAAGCGAAACGTTAACCACCGCCCGGCAATCACTGCAAAAGCGTGGCAGAGTGGCCGCGTTTTTCCTTGTAAACATTGATGAGGTTGCCTGTGACACCGATTGAGAGCTTCACGTCAGAACAGGGTTTGTGGATCAATAAACCGGCCTACGTTACGCAGAGCGATGAGCAGTTGCTGATGCGCACCGGGGCGAATACCGATTTTTGGGTCAAGACCTGGTACGGCTTTGAACGCCACTCCGGCCATGCCTTTGGTTTTATGCTGGAGGGGGAGTTCACCCTTGAAGTGAAGATCGCCGCTGCGTTTGAACAGCTCTACGACCAGGCAGGGATTTTTATTGAGGCGTCGGAGACGCAGTGGGTGAAAAGCGGCATTGAGTATAACGATGGCGCGCCCGCCATTGGCTGTGTGGTGACGCAGGGGCAATCTGACTGGTCGACCGGCGTTTTCCCCGGCGATGCGCGTGAGTTCTGGATGCGTGCGACCCTTGAGAAGCAGGCATTACGCCTGCAATACTCCACCGACGGTAAAACGTGGCCGCTGCTGCGGCTGTTTCCGTGGCAGGACAGCGGTCAGCGCTTTGTCGGTGTAATGTGCTGCTCGCCGGAAAGAGAGGGGCTGGATGTGCGCTTCGAACAGCTGCGCATCACCCGCCCGCTCGGCAAAGCACTGCATGATTTGAGCTGACCCCAGGCGGCCTGCGCCGCCGGAGGTCTGCAACATCGTGCCTTAACGACCCGTCGAGAGGGTTTGCAACACTTTCAGCTGGGCAACCGCTTCCTGCATCGCATCCATCCCGGCGGTCAGGGTGCGCAGGTTGCTCAGTTGCTTCGCAATGTTTTCCCGCTCCTGGCGCGTCTGCTGGCTCATCTCAGCGATGGCGTTAGCGGCAAGAATACTCCGCTCAGCCATATCGGTTGCCGTCTCCACCGTATTGCTGGCCACTTCGCGGATATGCGAGATGGTATTAACCGCGTCGCTGATATTACTCGCCGTCGCTTCCGCCTGCTCTTTTGAGGAGTGCGCCAGGCGGCGAACTTCCCCTGCTACCACCGCAAAACCGCGTCCCGCATCGCCCGCGCGCGCTGCTTCTACCGCCGCGTTGAGCGCAAGAATATTGGTCTGGAAGGCGATATTGCTGATGCCGTGGGTGATCACGCCGATGCCGTTGGAGATCTGCTCCAGCGAATCCAGCCCTTCACCAAGACGCCCCTGCGCCCGCTGGCTTTCGGTGGCGATATCGCTGATGCCGCGAATGCTGCTTTCCGCCATGACCAGTGCTTCGCTCTGGCTCTGGGTCGCGGCTTCCAGCGCCGGCAACGCCTGTACAATTGGCGCCAGCTCCTGCTGATAACTCACCACGCGATCCAGCACGCGGGTCTGAATGCTGTTCAGCGCTTCCCACCGGCGCAGCGCGCGCTGGGCGTAGTGCGCGGCATAACCGGCGTACTCCACCGGGAACTGGGTCATCGCTTTCACATCATGGTTAAAGAAGACCAGCGCGGAGAGGGTCTGGTTAATCGGCACGCCGAGGATTTCGCCAAAGCTGGAGAAGCCCGCCGCCGGAATGCCTTTAAAGAAGTGGGCATCGTGCAGCTGATCGCTGTTGCCCATACGCCGCAAAATACAGTCATTCATCATGATGGCGGCAGGCTTGCCTTTGCCGGCGATAAAGGTTTGCCAGTCGCGCAGCGTCGCCTGTTTAAAGTCGGTCTCCTGCATCAGGAACAGCCGATCGCCAAACTCCAGATCGCAGAAGAAGTGCACCATGCCGTGCTCAATCTTCGCCACCGAGCGGATGAAATACTCCTCACCCACTTTCACGCCGAAGGTCAGCCCTTTCAGGCGCTCGCTCAGCTGCGACTCTTTGCATTTCAGATGGTCGGCCAGCGCCTCGGTAAAGGCCTTCTGCTGCCCCTGGCGGTCAAAGACCGATGTTACCGTGCGGGCAATCGGGTCGGCGTCGGCAATCAACCAACTCTGATCCAGCGGGGTAAAGTTCTGGCTCTTGAAGGGCGAGAAGGATTTGCCTTCTGCCATGCGACAGAAAACAACCACCGCTTTGCCTTGTAAGATACGGTCGCCGACGCCAATCCACGTGCCGTCAAAGGTCGCGCGTCCGCCTGCAGAGCCGCCAATCGCCAGGCACGGGAAGAGGCCGCTGTTGTACCAGGCCTGCATGAAGAAACCTTCCGAAGCGGAGAGCCCGTCGCAGTAAATCATCGCGAAAGTGCGCTCAGCGGAGAGCGCCATGCGCGGTTTAATAGTGTTTAATTCGCGCTGAATGGCGCTAATACGCTGCGCGGCAGTCTGGGTGTCGTGCAGATGGAGATCGACAATGTGCGTCTCGTGCTCGGCGATAAGGCTGTCCGGCAGCAGCAGGAAGCTCCCCTCCTGCCCGTCGCCCGCGCAGTAAGTTGTCTGGCGGCCGCTGGCGCTCAGCGCACCATAAGAAGAGAGCGTGATCACCGTCAGATCGGCAGAGGTGAAACGCTGCCACGCCTGGCTAACGCGGTGAAAATCTGCTTCGGGCGGGACGAAGGTCAATAAAATACCGGATGAGCGCGCGCTAAGACCCGCAGCCGAAAGTGAGGTCGGTAAATCCCGGCAGTCGAAAATGCCGTTGGCAGGCTGAGCGCCACCCGCCAGACGGGAACCCAACAAACCGCGATACAGTGATCTTACGAAAGCCATAGTACTGTTTTCCTTAAAATAAAAATTTGCGCCTGAAAATGCGCTTGCAGAGATTGTTAAAGGAGGGCTAAAAGCAGATCCGTTCGCGATCAGAACTCGTTAAAAAAAGATAAGCGCGCCCCTGCGTGATTGAGGGTGACGCAAAGGCGTTATCGTCAATTTGCGCTAAAGCTTCACTCATCGCTGCAATAGATAAAAGTATTCCGCACAAAACAGGTTACGAGTGAAGCAGATAGCGTTTAACTATTTTTGCGGCGCTGGTTTTAATACTTTTTTAAGTGCAGGGGTTATTCCCGGACGGCCAGAAATATAACCCTCCTTTATTATGTGCCTTTCAAATCCTAATAAGATGATGCGCAAGCCACCCATTTCCGGTGGGCTTTCGCCGCAGCGGTTTAATTCCCCCAACGAAGCGGATAGCATGGGCGCCACACTTTTTTTGTCACTATTATAGGGATCGTTCGTGCATTACGATTACAACGGCAACAGCCATCTCAGCGAGTTTGAGCGCGATGAAGCCAACCGAAGAATAGCCGCGCAAAACCCCTATGGCGCAGCGTCAGGTCCGGCGGCGGTAAGTATAGTCATGATTGCATTCATTGCTGTTTTTTCGCTATTTGCCCTGCTTTTCTTTGCTACTAAAGCTTTTCTTACGCGCGGTGCGCCGAAATTATGGCCAGGTTCTTTCGCACGGGCGCTGAAATTATTTCTGCTGTATGAGGTAATTCTTTACGCTTTCGATTTTGCGAGCACTTACTGGTATTTTTTTATTCAGTCTGTGGCGGCACAGCTCTCCGTTCCGCACCTCTTTTCGTGGTTTACCTCCGCCGAATTCTGGCTCTATCAGGTAATACATACACAATTGCTCTACACCATTAATATGGATGAGCTGGCAATACACTATTTAACCCGGCTCTGTCTGAATACGCTGTCGATCGTTGTCTGGTTATTAGTGGCCAAAACGCTGGCCACCTATCTTCCCCATCTGAAGTGGTTCCGCTTTACGGATGCCACCGGCCAGCGCATCGCCTGGCTGCGGGTGATAAAAGTCCATCTCCTGACGTCGCTGCTCTTCTGGAGCGTGGTGTTCTTCTTTAACTAACCCCGGCCAGAGAGTGCGCAGTTAAGCGCCCCTGCCCGCTGCGAGACTGGCTTTTTGTTAACAATCACGTTATAAACCCTGAACGCAGATGTTTAGACGTCCATACGTTTAGAGGGTTGTATGCAAAATCAGCAGGATCAGGCGCAGGGGCAGCTTAAGCGCACCATGAAGACCCGCCACTTAATTATGCTGTCGCTGGGCGGCGTGATTGGCACCGGGTTGTTCTTTAATACTGGCTATATCATCTCCACTACCGGCGCGGCCGGCACGCTGCTGGCTTATCTGATTGGCGCGCTGGTGGTCTGGCTGGTGATGCAGTGCCTCGGCGAACTCTCCGTAGCAATGCCGGTCACCGGCGCGTTTCATGTCTATGCCGCGCGCTACCTTGGCCCGGCAACCGGTTATACCGTGGCCTGGCTCTACTGGCTGACGTGGACCGTAGCGCTGGGATCGAGCTTTACCGCCGCCGGGTTCTGCATGCAGTACTGGTTCCCGCATGTTCCGGTCTGGATATGGTGCGTCATCTTCTGCGTGGCGATTTTCGCCCTTAACGTGGTCTCAACGCGCTTTTTCGCCGAGGGCGAGTTCTGGTTCTCGCTGGTAAAAGTAATCACCATCATTGCCTTTATTCTGCTTGGCGGCGCGGCGATCTTTGGCTTTATCCCGATGCAGGATGGCTCCCCCGCGCCAGGGCTTGCTAATATCACCGCCGAAGGGTGGTTCCCCCACGGCGGCCTGCCGATTTTGATGACCATGGTAGCGGTGAACTTTGCCTTCTCCGGTACCGAGCTGATTGGCATTGCCGCAGGCGAAACCCAGAACCCGCAGCAGGTGATCCCGGTCGCCATCCGCGCCACTATCGTGCGCTTGATCCTCTTTTTTATCGGCACCGTGTTTGTGCTGGCGGCGCTGATCCCGATGCAGCAGGCGGGCGTGGAGAAGAGCCCCTTCGTAGTGGTGTTTGAGAAGATTGGCATTCCTTATGCTGCAGATATTTTTAACTTTGTCATCCTGACAGCGATCCTCTCGGCGGCTAACTCAGGGCTGTATGCGTCCGGGCGCATGCTGTGGTCGCTCTCGAATGAGAAGACGCTGCCGCGCTGCTTTATGCGCGTCACCAAAAACGGCGTGCCGCTGACGGCGCTCTCCGTCTCTATGCTGGGTGGAGTGCTGGCGCTGCTTTCAAGCGTTATCGCCCCGGATACGGTGTTTGTCGCGCTGTCGGCGATTTCCGGTTTCGCCGTGGTTGCCGTGTGGCTCAGCATCTGCGCGGCGCACTTTTTCTTTCGCCGCCGCCATTTGCAGTCCGGCAAGTCGCTTGCGGATCTGCACTACCGCGCGCCGTGGTACCCGCTGGTGCCGATAGCCGGTTTCCTGCTCTGCCTGTTGGCGTGTGTTGGCCTGGCGTTCGATCCCGATCAGCGCATTGCGCTCTACTGCGGGCTGCCGTTTGTGGCCCTGTGCTATGGTGCTTACTGGCTGACCCATCATGAAAAAGCGAAGGAGAGTGAACATGTCGCGCCCTAATCCCCTGAACGCGCTGCTGGAGAAGCAGCCCTTTATTGTGCTCGACGGCGCGATGGCAACCGAGCTTGAAGCGCGCGGCTGTAACCTTGCCGATAACCTCTGGTCTGCGAAAGTGCTGATGGACGCGCCGGAACTGATCCGCGATGTGCATCTCGACTATTTCCGCGCCGGTGCGCAGGTCGCGATCACCGCCAGCTACCAGGCTACGCCGCTCGGCTTTGCCGCACGCGGCCTGGATGAAGCACAGTCGCGGGCGCTGATTAGCAAAAGCGTCGAGCTGGCGCAGGCGGCACGTGATGCCGCGCTGGCGGAAAATCCACAGGCCGGGCCGCTGCTGGTGGCCGGGTCCGTTGGGCCATATGGCGCGTATCTGGCGGATGGGTCGGAGTATCGCGGCGATTATCAGCGCACCGCTGAGGAGTTTACTGATTTTCATCGCCCGCGCATCGAGGCGCTGCTAGCGGCGGGTGCCGATCTGCTGGCCTGCGAAACACTCCCCTCTTTTGCCGAGATAAAAGCCCTCGCCGCGCTGTTGCAGGCGTGGCCGGATGCGCGGGCGTGGTTCTCATTTACCCTGCGCGACGCGCACCATTTAAGCGACGGCACCCCGCTCGCAGAGGTGGTGAAAGTGGTGGAAGCGACGCCGCAGGTTGTGGCACTGGGCATAAACTGTATCGCGCTTGCTAACACCAATGACGCGCTGGCGCATCTGCACAGCCTGAGCGCGCTGCCGCTGGTGGTCTACCCTAACTCGGGCGAAACCTACGATGCGGTAAGCAAAAGCTGGCATGCGCACGGGGCTGCCTGCGACACGCTGGCCGGGCATCTGCCCGCGTGGCTGGCCTCTGGCGCAAAGCTGATTGGCGGCTGCTGTCGCACCACGCCTGAGGATATCGCCGCCCTGCACCGCTGCTGCACAAAATAGTTATTCGCTGCGGCGGCTAGCGTGAACGCCAGCGTTGATGTCCCCAGCTCAGCGCGCCGTTAACGAAAATCCTGCCGCCGCAGGCCGGATAGCCCGGCGGGTCGACCGAGACGTTGCGCATTGAAGGGAAGATATCGAAGCGCTGGAATAGGGCCGCCAGCCTTTGATGCTGCGGATTAAGCTCCGGCAGCGAAAACCACACCAGCTCGCCAAGCGAGCGCTCCAGCCACTCCTCAACCTCCCCCTCTTCGCTTACGGGATTGTTCAGCGCCGGGCTTTGCGCCATCGTCTGGAGTCGCGCATAGTGACCGATGCGCCAGCCGCAAAACTCCAGCGTTTCGCCAGCGTAATAAAGCTCGTCGACATATTCGCTCTCGTCGCGGCTTAAGGTCTCCGCTTGCGCCTCGGTCAGGCTATCTAATAAGAAGCGCGCGGCAAGCGTCGGCAAGTGATGCACCACCAGCCCCGGATGCTCGCCACTCCCCCCGCCCAACACAAGGTTTTGCGGCGTGGCACTGAAGTCATACGCTCCCCAGCCGCCGTCGCCCTCGATGGTTTCCAGCGGGTGGTAGATGGGCAGATAGCCAAGGGTGCCAATTATTTCGTGGTCAAAGCCATCGATGTAGCTCATAGAGATCCTTGTGCATAATCGTTTTCATTAATTAAATTCAGGCTCATGCTATGAATTATTGCCGACAATATCATGACCGCCACAACATTTATTCTGTTGTTACCAATACGAGTTGGTCGGCTGAGTCATAGCAAAGAATTTTTTTATAATTTGGCACAATAACGCCATTTTTTTGTGAGCACCAAAACATATAGTTCCAACCAGGTACCCCCCAGTATGCTGTATCGATATTTTTCAAGGCAAAATCAGCGCTACATATCACGCAAGGTTGCTTCTGTGAATACCAAAAAGCAATGTGCTCACCTTCAACGGCCCCGGCAGTAGTTATCCATTTTTTTACTTTCTCACTTTCTAAATCACCATTGTCATCAGAGAGTGAACGTAGCGAAGCGCTTATTAGATTTAGCTGGCTAAAGTCAATATGACCAGCCATCCAGGGAAGAGACTCAAGGATTTCAGAAAACACCATTGATAAAGAATCGTGACTAACTATTGCGCCAAGATTTTTCCACTCGTTTAACACAGTCTGTTCTATAAACCTCATAAGGCTCACTCTCAGCGTTGCAATTTATAATTATAAAATCTGACATTATTCAATAGGCACTAAAAATTCGAAGACCGGGTCTTCCTGGGTTGCCAGAATGTAGTCAGGATGAGGATTTTCAACGACAGGGATAATCAATAAAGGAATAATAAGGTCATGCCGCTTTATCGGCTCAGCAATCCATGCCAGTAAATCTTCTTTATGAGTGACTACAACATTACCAGTAAAAAAAATAACTTTACCTTTACGACGAGGCTCATTATTCATCACAAGATATTTTTCATGTATGAGTACTTTATTCACATCGGTAAAGTGAAGGGTACATTTAGATTTATAATTTTTCATAACATGATAATGCCGGAGGAAATCCTCTTTTGCTTCCTTTGGTTCTAATGTTTTGATTTTATTAAGCCTTGAAAAATCATACTCCATATATCCAAAATTATCACTCATGCTCCTTCCCCCGTCGATATCAACCAAACACACACAAAATCAGTACCTATTCATATACCCTGGCAGCCATAAGCATATCGTAGAGAACCTTCCAGTTTATGCCTAACGGAACCTCTTGTTTTGTATTGATATAATACTGTTCCATGTCTTCGACCCACCCCTGTAGCGCATCCAAAAAAGAGGGGAGATCCCGATTAGCCCACTCTTCTGGACATGATTTGAGATCCTGGTTGTATAACGTAAGAAAAGCCAGAAAATCTGCTTTTGATTTTATTTCTTTATCGTAAGGGATCATTTTGCTCTCCTGATTTCTATATAAG
This sequence comes from Kosakonia sp. S57, assembly GCF_016516575.1. Classification (NCBI taxonomy): domain Bacteria; kingdom Pseudomonadati; phylum Pseudomonadota; class Gammaproteobacteria; order Enterobacterales; family Enterobacteriaceae; genus Kosakonia; species Kosakonia sp. S57. The sequence continues at coordinate 89,001 of NZ_JACVUL010000020.1, read as the reverse complement.
CGATAGCAGTGGCTGATCACATTCCATGATCTTTCCTTCCCGTAGTGACTCATTATTAATAACCGAGAGAACAAACTCTTTTTTATGAAGATTCATAACGTCCCCTAAATGCGCGCTTTCATTAGCCTGCAAAAGATCGCTTTTGGAACATAACGCCTTAGTAATGAGTGAGCGAATGATATCACTTCTGGTCACGACAAACTGCCAATGTCTGTTGCCTTAATGAATGCAAACCAGGAGGGTGCAGATCAAAAAGAGCAGGCAAAAAAAAGCCGTTCCTTGGGGTGGGAACGGCAAATACACATCACGGTCAAAGTGAAACCATACATCATTCAGTTTCTATAAGTTTTACAGAGTAACTATTAAATGTTTTCAAGTGTAAGAGAGTGAAACTCCCTTGCGTCACAATCGCCGCTGACTCAACTGGCCGTGCGTTCCAGTTTGAAGACGCTGACCAGATCTTTCATCACTCGCGCCTGCTCATTAAGCATTTCTGAGGCAGCAACGGACTCTTCAACCAGCGAGGCGTTTTGCTGAGTGGTGGTATCAATCTGCCCGATAGCAATGTTGATTTGCTGAACGCCGTCGCTCTGTTCGAGGCTTGCGCGCTCGATCTCTTTTAAAATTTCCGAAACGTTATCAACGTTCAACACCATTTCATCCATCTTACTGTTTACCTGACGCACCATCTCCAACCCGCGGTTGCTCTGCTGCGTCGAGTTCTCTATCAGCGTGCGGATATCTTTTGATGAGTTCGCCGTTTTTTGCGCGAGGTTACGCACTTCCTGCGCCACGACGGCGAATCCTTTGCCATGTTCGCCAGCGCGGGCCGCTTCCACAGCGGCATTAAGCGCGAGGATATTGGTCTGGAAGGCAATCGAGTCAATCAGGTTGATGATGTCTGACATCTTATCGGCTGAACTGCTGATGTTATGGATCTCCTCGGTGAGCGAGGTCATCAGCCTGCCATTATCTTTAGCGGCATGGCTTGCCCTTTCGGAGAGCTGCGAGGCGTTAGCGGTATTGTCGCCCGTGTTTTTAACCGTCGATGATATCTGCTCCATCGAGGCAGCGGTCTGCTCAACCGAACTGGCCTGCTCTTCAGTACGCGCCGAGAGATCGCGCGTCCCGGCCATGATCTGCGAAGCACCGGTGGCAATGTTTTCCGCTCCTGAGCGTATCTCCGCGACGATCTTTTTCAGTTCCTCCTGCATATTGATGATGGCGCTGGTTAACAGCCCGGTCTCATCTTTGGAAATGACAGTGATCTCATGGCCGAGATCGCCTCTGGCTATGCGCTGAGCGGCATCCACGACCTGGCGAATCGGGTTAACAATATTCTTTGCCATCACCATTGCGGTGGTTACGCCAAAGGCAAGGCTAATAAGCGAGATGATTAACATGATGAGCTTACTTTGGCTGTAGTCAGCCAGGAAATCGTCATAGGAGCCCTGCATCTGATTGCGTTGCAGCTTAATAAATTCGCTAATTTTGCTGATGTACTGCGTTGTGTAATCGCGCGTTCTGGCATTGTACTCATCAATGGCCGCATCGGGATTTGATTCAATAATCTCAATCACTTTGCTACGCGACTGAATATACGTGGCACGAGCCTGCTTAATTTGCTCAAGCATCAATTGTGATTGTTCATCATCCGCTGCTCTGCTCAGCTCGGTATATAACGCACTTATTTTACGGGACTGCTCCGTAAGCTCACTAACCATGTTCCTTTTATTTATTGGATCTTTTTCAAGCAGCGCGTTAAGCAGTAAAGCACTGGTGTTATTAACCTGGCGTATCAGATCGTTTGCCAGCGCGGTTGTCGGGTAGACCTCCGTAACAATCTCGGTGATATTCCCTTTTGCTTCACTGAGACGATAAAGCGCATTACCGGAAATTAAAGCAAGTAATAACAACAATACGCCAAAAGAGATCATGATTTTATTTCTGATACTCATGCCTGTTGTTTTGACTGCGTGCGAATCATTTCTCATATTATTCCCTTAGTAAGTTTGCGGATATACCATTCAAATGAAAGAACGTCACAGGTTATATCGGCGTACAGGGAAGAGAGTTTATAAATTGATCGTTAAAAACTGTCTAAACGTGACATTCAATAGGCATGAGCTATGGATAATTTAATATTGAAACGCTATTTCTAACTATAAATCTGCTTCTTCATTTTTTTTAACGTTAATAGTCGGTGTCAGTTAAAAATGGTGACGGAGAGAAGACTTTCGTTTGTAAAAAATTCGTAAGTTACTGAAAATAAAGAGTCAAAATCACATAATAAACACAATGTAAAGCGTTAACTTATTTTTTACCGACCCGAAAGGATAAAATCGTAAATAATTTATTACGCATTTCATATTTTATAACTAAATTTTTTATAGAATGTCACAATAGAAAACGACCTTAATCAGCCGTTAATCAATAAACTATTTCATAACGATCATTAATATTGAACCGCATCACGCAGAATGGCACAACTAAAAATGAGAGGGCGCAGAATAACGCGGTCTTATTCCCTACTTCCCTTACTTCTTAAAAATCAGGATGGCAAAACAGAAACTTTAATAGCTTTTACATAATCTATGCATTTTCATTAACAAAAGAAATATCCATATCTGATGCGACCCGTAAAAGTGAATTCACCACGGGGTTGGATTCATTTTTTCTATAAAACAGCTCCATTGTCATTCGGTCCGGAAAATCAAGTATTTCACGGTATGTCATCCCGGCCATTTTGATATTGACTAATGTACATGGCAATAATGCAAGACCATATCCTGCAGCGGTTAACGTCAAAGTGGCTATTGTATTTTTAGCCTGGTGTGATATTACAGGAACCGTCCCCAGTAATCGTTGCAAAATACTAATTTGTACACTATCGTTTCTTTCGTCGCTATATACGACAAATGACTGATCTTTTAGCTGCTCACGTGAAATATATTTATTCGCTGCCAGAGGATGGTCTTTTCTCATCCCTACTACCCAGTGCCATGACATAAGTTTGTGTGCAAGCAAATGTTCAGACAAGTTATTATTAAAATCTGTCGCGAATGATACATCCAGTTCTTCATTCAGAATGGCTTCACAAATTTCCCATGGTGACATTTCTTCTAAATAAACTTCCACATCAGGATAATGTAAGCGGTATTGAAAGAGATAATGCGACAACATGCCGCTAAGTGCTGCGTTACCAACGTAGCCAATACGGATCACGCCGATCAATCCTTTCCCTGCCCTCTGAGCCAGTTCTACGGCAGAGTCAGCCTGCCTTAGCGTTTTTATGGCTTCATGGTAAAACAACTCACCAGCTTTGGTTAAAGAGAGCCGCCGGCTGTTCCTGATTAATAAAGTGGTACCAATAAGTTCTTCAAGCGCCTGTATTTGTTTGGTTAATGCCGGTTGCACAATATGCAATCTCTCAGCCGCTTTACCAAAGTGTTTCTCTTCGACAAGCGCAACGTAATAGCGTAAGTGACGGAGTTCCATGCCTTTTCACCAGATACCAAACGATTATTTAAAGTTATTGTTCCATGATATCAATCTATTTGAGTGATTAAAATGTCACTCTTAATATATTTCAATACGCAGTCCATTTCCCTCCTGACGTAAAAGGTAAATAGTATGACCTATTCAAATCGTATTGATGTTCATCAGCACGTGGTCCCTCCTTTCTGGGCCGATGAACTGGCTAAACATGGCGGAGATCCATCCGGATGGAAAAGCCCAGCCTGGACACCAGAGCTTGCTATTAATTTTATGGACGATAATCAGATCGCTACAGGTATTCTCTCTCTTACTGCCCCCAGTATTACTGGGTGGCACGGTAAGAGCATGATTGATATGGCCAGAAAGGTTAATGAATATACTGCCGATCTGGTGCAGAAAATGGCTGGGCGTTTTGGTAATTTTATAACCTTACCATTGCCAGATATTGATGCTTCGCTGTCTGAAATTAATTATGCCTATGAGCATTTAGATGCTGATGGTGTAGTGCTGATGACTAACTATCAGGGAATATATTTAGGAGACGAGCGTTTCAGTTCTGTATGGGATGAATTAAATCGTCGTTCTGCTGTTGTGTTTATCCACCCGGCCAAACCACCGATGGCATCAATACCTGGTATTCCCGGCCCGGTAATTGATTATCCGATGGACACCACCCGGACAGCGATACATATGGTTGTAGAAGGTGTAATGAAGCGTTGTCAAAATATCAACGTGATCCTTTCTCATGCAGGAGGATTTTTGCCTTACGCTTCATATCGATTTGCTGAGTTATTACCCGGACTGCACCCGATGCTTAGCAAAAATGAGATGCTCGGGGAGATGAAAAAGTTTTACTTCGACACTGCGTTGTCCAGTAGTCACGTCGCTTTGAAAAGTCTGCTGGCCTTTGCAGAGCCGGGACATATCCTTTACGGTAGCGACTTTCCTTATGCGCCTGCGTCCGTCAGTAATTCATTCGCCCATCAACTGGATAATTATGAAAGCTATGCGGGGAATCAGTTAAGAGAAATTAATTATCTCAACGGGCTTAAACTTTTCCCCCGTTTAATGAAATAAATAGCTCACTGGCGCAAAATCCAGCGACGGGGAGACAATGGTGTGGTTACGGCTTTTTAATAATCGCAACGCTTCGTTTGCTGCCTGCCAACAGACTAATCCAGGCGGCCAATTTTGACCTGAGGGAGCCTCTCCCTCAGAGGGCTATGTAAAGGTAGAAAAAAGAGTTTACCCCGGCAGCGTTACAGGAGGGATGTAAACCACGATTTTCGCCGTTATCAGCTCTACATTGATCATCTGGCTTTATCATTCCTGTCGCTTTCAATAACCGCTTCGCGCACGCTTGTTTTCCTGCCCCACAGAGTCCGTTATCATGCTCGCTACGCCTTCATGAACCGCGATGCAATTTCATGAGTTCCGGTGAGGAAAGTGATAAGCGATGAGAACAACAAACATCACTGACTCATTATTTTTCAAGAAGATGGACATCACTAACTGATGAGTACGACAGACAACCTCGACGCGCACACTCCAATGATGCAGCAGTACCTGAAGCTGAAAGCGCAGCATCCGGACATTCTGCTTTTCTATCGTATGGGCGACTTCTATGAGCTCTTTTATGACGATGCGAAACGCGCGTCGCAGCTGATGGATATCTCTCTGACCAAACGCGGAGCCTCTGCCGGGGAGCCGATCCCGATGGCGGGCGTGCCGCATCATGCGGTGGAGAACTACCTGGCAAAACTGGTCAGCCTCGGCGAATCGGTGGCGATTTGCGAGCAGATTGGCGATCCGGCCACCAGCAAAGGGCCGGTGGAGCGCAAGGTCGTACGCATCGTCACGCCGGGCACCATCAGCGATGAAGCACTGCTGCAGGAGCGCCAGGATAACCTGCTCGCCGCCATCTGGCAGGATAGCAAAGGGTTTGGTTATGCAACGCTGGATATTAGCTCCGGGCGTTTTCGCCTCAGCGAACCCGCCGACCGTGAAACCATGGCTGCTGAACTGCAACGTACTAACCCTGCTGAGCTGCTCTATGCGGAAGATTTTGCGGAAACCGCGCTGATTGAAGGCCGCCGCGGGTTACGCCGCCGCCCGCTGTGGGAGTTCGAAATCGACACCGCCCGCCAGCAGCTCAATATGCAGTTTGGCACCCGTGATTTGATTGGCTTCGGCGTTGAGAACGCCGCGCGCGGCCTGTGCGCCGCCGGTTGCCTGTTGCAGTATGTCAAAGATACGCAACGTACCGCCCTGCCCCATATCCGTTCTATTACTATGGAGCGTCAACAGGACACCATTATTATGGATGCCGCGACGCGCCGTAATCTGGAGATCACTCAGAACCTTGCTGGCGGGATTGAAAGCACGCTGGCCTCGGTGCTCGACCGCACCGTCACACCGATGGGCAGCCGCATGCTGAAACGCTGGCTGCACATGCCGGTGCGCGATACGAAAGTGCTTACCGAGCGTCAGCAAACCATCAGCGCATTACAGGATCGCGCCGCCGAGCTGCAACCGGTGTTGCGCCAGGTGGGCGATCTGGAGCGTATTCTGGCACGTCTGGCGCTGCGTACCGCCCGCCCGCGTGACCTGGCGCGTATGCGCTACGCCTTTCAGCAACTGCCGGAGCTGCGCACGCAGCTGGCTGACGTCGACTGCGCGCCGGTACAGGCGCTGCGTGAGAAAATGGGCGAGTTCAGCGAACTGCGTGAACTGCTCGAGCGCGCCATTATTGAAGCCCCACCGGTGCTGGTGCGCGACGGCGGCGTCATTGCCCCTGGCTACCATGCTGAGCTGGATGAGTGGCGCAGCCTCGCCGATGGCGCGACGGATTATCTCGACCGGCTGGAGATCCGCGAGCGCGAGCGTCTTGGCCTCGATACCCTGAAAGTGGGCTATAACGCGGTGCACGGCTACTTTATTCAGATCAGCCGTGGGCAGAGCCACCTGGCACCGATCCACTATGTGCGCCGCCAGACGCTGAAAAACGCCGAGCGCTACATCATTCCTGAACTGAAAGAGTATGAAGACAAAGTCCTCACCTCGAAGGGGAAAGCGCTGGCGCTGGAAAAGCAGCTTTATGAAGAGCTGTTCGATCTGCTGATGCCGCACCTCGGCGACCTGCAACAGAGCGCCGCCGCGCTGGCAGAGCTGGATGTGCTGATCAACCTTGCTGAACGCGCCGACACCCTGAACTACTGTTGCCCGACCTTCAGTGACAAACCGGGCATCCGCATCAGCGAAGGACGTCACCCGGTGGTGGAGCAGGTGCTGAAAGAGCCGTTTATCGCTAACCCGCTGAACCTCTCGCCGCAGCGCCGGATGCTGATTATCACCGGCCCGAATATGGGCGGTAAAAGTACCTATATGCGCCAGACTGCGCTGATTACCCTGCTGGCCTACATCGGCAGCTATGTCCCGGCGCAAAAAGTCGAGATTGGCCCGATTGACCGCATCTTCACCCGCGTCGGCGCGGCGGACGATCTGGCAAGCGGGCGGTCGACCTTTATGGTTGAGATGACCGAAACCGCCAACATCCTGCATAACGCCACCGAGAACAGCCTGGTGCTGATGGATGAGATAGGCCGCGGGACGTCAACCTATGACGGCTTGTCGCTGGCGTGGGCCTGTGCGGAGAATCTGGCGAATAAGATCAAAGCGTTGACGCTGTTTGCCACCCACTACTTTGAGCTGACGCAGCTGCCAGAGAAGATGGAGGGCGTGGCGAATGTGCACCTCGACGCGATTGAGCATGGCGATACCATCGCCTTTATGCACAGCGTGCAGGATGGCGCGGCGAGCAAGAGCTACGGCCTTGCGGTCGCGGCGCTGGCGGGCGTGCCGAAAGAGGTGATCAAGCGCGCGCGCGGCAAACTGCGGGAGCTGGAGAGCCTTTCGCCGAGTGCAGCGGGCACACAGATTGATGGCACGCAGATGTCGCTGCTTGCTCCGGCGGAAGAGACCAACCCGGCGGTGGAAGCGCTGGAGAATCTCGATCCGGACAGCCTGACACCGCGTCAGGCGCTGGAGTGGATCTACCGTTTAAAAAACCTCGTCTAAAAAACGCTGCCGGATGGCGCTAATGTCATCCGGCAACCTCCTCCTGCGCCACCCACTGGCGCAAAAAATCGACCAGCGCGCGCACTTTGGCAGAGAGATGCTGCGTATCGGCATACACCGCGTAAACGCCCTGCGGCGCAAACCTCCACTCCGGCAACAGATGCACCAGCCGCCCTTCAGCCAGCGCGCTTTGCACCAGCCACGCTGGCAGCAGCGCCACGCCACAGCCGGCAAGGGCAAACGACATCAGCGCCTGCGCGCTGTCAGCGAAGATACGCGCGGGCTGCTTTATCTCCAGCGTTTCCCCGTTCCCTGCCGTGTCATTGACCTGCCAGCGCAGCGGGGAAGCAAGCCGCTCATGAATAATCCACGGCGCGTGCGCCAGGGCGTGCAGCGTCGTAATCGGGTGCTGGCTAAGCCACTGCGGCGCGGCGACAGGAAGAATATCGAAGCGTGAAATCAGTGCCGCGTGATAGCGGGAGTCTGCCAGTGTGCCGAGGCGAATAGCGACATCGAAACGCTCACTAATCAGATCCGCGTGATGGGACGAGGAGACGTGGCGAATGCGCAGCATCGGGTGACGCTCGCTGAAAGCGGCCAGCGCCGGGATCACCACCTGCGCGCCATACTCCGGCGTGGTGGTAATGCGCAACTCGCCGCTCAGGCCAATATGGTTTGCCTGCACCTCATCCTGCAAATTTTCGGCGTCCCGTAACAGCGCCACGCCGCGCTGATAAAACAGGCTCCCCGCCTCAGTGAGCGTTAAGCGGCGGGTGGAGCGTAGCAGCAGCGCCACGCCCAGCGAATCCTCAAGCTGGCGGATATTAAAACTGATTACCGCCTTGGTCTGCCCGAGCGTGGCGGCCGCGGCGGTAAAGCTGCCGGTGTCGACGACGGCGATAAACATGGCGACGCGTTGCAAATTGAGCATCGCTTCTCTCGTGATTGTCAAAACAGGTTTGACAGTATATCGCCACCCGCGCCGTTTATCCCCTTTCGGCCAGCGGCTACAGTAGCGCTCCGCACAGAAGGAGGAAAAATGAGGTATCGCAACAAAGTCGCGGTGGTCTATCTGCTGGGCTTTTTTCTCGACTTGATCAATATGTTTATCGCCAGTGTCGCCTTTCCGGCGATGGCAGAGAGCCTGCAGGCGTCGGTCTCCGCGCTGGCGTGGGTAAGCAATGGCTATATCGCCGGGTTGACGGTGGCGATCCTCTTCAGCGCCCTGCTGACGCGCTTTATCGGCGCACGGCGGCTCTTTATGCTGTCGCTGTTACTCTTCAGCGCGGCGGGGCTGGCGGCGGGTTTTGCTGGCTCACTGGGCAGCCTGATTACCTGGCGCGTAGTGCAGGGGTTAGGCGGCGGGTTGCTGATCCCGGTCGGGCAAGCCCTTGCCTGGCAGCAGTTCAAACCTCATGAGCGGGCAAAGATCTCCTCTGCCGTGATGCTGGTGGCCTTGCTCGCCCCCGCCTGTTCACCTGCTGTCGGTGGGCTGCTGGTGGAACTGCTCGGCTGGCGCTGGATCTTCTTCGTCACGCTACCGCTGGCACTGCTGACGCTGCTGCTGGCCGGGTGCTGGCTGAAAGAGGAGGCAAAGCCCGCCGTTTCGCGTCGGCTGCTCGATCTCTCTTTGCTGAAGAATTCACTGCTGCGCTTCGCGATGCTTATCTACCTCTGCGTGCCGGGGATGTTTATTGGCGTCAGCGTGGTGGGGATGTTCTATTTGCAGCGCATGATGGGGCTCACGCCTGCGGTGACCGGCGCGTTAATGGTGCCGTGGTCCCTGGCTTCCGCACTGGCGATCTCCGTGACCGGCCGCTATTTCAATCGCCTCGGCCCGCGCCCGCTGGTGATGATCGGCGCTCTGCTGCAGGCCGTGGGCATTATGATGCTGCTGTTTGTTACCCCGTCGACACCGCTGGCGATGCTTATTGCAAGCTTTGCACTGATGGGCGCGGGCGGAAGCCTGTGCAGCAGCACCGCGCAGAGCTGCGCTTTTCTCACCATCGATAATCAGGCGATGCCGGATGCCAGCGCGCTGTGGAATCTTAACCGTCAGCTGAGCTTTTTTATCGGTGCCACGCTGCTGGCGTTTGTTCTCGGCCTGCTGCAGCACGCACTACCGATTCTTATCGCCTATCGCGGGACATTTATCCTCGCTGCCATAATTACGCTTTTCCCGCTTTTAGGCGCGCTGCGCCTTGATAACCAATACACCCTGCAACAGCTAAAACAGGAGCAACCATGAAGGTTTATACGACGGAGATTATCGATGCCCACATCGCCATTGAATCGTGGCTGGGCCGTGGCGAAGGCGACGGCGCGGCGCTGATGGCGCGCTTTAGTGACGCGTTCACCATGATTACCCCAGGCGGAGCGACGCTTGATAAGCCAGCGCTGGTCAACTTTTTCCAGGCACAGCGCGCGGCGCGCACGGGGCTTAGTATTCGTGTGGATGATGTCGAATTGCTGGCAGAGTGGGAAAGTGGCGCGGTGCTGCGCTACCGTGAAACACAGCAATTGCCGGAACAGCTGGCGCATCAGCGCTGGTCAACGGTGGTGTTTGAGAAAGATGCCGGGAAGCTTATGTGGCGGCATCTGCATGAAACGGCGCTTGCCGGGTAGCAGAAAAGAAAAAAGGCCAGTCTTTACGACCGGCCTTTTTGACGAGAAAGGGTGTTTATTCGCGGAACAGCGCTTCGATATTCAGCCCTTGCGTTTGCAGGATTTCGCGCAAACGACGCAGACCTTCAACCTGAATCTGGCGAACACGTTCACGAGTGAGACCAATTTCACGGCCTACATCTTCGAGTGTCGCAGCCTCATAACCCAGCAGACCGAAACGACGTGCCAGCACTTCACGCTGTTTGGCGTTCAGTTCGAACAGCCATTTGACGATGCTCTGTTTCATATCATCGTCTTGCGTGGTGTCTTCCGGGCCGTTGTCTTTTTCATCGGCCAGGATGTCCAGTAGCGCTTTTTCAGAATCACCGCCCAGCGGCGTATCAACTGAAGTAATGCGCTCGTTGAGACGCAGCATACGGCTGACATCATCAACAGGTTTATCTAACTGTTCAGCAATCTCTTCTGCGCTCGGTTCGTGGTCCAGTTTATGGGACAACTCACGCGCGGTACGCAGATAGACGTTCAGCTCTTTGACGATGTGAATCGGCAGACGAATGGTGCGGGTTTGGTTCATGATAGCCCGCTCGATGGTCTGACGAATCCACCAGGTCGCGTAAGTTGAGAAACGGAACCCACGTTCAGGGTCAAATTTTTCAACGGCGCGGATCAGCCCCAGGTTGCCCTCTTCAATCAGATCCAGCAGAGCCAGACCACGATTGCTGTATCGACGGGCAATCTTCACCACCAGACGCAGGTTACTCTCGATCATGCGACGGCGGGAGGCTACATCACCTCGTAGTGCACGGCGTGCAAAATAAACTTCTTCTTCGGCCGTCAAGAGCGGGGAGTACCCAATTTCCCCAAGATAAAGCTGAGTCGCGTCTAAAACACGCTGTGTTGCACCCTGCGATAACAGCTCTTCTTCAGCCAGGTCATTATCACTGGGTTCCTCTTCTACCAAGACTTTTTCGTCAAAAGCCTCTGTTCCGTTCTCATCAAATTCCGCGTCTTCATTTAAATCATGAACTTTCAGCGTATTCTGACTCATAAAGTGGCTCCTACCCGTGATCCCTGGGCAAAACACCTGACGCATTCTCATTTACCTCCGTTGCAGCGGCATCTGCGCTCACTGCAACGGAATAAGTGAGAATGACCTCACCTGCTTTGCACCGATTTATCGCTGCGGCAAATAACGCAGCGGGTTTACGGATTTCCCCTTGTAACGAATTTCAAAATGCAAGCGTGTAGAGCTGGTTCCGGTGCTACCCATAGTCGCTATTTTTTGCCCCGCCTTCACTTCTTGTTGTTCCCGGACCAGCATTGTGTCGTTATGGGCGTAGGCGCTCAGGTAATCATCGTTGTGTTTTATGATGATAAGATTACCGTAACCGCGCAGTGCGTTACCGGCATATACTACGCGTCCATCTGCGGTCGCGATGATAGCCTGTCCTTTACTGCCTGCGATATCGACACCCTTGTTACCACCCTCGGTGGCAGAGAAGTTATCGATAACATTGCCTTCAGTTGGCCAGCGCCAGGTTGAAATCGGCGAGCTGGTTGTTGTACTGCTGACAGTCGGTTCGGTTGTTGTACTAACGGAAGGTGCCGTAACAGGCGCTGTGACAGGTGTCGCAGGCTTGTTGTTCGGCAACATTTTATTAGCACTTTGTTCACCTGAAGTCTCAGAATACGTAATTGTCGGTTTCGAAGCAACCACCGCGGTTGAATTTTGCGCAGTTTTTGAGACTATTCCTTGTTCCGATGCATCAGCCTGCGTTATTGCATTTCCACCTGTGATAGGTGTACCAGATGCATTCCCTACCTGCAACGTCTGGCCGACGTTCAAACCATACGGCGCAGCCACGTTGTTGCGCTGTGCAAGGTCACGGAAATCGTTGCCGGTGATCCAGGCAATATAGAAGAGGGTATCGCCCCGTTTTACGGTATAGGTGCTGCCGCCAGTGTAGCTCCCTTTCGGGATATTGCCGTATTTGCGGTTATAGACAATGTGACCATCTACCGTCTGTACCGGCTGTGCCTGGACAGGTTGAGACTGCATTGGCTGCACCGGCTGTACGGGTTGAACAGGCTGTACCGGTTGGACTTGCTGCATTTGCGGCTGCTGTGCGTTAGTGCTCATGGCAGGCGGCGGCGTAATGAGCATGCCTGAGTTGTCGCTGCCGCTGGCGCTTCCGCCTACGGAACTGACCGGTGCCGGAGTATTGTTGGAATTTGAACACCCTGCCAGCCAAAGCGAAACCAGTGACAATGCCGCGACACGGCGTACGGTGAATTTCGGGCTTCCCGCGCTCATTTTTCCCCCAATATTATGTAAATTACCAATGACTTAAAGATAACCGCGAAGGTCGACGGCAAATTTGCCCACAATACGCTGTTATGGCCCGAAATACCCAGGATAAATCTGTAACTCAGGCCAACTCACCGCGTACCAGCGGAACAAAGCGCACGGCTTCAACGGTATCGATAATAAATTCGCTTCCCCGCCGACGAACCCGCTTCAACTGCTGGAGTTCGTCGCCCACGGGCAAAACGAGAATGCCGCCATCATCCAGCTGCGACATCAGCGCGGCGGGAATTTCAGGCGGAGCGGCTGTCACAATAATAGCGTCAAATGGCGCGCGTGCTTGCCATCCTTGCCAGCCATCACCGTGACGCGTGGAGACATTGTGCAGATCGAGCTGCTTGAGGCGGCGGCGCGCCTGCCACTGCAGCCCTTTAATCCGCTCAACGGAGCAGACATGGTGCACCAGATGCGCGAGGATCGCCGTCTGGTAACCGGAACCGGTGCCAATCTCCAGCACGCGCGAATCGGGCGTCAGCTCAAGCAGCTCCGTCATGCGCGCAACCATATAGGGTTGGGAGATGGTTTGCCCCTGACCAATGGGCAGCGCGACGTTTTCCCACGCTTTGTGTTCAAACGCCTCGTCGATAAATTTCTCGCGCGGCACCCGCGACAGCGCCTCAAGCACCTGTTCATCTTTGATGCCCTGCGCGCGTAGCTGATTGAGAAGATCCTGGATGCGTTTGCTTACCATTGCGTATTCACCCCGGCGCGATCCAACCAACCTGATACCACCTCTTGTGCACTGTAGGCGGTCAAATCCACGTGCAGCGGCGTAACGGAAACATAACCCTCATCAACGGCGGCGAAATCGGTATCGGGACCGGCATCGCACTTCTCCCCCGGCGGGCCAATCCAGTAGAGGGTATTGCCGCGCGGATCCTGCTGCGGGATCACCTGGTCAGCGGGATGGCGGCTGCCGCAGCGCGTCACGCGAATGCCTTTGATCTCACTCAGCGGCAGATCCGGGACGTTGATATTCAAAATCCGCCCGGTGCGCAGCGGCTCGCGGCTCAGCCCACGCAGGATGGCGCAGGTGACCGCAGCGGCGGTTTCATAGTGGGTGTGACCATTAAGAGAGACGGCGAGCGCCGGAAAGCCGAGGTGGCGGCCCTCCATCGCGGCGGCAACGGTACCGGAGTAGATAACATCATCGCCGAGGTTTGGCCCGGCGTTGATGCCTGAAACCACCACATCCGGGCGCGGGCGCATTAATGCATTCACGCCGAGAAAGACGCAGTCCGTCGGCGTGCCCATCTGCACGGCGATGTCGCCGTTATCGAAGGTAAAAGTACGAAGCGAAGATTCGAGCGTCAGCGAATTAGACGCACCGCTGCGGTTACGATCGGGAGCCACGACCTGAACGTCGGCAAACTCCCTAAGAGCACGGGCCAGCGTCTGGATACCCGGCGCGTGGATCCCGTCATCGTTACTCAGCAATATTCGCATAATCACCCGATGTGTTGATAAGTTCCCTGACCACACTGGTGGCAAAACTCCCCGCCGGTAGCCAGAAACGTACCTCGACGGTGGCGTCATCCCACCAGTTCCAGCTGAGCGCCTGCGGATAGAGCAACATCGCACGGCGCGCAGCGTCCACTTTTTCTCTCACCAGCAGCGTCTGTAACTCTGGCGCATCAGCAACTGCCCGCTGCTCAAACTCCAGCGCCGCGTCCTGTGTTCCCCACTCGCCGCGACCCGGCAGCGGCGCGGTAATCATCAGTGCTTTCGCATCGACACGCGGCTGTAACTCGTCGCGCTCCTCAGTGGTCGCCACGAACCAGCTGCCGCGACCCGCTAATTGTAGCGCATCGCCGACAACAACTTGATTGAAGTCCGGTCTCTTCAGCCGCTCGCTGACCACCTGATTAAACAACGCACTGCGCGCGGCGGACAACCAAAAACTGCGTTTGTTACGATCGCGAACCGGCGCATCGCTTTGCGCCCAGCGCAGCGCGCCTTGCAGGTTGCTACCGCCAATGCCAAAACGCTGTGCGCCAAAATAGTTGGGTACGCCCTGTTCTGCGATAGCCTTTAAGCGTGATTCAACCTCTGCGCGGTCACTCACTTCCCGCAGCACCAGCGTAAAGGCGTTGCCTTTCAGCGCGCCGAGACGCAGTTTGCGTTTATGGCGGGCATACTCCAGCACTTTGCAGCCTTCGAGCGTGAACTGGCTGAGATCCGGCATACCATTACCCGGTACGCGGGCACAAAGCCACTGTTCCGTTACGGCATGCTTATCTTTTTGACCGGCGAAGCTCACTTCACGCACATGAATTTTAAGGAATTTCGCTAAAGCGTCAGCAACAAAACGCGTATTGCAGCCATTTTTCAGAATTCGTACCAGAATATGCTCACCTTCGCCGTCTGGCTCGAAGCCCAGATCCTCTACCACGACGAAATCCTCTGGGCTGGCCTTCAGGATGCCATTGCCGCCAGGCTTACCGTGCAGGAAGGTGAGATTATCAAATTCCGTCATTTCGCCGCCTTCACTAACAGCGCCACCGCTTCACAGGCAATGCCTTCGCCGCGCCCGGTGAAACCGAGCTTCTCTGTAGTGGTGGCTTTGACGTTAACGTCATCCATATGGCAACCGAGATCTTCGGCGATAAAGACGCGCATCTGCGGAATATGCGGCAACATTTTCGGTGCCTGCGCAATGATGGTCACATCCACGTTGCCAAGCGTGTAGCCTTTGGCCTGAATGCGTCGCCACGCTTCACGCAGCAGCTCGCGGCTGTCCGCGCCTTTAAAAGCCGGGTCGGTATCCGGGAAGAGCTTACCAATATCCCCCAGCGCCGCCGCGCCGAGCAGCGCATCGGTTAACGCATGCAGGGCGACATCGCCGTCGGAGTGCGCCAGCAGCCCCTGTTCATAGGGAATGCGCACGCCGCCAATAATAATCGGGCCAGCGCCGCCAAAGGCGTGTACGTCAAAACCGTGTCCAATGCGCATTATGCTTTCTCCTGAAGGTCTGCATGGGTCAGATAAAATTCTGCGAGTCGTAAATCTTCGGGTCGGGTCACTTTAATATTATCCGCACGCCCGGCGACCAGCTCGGGATGATAGCCGCAATACTCCAGCGCCGAGGCTTCATCGGTGATGGTAGCGCCTTCATCTAACGCGCGGGTTAAGCAGTCGTGGAGTAACGCCAGCGGGAAAAACTGCGGCGTCAGGGCGTGCCATAAATCATTGCGCTCAACGGTGTGAGCGATAGCGGTTTTGCCCGGCTCGGCGCGTTTCATGGTGTCACGCACCGGCGCGGCGAGGATCCCCCCTACCCGGCTGGTCTCACGCAGGGCGAGCAGCCGGTTGAGATCGTCCTGGTGCAGGCAGGGGCGTGCGGCGTCATGCACCAGCACCCACTGCGCACCGGCAGCGGCTTTCAGGCCTGCCAGCACCGAGTCGGCACGTTCTGCGCCGCCGTTTACCACCGTAATCTGCGGATGATTGGCCAGAGGAAGCTGCGCGAAGCGTTCATCGCCCGCGCTGACAGCAATAATCACCCGGCTGACGCACGGGTGGGCGAGCAGCGCGGCGACCGCGTGCTCAAGGATGGTTTTATCGCCGATGGAGAGATACTGCTTTGGACATTCCGTTTGCATGCGGCGGCCGAATCCGGCGGCCGGCACCACGGCACAGACGTCCGGAATGAGTGTTGCCATTCGTTAACCCGGGACTGTTTATGGTCTAGTTTGCGTATTCTGCGTGTTTTGTGTGTTCTGCGCTGAGCCCGCCGCGCGCTTTGATGCGTCCGGTACCAGACGATAGAAGGTTTCGCCCGGTTTCGTCATGGTCAGCTCATTACGAGCACGCTCCTCGATCGCTTCCTGGCCGCCATTGAGATCGTCAATTTCGGCAAACAGCTGATCGTTGCGCGCTTTTAGTTTTGCGTTTGTCGCCTGCTGAGCCGCCACATCTTCGCTGACGCGGCCGTAGTCATGCAGACCATTTTTGCCGAACCACAGCGAGTATTGCAGCCAGACCAGCAAAGCCAGCAAAAGCAGCGTTAATTTACCCATCCTGCCCCCTGAAAAACGGCATCATCATCCCATAACTTTTCGTCAGACTCCACTTCGGGGCCGGGTGATACCGCGCAAGCGCCAGACTTTATCATAAATGTTGAGCAATCCGAACCCGGACACATTGCCTTAACAGGCGTTACACCTTGAAGTATGGCGCGCCTTAGCCCACCAGCCAGAGGAAAAGGAGGCCAAACATCGCCGCCACGCTGAGCAGCGTCGCCACACAGCTGTAACGCAGCCTACCGTCGAGCAGCGAGTGCAGGGCAATTCCCACCACCACCGAGACCGGCATCAGGGCGAGAAAAAAGGGCCAGGTATAGAGAAGAAAAAAGAGCGTGTTGGAGCCGTATAAAAGAACAGGGATTGCCAGCGCCAGCAGCCATGCGACAAAACCCACGATGGCACCCGGAAGCGACCATGTGGGTTCGTCGGCGGTCGGGGGAAGAGACGATGACCGCGGGAGGGTAATGTTATGACTGTTACGCATATCTGATCCTGTTGCCTGCACGACCGGTAAACGCGATACACACCTGTTCAGACGGCGCGAAAAGCAAACTCGCTAAAGCCTGAAGTGTGGGTGTATCGCCAGTACCGTCTCAGGATCTGATAATATCTTCCTGCCGCAGCAGGTCTAATAATTGACTGACCAAATTTGTTACCAATTGTTCGCCATCGAGGTGCACTTCCGCCGCTTCTGGCGCTTCGTATATCGAATCAATGCCAGTGAAATTACGCAGCTCACCGGCGCGCGCTTTCTTGTATAACCCTTTCGGATCGCGCGCTTCGCAAATCGCCAGTGGCGTATCGACAAACACCTCAATAAAGCGCCCCTCGCCGAGGCGTTCACGCACCATCTGCCGCTCGGCGCGATGGGGCGAGATAAAGGCGGTCAATACCACCAGCCCCGATTCAACCATCAGCTTCGCCACTTCGCCGACTCGGCGAATGTTCTCTTTACGATCCGCGTCGCTAAAGCCTAAATCGCTGCACAGCCCGTGGCGCACGTTATCGCCATCAAGCAGATAGGTGCTGACGCCCGCGCGGTGCAGCGCCTCTTCCAGCGCCCCCGCCACGGTCGATTTACCGGAGCCGGAAAGCCCGGTAAACCAGAGCACAACCCCACGGTGACCGTGGAGCTGTTCGCGTTGCTGCGGCGTTACCGGATGGGCATGCCAGACGACGTTTTCGTCATGCTGCGCCATTATTTGCCTCCCAGCAGATCGCGCGCGCCCCAGTGCGGGAAGTGTTTACGCACCAGCTGGTTCAGCTCCAGCTCAAAGGCGCTGAACTCCGACGGCACAACCTGCGCATCGATGTGCACTTCACGCACCATGCCTGCGCCAACGGTGACGTTGCTCAGGCGATCGATAAAGATCATTCCGCCAGTCACCGGGTTCTGCTGATAAGGATCGAGGGTCAGCGGCTCATCAAAGGTGACGTCAACCAGCCCGATACCGTTCAGCGGCAGGCTTTCCACTTCGCGCTGGGTCAGGTTGTTGATATCCACCTGGTACTGCACGGCGTCGATGCGCGCGCGGGTTTTCTTGCCTGCTACTTTGACCTCAAAACTCTGGCCCGCCTGCAACGGCTGCTCTGCCATCCACACCACATCCAGCGAGGCGCGCTGCACCGACGGCAGTGTTTCCTGCGCATCGAGGATCAGATCGCCGCGGCTGATATCAATCTCATCTTTCAGCACGAGGGTAATCGCTTCGCCCGCGCCCGCTTCCTGCAGATCGCCATCAAAGGTGACGATACGTGCGATGGTTGACTCCACGCCCGACGGCAGCACTTTGATGCGCTGCCCGACCTTGACCACGCCGGAGGCCAGCGTGCCGGAGAAACCGCGGAAATCGAGGTTCGGACGGTTAACATACTGCACCGGGAAGCGCATCGGCTGGCTCTCTACCACGCGTTTGATTTCAACGGTTTCGAGCATCTCCAGCAGCGTCGGGCCGCTGTACCACGCCATCTTGTCGCTCTGGCTGGCAACGTTGTCGCCCTCCAGCGCCGAGAGCGGCACAAAGCGGATATCGAGATCGCCCGGCAACTGTTCGGCAAACGTGAGGTAATCCTGGCGAATAGAATCGAAAGTGGCTTCGCTAAACTCCACCAGATCCATCTTGTTCACCGCCACCACCAGGTGTTTGATGCCAAGCAGCGTGGAGATAAAGCTGTGGCGGCGGGTCTGATCCAGCACGCCTTTACGCGCATCGATCAGCAGGATCGCCAGATCGCAGGTAGAGGCACCGGTCGCCATATTGCGGGTGTACTGCTCATGCCCCGGCGTGTCGGCAATAATAAATTTGCGCTTCTCGGTGGAGAAGTAACGATACGCCACGTCAATGGTAATGCCCTGCTCGCGCTCGGCCTGCAGGCCATCCACCAGCAGCGCAAGATCGAGTTTCTCGCCCTGGGTGCCGTGGCGTTTGCTGTCATTGTGCAGCGTTGAGAGCTGATCTTCGTAGATCTGGCGAGTGTCATGCAGCAGACGGCCGATCAGCGTGCTCTTGCCGTCATCGACGCTGCCGCAGGTAAGAAAACGCAGCAGGCTTTTGTGTTGCTGGGCATGCAGGTACGCTTCGACGCCGCCTTCATCCGCAATTTGTTGTGCAATAGTGGTGTTCATGGCGGCTCCTTAGAAATAACCCTGGCGTTTTTTCAGCTCCATCGAGCCGGCCTGATCGCGGTCGATCACGCGCCCCTGACGCTCGCTGGTGGTTGAGATCAGCATCTCTTCGATGATCTCCGGCAGCGTCTGCGCGTGGGACTCCACCGCGCCGGTCAGCGGCCAGCAGCCAAGGGTACGGAAACGCACCATGCGTTTTTCAATCACTTCGCCCGGCTGCAGATCGATACGGTCATCGTCGATCATCATCAGCATGCCGTCGCGCTCCAGTACCGGTCGCTCGGCGGCCAGATAGAGCGGCACGATCTCAATATTTTCCAGGAAGATGTACTGCCAGATATCCAGTTCGGTCCAGTTGGAGAGCGGGAACACGCGGATGCTTTCGCCTTTATTGATCTGGCCGTTGTAGTTATGCCACAGCTCCGGACGCTGGTTTTTCGGGTCCCAGCGGTGAAAACGGTCGCGGAAGGAGTAGATACGCTCTTTGGCGCGCGACTTCTCTTCGTCACGGCGCGCGCCGCCAAATGCGGCATCAAAACCATATTTGTTCAGCGCCTGCTTCAGCCCTTCGGTTTTCATAATGTCGGTGTGTTTCGCGCTGCCGTGCACGAACGGGTTAATACCCATCGCCACCCCTTCCGGGTTTTTATGCACCAGCAGCTCGCAGCCGTAGGCTTTGGCGGTACGGTCGCGGAATTCATACATTTCGCGGAATTTCCAGCCGGTATCGACATGCAGCAGTGGAAACGGCAGCGTGCCCGGATAGAAGGCTTTACGCGCCAGGTGCAGCATCACGCTGGAGTCTTTGCCGATGGAGTACATCATCACCGGATTGGCAAACTCGGCGGCCACTTCGCGAATGATATGGATGCTTTCCGCCTCCAGTTGTCGCAGGTGAGTGAGTCGTTTTTCGTCCATATCCCTTCCTTAAGCCAGATTAATCACGGCAGCGTCAAACGCCGCCGTGGCTGTCGTTTGCTGGAACCAGGCCAGTTCGCGATGAAGCGCAACCACTTCACCCACCACTAACAGGGCGGGCATCGGCGCGCCTGTAGCCAGTTCCTCAAGTTGTTCTAATGTGCCGGTAGTAATCTGTTGATCGGCACGCGTGCCGCGGGAGATCACCGCCACCGGCGTGGTGCGCTCACGGCCGTGGGCAATCAGCTGTGCGCTGATCTCGGCCGCTTTCATGGTGCCCATATAGATCGCCAATGTCTGGCGGCTTTGCGCCAGCTGCGACCAGTCGAACGGCGCGCTGTCGGCTTTGTAGTGGCCGGTCACGAAGGTGACGCTCTGGGCGAAATCCCGGTGCGTCAGCGGAATACCGGCATACGCCGTCGCGCCCGATGCCGCAGTGACGCCCGGCACCACCTGGAACGGAATGCCCGCTTCAGCCGCCGCCTGTAGCTCTTCGCCACCGCGACCGAAGATAAAGGGATCGCCGCCTTTCAGGCGCACCACGGTTTTCCCCTCCTGCGCCGCTTCTACAAGCATGCGATTGGTTTCGTGCTGCGGCACAGCATGCACGCCCGCCCGCTTACCAACGCAGATCTTCTCTGCGTCGCGGCGGGTTAACTCCAGCACCGCATCGCTCACCAGATGGTCGTAAAAGACCACATCGGCCTGCTGGATCACCTGCAAACCGCGCAGGGTGAGCAAGCCCGCATCGCCCGGCCCGGCACCGACGAGGATAATCTCGCCGCTGGCCGATCCCGGCTGTTGTAACTCCGCTTCCAGCGCCCGCTCTGCCGCAGGCTCATCGCCTGCCGCCATCAGGCTGGCGAAACGCCCGCGAAAGGCGCTTTCCCAGAAGCGACGGCGATCGTCCGTGGTGCGGCGAAACGCTTTGATGCGCGTGCGCCAGCGCCCGGCCACCGCCGCCATCCGCCCGAGATTACCCGGCAGTAGCGCCTCAATCTTTTCACGCAGCAGCCGCGCCAGCACCGGGGCGTTACCGCCGGAGGAGATGGCGACGATCAGCGGCGAACGGTCAACAATAGAGGGGAAAATAAAGGAGCAGAGCGGCTGATCGTCCACCACGTTAACCAGCCGATGACGCGCGTTGGCGGCGTCAAATACCCGGCGATTAAGCGCAGAATCGTTAGTTGCGGCGATCACCAGAAACACCGCATCAAGCTGCGACTCATCAAATTCCGTGGCGATCCAGTGAATGGCCTGCTCATCGGCAAGCTGTTGCAGTTGCGGATCGAGTCGTCTGGCCACTATCTGTACGTGCGCGCCCGCACGGCGCAAAAAGGTGATTTTGCGCGCGGCTATTTCACCGCCGCCAATCACCAAAACAGGGCGGTCTTTTACAGCAGCAAACAGAGGCAGGTAATCCACAACGTTGTAACTCACTCACAGCCAGCAATAGGGGGACTATAGGGGGCGCGTTAGAACGAATGAAATTACGAATTGGAATGAGTAGTTCCGCAAAAGAATAAAGACCTGGGAAAGCTCATACCAAAAAGTGCTTAAGGTGAGATTTTTCGCATGGTTAACGACAAATGAAATTGTGCAAACTCCGTCACAGTTTCATACTAAGCCCGTTTAAAATTTTGCTGCATAAAGGACTCACTATGTTTTCCGCATTGCGCCTCCGTACCGCTGCCCTGGCGCTCGGCGTATGCTTTATCCTTCCGGTTGCTGCCCGCTCTTCCCAACCCGGTGACATGGCAAATGAACAGGCGCGGCATATCGCCAGCCTCTTTCCCGGCCGCATGACCGGCACGCCGGCCGAAATGCTCAGCGCGGACTATCTCCAGCAGCAGTTTTCCCAGATGGGTTATCAGAGCGATATCCGTAAGTTCAAAACCCGCTACCGCTACAGCACCAAAGATAATCAGCAGAGCTGGCAGAATGTGACCGGCAGTTCGGTGATCGCCGCCCATGAAGGGCGCGTGCCGCAGCAGATTATCGTAATGGCGCATCTTGATACCTACGCGCCGCAAAGCGATGCCGATGTTGATAATAACCTCGGCGGTTTAACGTTGCAGGGGATTGATGACAATGCTGCCGCGCTTGGCGTGATGCTTGAACTGGCGCAGGCGCTGAAAACGACGCCGACGGAGTACACCGTGCGCTTTGTCGCCACCAGCGGCGAAGAGGAGGGCCAGCTTGGCGCAGAGAGCTTTCTCGATCGCATGAGCGAGAAAGAGCGCAAAAACACCCTGCTGGTGATTAACCTCAATAACCTGATCGTTGGCGACAAACTCTATTTTACCAGCGGCAAAAATACCCCGGCCTCGGTGCGCAAACTGACGCGCGACCGTGCGCTGGCGATTGCCCGCTCGCACGGCATTCAGGCGTTAAGCGCCCCGGCGGGCGCGGAGAAGCGCAGCCCCTGCTGCCATGACGCGCAGGTGTTTGATAACGCGATGATCCCGGTGCTGTCGGTGGAAGCCGCCAACTGGTCTCTGGGGAATAAAGATGGCACCCAGCAGCGGGCAAAATCGAAGGCGTTTCCGGATGGCGTGAGCTATCACCGCGCGCGGCTTGATAACCAGCTCTATATCGATAAGGCGCTGCCGGGGCGAATTGAACACCGCAGCCGCGACGTGATGCGGATTATGCTGCCGCTGGTTAAAGAGCTAGCCAGGGCGGGAAATAAAAAATAAGCCTGCAGGTTTTAATTGCAGGCTATCTGAACAGGAGCAGTGCGCGAGGGTTTGAGCACCGCTCCGTTTAGAAGGATTAACGCTCGTCCCTGCGCCCACCCACTGCCGCCCACATTCTGCGAATATGAACCGTCACCTCTTCACGATCGTGATAGAGCTGACGCGCCTGGATCTGCGCGGCGATGCCGTGCTCATCCAGCTGCTGCTGGATATAGGCGAGATTGTTGGAGACCTCTTCATAGCGCTTCTTCATCGGCAGCTTGAGGTTAAAGATGGTTTCACGACACCACCCTTCTGTTAACCACTGCGCCATCAGCGCCGCTACTTTGGCCGGTTTTTCAACCATATCGCACACCATCCAGGAGATGTTGCTGCGCGTCGGACGATAGCGGAAACCATCTTCGCGCAGCCAGGTCACCTGGCCGGTATCCATCAGGCTCTGCGCCATCGGGCCGTTATCCACGGACGAGACCCACATGTTGCGCTTCACCAGTTGGTAGGTCCAGCCGCCAGGGCAGGCACCAAGGTCGACGGCATACATGCCGTTCGCCAGACGTTCGTCCCACTCATCGGCAGGAATAAAGACGTGAAACGCCTCCTCCAGCTTCAGCGTCGAGCGGCTCGGCGCATCGGACGGGAACTTCAGGCGCGGAATGCCCATATAGAAAGGTGAGTTGTTATAAGAGTAGGAGTAGCCGGTGTAGCAGCAGCCTGGGGCAATAAAGAAGATATGCACCACCGGGCGGGTTGCCGAGTCGCTGCGCGCGAGGATGCCCGCTTCACGCAGCGCACCGCGCAGCGGGACGGTGAACTTACGGCAGAACTTCATCAGCTCTTTGCTTTCGTTGGTGTCGGCCACTTCAACGCGCAGATCGCCGCCCTTCTCCACTACGCCCTGTAACATGCCAACGATCGGCGTAATGCGATCGTCCGGCGGCAGGTCACGCAGCAGTTCCCCGACGACAAACATCTGGCGGGCAAAAATCAGCGAGCTGAACGGCAGTTCGCGCGCCAGTTTGTCGGCATCTTCTTGCTGATAGCACTCAAAAATGACATAGCCCGCGTTCTCTTTGACGCGGGCGAAACCGAACACGTTCTGGCGTCCGGCTTTATCGGTAATTTCGGCTGCACACTCTTTCTCAAAACCCGGGCGGCACAGCAATACCACTTTATTCATGAACAACGCCCCTACGTTTCAGACGAATTGCGCCAATTAACATTAATGCCCAGCCGATTAAGAAGCAGACGCCGCCGACCGGGGTAACAAACGCCCACAGGCGTAAATGGGAGAGCGCGAGGCAGTAAAGGCTACCGCTGAACAGCACGGTGCCGAGCGCCAGGAACACGCTGCTCCAGTAAAACCAGATGCTGATGCGGCGCTGCATCGCCACCGCAAGACCGAACACCGCTAAGGTGTGGAACGCCTGATACTCAAGGCCGGTCTGGATCCAGCTCATCTCGGTGACGCCGAGTGACTTGCTTAACACGTGCGCGCCGAATGCGCCCAACGCGACAAAGATAAAACCGCTTATTGCGGCGAAAATCAGCATAAAACGGCTGGTCATGTTACTTCCCCAAGAGTCATACGCGCCCTGCGCGCGCGAATTATTGTTCGTAGCGGAAACGGAATTTCTCCTGCTCGCTTGCCGCTTTGGCCAGGATCCACTGACGAAAGGCCGCTATTTTACCCAGTTCTGCCTGGCTGTCATGACAAACCAGATAAAAAGCATTTTTACTCACCAGCACATCGTTAAACGGGCAGACCAGACGACCCGCTTCGATCTCCGATTGCGCCATCACGTTGTTCGCCAGCGCCACGCCCTGGCCATGGATCGCCGCCTGCAGCACCATCGAGCTGTGGCTGAAGATCGGCCCCTGCTGAACATTGAGGTTAACGCCCAACTGACGGGTATAAGTTTGCCAGTCGCGGCGCGAAGCATCATGCAACAGGGTGTGGCGCGCCAGATCGTCCGGCGTCTTTAACGCCTTCTCGCCGGTCAGCAGCAGCGGCGAGCAGACCGGGAGCAGATATTCGGCATAGAGTTTTTCCACGCGCAGGCCCGGCCAGTTGCCGCGACCGTAGAAGATCGCCACGTCAACATCGTCAGCGAGCTTGTCCTCTTCGCGGTCGACCGCCTGGATGCGCACGTCGATTCCCGGATAAGCTGAGTTAAAGCTGGAGAGTCTCGGCACCAGCCACTGAATGGCGAAACTGGGCAGCAAGCTGACGGTCAGCGCGCCCTTTGCGCTACGCGCCTGCAATTTGCGGGTGGCTTCATTGAGCTGGGAAAATATCTCTTTGATATCCTGAAAATAACTCTGCCCCTCCTCCGTTAACAGCAGCGAACGGTTGCGGCGGCGAAAGAGTTTCAGGCCGAGAAAATCCTCGAGAGACTTGATTTGGTGGCTTACTGCGGCCTGCGTCACAAATAGCTCATCGGCCGCGCGGGTGAAACTTAAATGGCGGGCAGCGGCATCAAAAACACGTAATGCATTAAGAGGTGGTAATCGCTTGGACATGGTTTATCAGGCTTAGATGTAAACTGAATTTAACAAACAGGAAACAGTAGTTAACCTATTAGTTTTTTTTATCTGAGCCATTATAAATTGTCCGTTGAGGTTGCACCAGCAAATACCTATAGTGGCGCCACTTCCTGAAGCCGGAACGAAAAGTGTTTTGGAATTGAGATTCTGAAGGGCTTTTGGCTTACGGTTGTGATGTTGTGTTGTTGTGTTTGCAATTTGGTCTGCATTTCAGACCCCGGTAGCGACGCTACCCCTTTTTCACTTCCTGTACATTTACCCTGTCTGTCCATAGTGATTAATGTAGCACCGCAAATTGCGGTGCTTTTTTTTGCCTGGCGTTCTGGATTATTTCTCCAGAGCAACCATCTCTTTCACGTCAGAACGGTTGATCTGCTGCTCATTACCGTTCGCGTCTTTGTAGGAAATCATTCCTGTCTGGTCGTCAGTTTTCGGCTTGCCTTCGGAAATGATTGTACGGCCATCGTTGGTGTGCAACGCGTAGTTCGGGCTGGAACAGGCGCTCAGGGCGAAAGCTAAAGTACAAGCAGAAATAATTGCGGCAGTCTTCTTCATCTTCTTCTCCTTGATTTATTCTGGCAATTAATGCTGTGAAATACTCTTACTGGAAGAGTCTCAAACACGTTACTTACACTTATCAGCATAACCTGCTTACGCAGTTCCGCCAGTACAAACAGATAATTCCGATGGTTATCAATCCCCTTGCCCACGGAAAAAAAGTGCGCGACCATCGTCGGCCTACAGATGAGGATAAGTATGAACGCATTTAATCCTTCGCAGTTTCGCGCCCAGTTTCCGGCGTTGGCCGACGCGGGTGTCTACCTCGACAGCGCCGCGACCGCGCTGAAACCGCAGACGGTAATCGACGCCACGCAGCAGTTCTACAGCCTGAGCGCTGGCAATGTTCACCGCAGCCAGTTTGCCGAAGCGCAGCAGCTCACCGCCCGCTACGAAGCCGCACGCGACCAGGTCGCCACGCTGCTCAATGCCCCTTCCGGCAAAAATATTGTCTGGACGCGCGGCACCACCGAGGCGATCAACATGGTTGCCCAGTGCTATGCCCGCCCGCGCTTAAAAGCTGGGGATGAGATCATTGTCAGCGAGGCAGAGCACCACGCCAACCTGGTGCCGTGGCTGATGGTCGCGGAGCAGACTGGCGCAAAAGTGGTGAAACTGCCGCTGGCGGACGATCGCCTGCCGGATCTTAACCAGCTTCCAGCCCTTATTACCTCCCGCAGCCGGATCCTGGCGTTGGGACAGATGTCCAACGTCACCGGTGGCTGCCCGGATCTCGCCCGCGCCATTACGCTTGCCCATCAGGCTGGCATGGTGGTGATGGTCGATGGCGCACAGGGCGTGGTCCATTTTCCTGCCGACGTGCAGCAGCTCGATATCGATTTTTACGCTTTCTCCGGCCATAAACTCTATGGCCCAAACGGCATTGGCGCGCTGTATGGTAAAGCGGAACTGCTGGAGGCGATGACGCCGTGGCTCGGCGGCGGGAAGATGATCAGCGAAGTGACTTTTGCGGGTTTCACCACCCAGCCGGTGCCTTATAAGCTCGAAGCGGGCACCCCTAACGTGGCGGGGGTGATTGGCCTAAGCGCTGCGCTGGAGTGGCTGAACGGAATTGATATTGCGCAGGCGGAACGCTACAGCCGTGGGCTGGCGACGCTGGCGGAAGAACAACTGGCACAGCGCCCCGGTTTCCGCTCGTTCCGCTGTCAGGACTCCAGCCTGCTGGCCTTCACCTTTGACGGCGTGCATCACAGCGATATGGTGACGCTACTGGCGGGTTACGGCATCGCGCTGCGCGCGGGCCAGCACTGCGCCCAGCCGCTGCTCGCCGCGCTTGGCGTCAACGGCACGCTGCGCGCCTCATTTGCGCCCTATAATACTCAACAGGATGTCGATGCGCTGGTCAGCGCCGTCGACCGTGCTCTGGAACTATTGGTGGATTGATGACAAGCCCAGCTTTCGCCGGACATCCGTTCGGCACCGTGGTCACTGAAGAGACACTGCGCCAGACCTTTGGCGCCCTCAACGCGTGGGAAGAGAAGTACCGCCAGCTGATTATGCTCGGCAAGCAGTTGCCTGCCGCAACGGATGAGATAAAAGCGCAGGCGCAGGAGATCCCCGGCTGCGAAAACCGCGTCTGGCTCGGCTCAACGCGTCTGCCCGACGGCACGCTGCACTTTTTTGGCGACAGTGAAGGACGTATCGTGCGCGGTTTGTTAGCGGTCTTGCTAACAGCGGTGGAGGGCAAACGCCCGCAGTCGCTTATCGAGAACGATCCGCTGGCGCTGTTTGATGAGTTGGGGCTGCGCAATCAACTGAGCGCCTCGCGCAGCCAGGGGCTGGCGGCGCTGGCCGCCGCCGTGCAGGAGCAGGCCCGTCAGGCGCTGGCCTGACGCTCCGCTTTCGCCATCAGTTTTTTTAACGCATGGGAGACCGCGACAAAACCAAAGGTGGCGGTCACCATCGTTGCCGCACCAAATCCGGCGGCGCAATCCATCCGTTTTGGCCCTTCCGCGCTGCTTTTCATCGCACATACCGAACCATCCGCCTGCGGGTAGACCAGCGCTTCAGTTGAAAAGACGCAGTCGATGCCGAGTTTGCCTTTGCTGTTTTTCACCACGCCGAAATCGCTCTTCAGCCGCTCACGCAGCTTCGCCGCCAGCGGATCCTGAATGGTTTTCGCCAGATCGCTCACCTGGATCTGCGTCGGATCGATCTGTCCGCCCGCGCCGCCGGTGGTCACCAGCGGGATCTTATTGCGGCGGCAATAGGCGATCAGCGCCGCTTTTGGCCGCACGCTATCAATAGCGTCAATCACATAGCTGAAAGAGGTGCTCATCAGCTGCGCCACATTATCAGCGGTGACGAAATCGTCGATTACCGTGACACGGCACTCCGGGTTGATGTCGCGAATGCGCGCGGCCATCACTTCCGCTTTCGCTTCACCGACGGTATCGCGCAGGGCATGGATCTGCCGGTTGGTATTGGTGACGCAGACATCATCCATATCTATCAGCGTGATGGCGCCAATTCCGGTACGTGCCAGCGCTTCCGCGACCCACGAGCCAACGCCACCGATGCCGACCACGCAGATATGCGCATCGGCAAACCACTGCAGCGCTTTTTCACCATACAAACGCGCCGTCCCGCCAAAGCGCTGGCGCCAGGCGTCGCTGATTACTGCTGACATATGAAACCTCAAGCTGAAACAGAGAACCCCCTCCGGGACCGGAAGGGGTGAAGAGTTTACCACATTCCCTCAGCCGCTAAAGACGTTGCCCGTCAGACCCGCGCCCGGCGCGTTCTTTAATATCCAGACACGACCATAGTGGTTATACCAGCCGGCGCGATGCCCGGCTTCTGCGCCGATACCCTGGTAG
This sequence comes from Kosakonia sp. S57, assembly GCF_016516575.1. Taxonomy (NCBI): domain Bacteria; kingdom Pseudomonadati; phylum Pseudomonadota; class Gammaproteobacteria; order Enterobacterales; family Enterobacteriaceae; genus Kosakonia; species Kosakonia sp. S57. The sequence goes on along the minus strand of NZ_JACVUL010000020.1, from coordinate 60,226 downwards.
ATGTCGAAGTGCTGGCCTTTAATTGCCCCACCCACATCCAGCGCCACCATCAGGCGCAGCTCATACTGGCCGTTGAATTTGCCTTTACTGTCCAGTTGCGGCACTTCCGCCAGCAGCGTGGTGCCCGGCGGGATCACGGTTTTATCAGAAGCAACCGACGCGCGACCAATCAGCGGCACGGAGCTGGCGCCTTTGACCGGTGCCCAGGATTGCGGTTTAAAGAAGACAAAGGAGGCGTTCTCCTCCAGCAGCGCACGCACTTCCGCTTCGCTGTGCTTCTCGCCCCACTCGCGGATCGCCTGCATCGACATATCTTCGCGCTTCACTTCACCGCGATCGATCAGCACTTTGCCGATGCTGCGGTAGGCATGACCATTTTTACCGGCGTAGCTAAAGAAGTTGAGCGGGCTGCCGTCACCGAAATCGATATAGCCGCTGCCCTGCACATCCATAATGAAGTTGTCCATCAGCGAGTTGCTGTAGGCCAGCACATAGTTCTCGCTGAGCGCCCCGGCGTAGATCTCCGCACGCGAAGGCAGGCGGCCGCGTTTTGACGGCATGCGGTAGATAGGATACTGGAACTTGCCCTGGCGGGTGTGGCGCGCCTGCACCACCGGCGTGTAGTAGCCGGTAAACTGCACGTTGCCATAGTTGTCTGTGCCTTCCATCTGCCACGCGTCAATGCCGAACTGGCGCAGCGAGCGGGTATCGCCCCCGGCGCGCAGCCAGGCTTCAATGGCGTTATAGACGCTGCTCTGGTTGCCATACAGGCGCGGCGCAGAGCCTCTGATCTGGCTCACCTGCTCGGAGAAGTCTCCGGCATTAATCGGTGCGCCCACGGCGTCAGGCTGATTAACGAGGGAAAAAGGCTGAGAGAATTTTCCGTCTTTATACTGTTGACCGCGATCGGTCGGTTTAGAAGAGCAGGACGCGAGAAGTGCCACCATCGCGCCTGTGAGTACGAACCTAGCCCAACGTGCTTTCATTGTTTCTCATCTTTTGGTTAACCCCAAGCCGGATGAAGATAACAAACCGCTGTGGCTAATGAAATGCACAAGAACATTCCGACACCAGTTTTGTTTAAATCTTAAGCACATTGTGTTGTTTTTAAACATAAAGTCCTTAAATCGACAAATGTCGCAAAAAAAGGTTGCATCAAATCGTCTACGGCGTATAGTGCGCTTCCACGGACGCGGGATGGAGCAGCCTGGTAGCTCGTCGGGCTCATAACCCGAAGGTCGTCGGTTCAAATCCGGCCCCCGCAACCAACACAATAAACACCTTAACGGGTGTTTTTTTGTTTCTGGCGTTTGTAAAAGCGCGCAGCAAACAAGAGAAAAAAATGGCGCCCTTCGGCGCCATTCTGTTATCCCCTTCTCGCCAGCGTCGCGCCATCCGCGAAGTAGGCTTTAATCCCTGCCAGAATCGACTCTGCGACTTCCTGCTGGAATTTTGCGGTCTTGAGCTTACGCTCCTCTTCCACATTACTGATAAACGCCGTCTCCACCAGAATCGACGGGATATCCGGCGCTTTCAGCACCGCAAAGCCCGCCTGCTCAACGCTGTTCTTATGCAGGTTATTGACGCGCCCCAGCTTATTAAGCACCGCTTTGCCAAACTTCAGGCTGTCGTTGATGGTCAGCGACTGCACCATATCGAACATGGTGTGATCGAGATAGCGGTCACCGCTTTTGCTTACGCCACCAATCAAGTCCGCCGCGTTCTGCGTATCTGCCAGATATTTCGCCGCTGTACTGGTCGCCCCTTTGGTCGACAGCGCGAAGACGGAGGAACCGTGCGGCTGGCGGCTGCTAAAGGCATCGGCGTGAATCGAGACAAAGAGGTCGGCGCGCTGCTTCTGCGCTTTCGCCACCCGCACCTTCAGCGGAATAAAGACATCCTCATTGCGGGTCATATAGGACTTCATATTGCCCTCTTTCTCGATAAGCGCATGCAGGCGGCGAGCGATTTGCAGCACCACATCCTTCTCACGGGTTTTATATTTCCCCGTCGCCCCCGGATCTTCCCCGCCATGACCGGGATCGAGCATGATCACAATCGGCCTGTCACGCCCGGCCTTGCCCGGCTGCGGGCCGCTCTGCGCGGGCGGCACCTGCTTATCAAGATCGCCCTGGTTGTACTCTTCAAGCAGCGCCAGCAGCGGATCCTGCACATCCTGCGCATTCGCCGGATAGAGATCCATCACCAGACGCTCTTTGAAGCCTGCGACCGGCGCCAGCGCAAAGAGTTGCGGTTTCACATTCTGCTTAAGTTCAAACACCATGCGCACCGTCTGCGGATCGAACTGACCCACGCGGGCTGATTTGATAAAGGGATCGTCACTGCGGATCTGCGTTCCCATGCCCTTGAGCACGGAGTTGAGGTGGACGCCCTGCAGATCCACCACCAGGCGGTCGGGGTTGCTCAAGGCGAACTGTTTGTACTTCACCACGCGGTTCGATTCCACCGTCACACGGGTATAGCTCGACGCAGGCCAGACGCGCACGGCGACCACCTGACTGACGGCGGCCAGGCCAATCTGGCTCACGCTTAATAACCACATCGCCCCCGCACCCTGTAATAATTTGCGGCGGCTCAGCGCTGAATGACTTCCCGACATGCTTCTCCCGAGCAATTTGTTTAAATAATGCTTAACGTCAGAATTGACGGAAAACTTTAGCGAATGATGCATAAACTGTCATCTTTTAAAGGGTAAACATATGTCTGGCGCTATGCTTCACAAAGACGGGAGAATCCTGAGTTAAGAAAATTTGTGCTTGCAGCGAAGGCAATAAAAGAATAAAAATACACTTTTTACGAATAATCATGCAGTGAGGACAGGCCGTGGTCAAAGAGCGCAGAACCGAACTGGTGCAGGGATTTCGCCATTCCGTTCCCTATATCAACGCCCATCGGGGAAAGACATTCGTCATTATGCTCGGGGGTGAAGCCATCGAGCATGAAAACTTCTCCAGCATTGTCAACGACATCGGCCTGCTGCATAGCCTCGGGATCAGGCTGGTGGTGGTCTATGGTGCCCGCCCGCAAATCGACGCCAACCTTGCTGAACATCACCACGAACCGATCTACCACAAACACACCCGCGTTACCGACGCCAAAACCCTTGAACTGGTGAAACAGGCCGCAGGGCTTTTGCAGCTGGATATCACCGCGCGGCTGTCGATGAGCCTCAACAATACGCCGTTGCAGGGCGCGCACATCAACGTGGTCAGCGGTAACTTTATTATTTCGCAGCCGCTGGGCGTTGATGACGGCGTTGACTACTGCCACAGCGGGCGTATTCGCCGTATTGATGAAGAGGCGATCCACCGCCAGCTCGACAGCGGCGCAATTGTGCTGATGGGGCCGGTGGCGGTCTCCGTGACCGGGGAGAGCTTTAACCTCACCTCCGAAGAGATTGCCACCCAGCTGGCGATCAAGCTGAAAGCGGAGAAGATGATCGGCTTTTGCTCGTCGCAGGGTGTGATGAATGATGAAGGCGAAATTGTTTCCGAACTGTTCCCTAATGACGCGCAGGCGCGTGTCGAAGAGCTGGAGCAGCGCGGCGACTACCACTCCGGCACCGTGCGCTTCCTGCGCGGCGCGGTAAAAGCGTGCCGCAGCGGCGTGCGTCGCAGCCACTTAATCAGCTATCAGGAAGATGGCTCGCTGTTGCAGGAACTCTTCTCCCGCGACGGTATTGGTACGCAGATTGTGATGGAGAGCGCCGAGCAGATCCGCCGCGCCACCATTAACGACATCGGCGGCATTCTGGAACTGATTCGCCCGCTCGAACAGCAGGGCATTCTGGTGCGCCGCTCCCGCGAGCAGCTGGAGATGGAGATCGATAAGTTCACGATCATTGAGCGCGACAACCTGACTATTGCCTGCGCGGCGCTCTACCCCTTCCCGGAAGAGAAGATTGGCGAGATGGCCTGCGTGGCCGTGCATCCTGATTATCGCAGCTCGTCACGCGGCGAAGCGCTGCTGGAGCGCATTGCGTTGCAGGCGCGGCAGATGGGGCTCAGCAAGCTGTTTGTGCTCACCACCCGCAGCATTCACTGGTTCCAGGAGCGCGGCTTTACGCCGGTGGATATCGACTCGCTGCCTGAAACCAAAAAGCAGATGTACAACTACCAGCGGCGCTCAAAAGTGCTGATGGCCGATCTGACCTGATTCACGCCCCGCCCTGTGCGGGGCGTTTTATTTCAGGGCGCTGAACAGCGCTTCAAGTCCGCTGCGCCGCTCGGTGCGGGTAGCAATCGCCTGGCCCAGCACGCGCTCATCGGCATAGAGCGAGAGCCGTTTACGTGCGCGAGTAATCGCGGTGTAGACCAGCTCGCGCGTCACCACCGGCACGTTTTGCGCAGGCAGGATCAGCGCGGCGTGATCGAACTCAGAACCCTGCGATTTATGCACCGTCATCGCCCAGGCGGTTTCATGCTCCGGCAAACGGCTCGGCTGCACCGACTTGATCTTCCCGCCAGGTAGCGGGAACCAGACGCGCATCCCCTGCCCCCGATCCAGCGCAATGCCGATATCACCATTGAACAGCCCCAGCGCGGAGTCGTTACGCGAAATCATCACCGGCCTGCCGTGGTACCAGCGCGAGAAGGGCTGGCGGGTAATTTTACGCTGGCGCACCAACGCCAGCTCAAGCCGTTCATTCAGCCCGCTGACGCCAAACGGCCCTTCGCGCAGCGCGCAGAGCAGCTGGTACTCGCCGAAGGCGGCGATAATCGCTTCCGGTTCGGCGTGGCCCTGCACCAGCGAGAGATAGTGCCCGTAGCCCGCCAGCGCGTCGTCAATCATCTCCTGATAGGCTTCGGCACTGTTGAGCGGTTTCCGCTCGATATCCTCAAAGCCCTGGCTGAAGACCGCCTGGGTGGCGCGCTTATCACCGCGGTTAACCGCGGCGGCCAGTTGACCGATGCCGGAGTGGCTGCCGAAGCGATAACTTTTTTGCAGCAGGCAGAGGCTGTCACGCAGCGCGGTAGCCGCCTCGCCTTCGCCTGCGGGCACTTCCGCGCCGGTTAAGCGTGAGAGTTGCGCCGCGCGCGTCGCACTGTACCCGGCATTTACCCAGGCGCAGATATCCCCCAGCACCGCACCGGCCTCAACGGAGGCCAGCTGATCGCGATCGCCGAGGAAGATCACCCGCGCCCGCGGCGGCAGGGCATCAATCAGCCGCGACATCATCGGCAGGTCAATCATTGACGCCTCATCCACCACCAGCACATCCAGATGCAGCGGGTTGAGGGCGTGATGGCGCATGCGCTGGCTTCCCGGCTGCGCACCGAGCAGCCTGTGCAGCGTGCTGGCCTCATCCGGCAGCAGCGCTTTTTGCGCCTCATCAAGGGGCAGTTGACGCAGCGCATTACCGAGGGATTCGGTTAACCGCGCGGCGGCTTTACCGGTGGGCGCAGCCAGGCAGATACGGCAGCGGCTGCCATTCAACGTTTGTACCAGCGCCGCCAGCAGCTTCGCCACGGTGGTGGTTTTACCGGTTCCCGGCCCGCCGGAGATCACCGAAATTCGCCGGGTGAGTGCCACGGCGGCGGCGACTTTTTGCCAGTTCACATCGGCTTCATTGTCTGGCGGAAAGAGTGAGGCCAGCGCCTCTGAAAGCCGGGCTTCATCCGCCTCATCAACGCTTTCCTGGGCGGCAAAGAACTCCGCAACGCGCCGCTCGTTCCACCACATACGGTTCAGGTAGAGGCGCGCGTCATGCAGAATAATCGGCGTCGCGCCGCTGCCGTCGCCAACCGCTGGCGAGGCAAGCAGCAGCGCCTGCCAGTCGTCGGGCGGCCCGGCCATTTCAAACAGCTGGCGTGCGAGCGGCGAATCGCTGCCGAACACCTCGGGCGTCAGGCGCGAGAGCGGCAGACAGACGTGCCCCTCTCCGGCATCGCGGCTCAGCAGCGCGGCGGCCAGCAGCAGGGCGGGCTCTTCCGTGCCAGCCACCGTCAGGGCAAACTGCACGTCCAGCGGACGCAGCAGCTTCTGCTCCATCGCTTCTTGCAGTAAAGCCTGCACATTCATGGCGTCATCTCCGGTACTTCACCTGCGAACAGGGTATCCATGCGGGCGATCAGCGCTGCCTCCGGGCGGGTGGTGAAAATCCCCTGCTCCGGTTGCTGCGCCTCCACGCCGCGTAAAAAGAGGTAGATCACACCGCCGAAATGGCGCTCATAGTCGTAATCAGCGATGCGATGGCGTAAATAGCGGTGCAGCGCCAGGGTATAGAGCTGGTACTGCAAATCGTAGCGATGGGACTGCATGGCCGCCGCCATCGCCTCTTGCGTATAGGCCTGCGCGTTTTCGCCGAGCCAGTTGGATTTGTAATCGAGCAGGTAGTAGCGCCCCTGATGGCGAAACACCAGGTCGATAAAGCCCTTCAGCATCCCGCGCACGTCGCGAAAATCGAGCGGCGCGCAGCCTGCCGACAGCGGATCGTAGCGGCGGATCAGCCCATCGAGCGCCTCTGCGCTCAGCGTGGCGCTGATGGGGAGATAAAACTCCATCTCAACCTGTTTATCTTTAGCCGTCAGTTGGCTAAGAGAGACCCCGGCTGTGGTGAGCGGCGCGTGCAGCACCGTCTCCAGCCAGTTGCTCAGCACCGGCTGCCAGTGCTCCTCATATCCTGCCACCAGTAGCTTTTCCGCCACCCACTCCGGTGATACCGGCTGGGTAAAGTCGATATCTTCAAACAGACTGTGCAAAAAGGTGCCAGGTGCCGCGCCGCGCGGAAACTCGTGCGGCGTTAGCATCGGCTGTGTCTGCACCTCGCGCTCGCCTGCGGCGTCGACATCCAGACGCGGGAGCAGATCCTGAGCAAGGCCATGACCGCGCTGCTGCAAGCCGGAGTAACTGGTCACGCGCCAGTCATCGGCGACCCGGCGCATCACTTCGCGCACGCTGAGCGCGGGGGGCTGCGGCTGCGGTAACTCCCAGCGCTCAGTGTCCGGCGTGGGCGGCGTCGCCAGCACAATCTCTTCATTGCAGATCTCTGCCAGCGCCTGACGCAGCCCGGCGGCGTCCAGCGCCTCGCCCTTCTGGATCAGACGACCCAACGCGCTGAGGTGGAAATCGGTGGGCCCGCTCTTCTCGCCACGACGGCGAAACAGAGGCGCAATGCCAAGGCTGCAGTGCCACACCGAACGGGTCAGTGCCACATAGAGCAGGCGTAAATCCTCCGCCAGCCGCTCCGCTTCCGCCAGCTCAATGCTCTCTTCGGCATGGCTGAGATCGAGCACCGCGTTGAACGAGGCGCGATCGTGGTAAAAACCCTGGTCCTGTACGCGGAAGTTGGCGATAAATGGCAGCCAGACCAGCGGATACTCAAGGCCTTTCGATTTGTGAATGGTGACAATCTGCACCAGGTGTTTATCGCTCTCCAGACGCATCTGCTCGCTGGCGGCGCTGGTGTTCGGCTCGGCGATATGCTGCGTCAGCCACCGGGTAAGTGCGTGCTCACTTTCAAGCTGCGTGCCCGCTTCCTGCAACAGTTCGCTGACATGCAGAATATCGGTTAAACGACGCTCTCCGCCGGGCGTGGCGAGCAGGTTTTCCGCCACGTTACGCGCACTCATCAGCGTGCGCAGCATCGCCATTACGCCGCGTTTTTGCCACAGCTCGCGGTAGTGGGAAAACTCCTCAACCACCCGATCCCAGGCATCTTCATCAAGATTGAGCGCGTCGATATCCCGTGCCGTCAGCCCGAGCATCGAGGTTGCCAGCGCGCTGCGCAGCGTGTTTTCACGCTCCGGCGTCAGCACCGCATGCAGCAACCAGAGCAGCTCCTGCGCTTCCGGCGTTTCAAACACGCTGTCGCGGTTGGAGAGGTAGACAGAGGGAATGCCGAGCAGCGTCAGCGCATCGCGGATAAGCGATGCTTCATGGCGGCTGCGCACCAGCACAGTGATATCCGAGGCTTTTACCGGCCGCGCTTTCTCCCCTTCGTAGAGCAGCGCATCGCCTCTCTGCCCGGCGCTGAGCCAGTCGCGGATCTGCATCGCGCAGAGCTGGGCCATAAAGCTCTGGTAATCACCGACGCCAACGCCTTCGCCCTCCATCAGCCACAGCTTCATCGACGGCTGGGTTTCTCCCTTCACCGCAAAGCGCAGGCCGCTGTTGCGCGCAGCCGCTTTCACCGGCAGGAAGGGGATCTGGCGGAACATAAATGCGTCGTCCATCTGGCTAAAGAGCCGGTTGACGCTGGCGATCATCCCCGGCGACGAGCGCCAGTTGGTGTCGAGGGTGTAGCGGGCGCTCACTTCGTCGCGCGCTTTCATATAAGTGAAGATATCAGCGCCGCGAAAAGCGTAGATCGCCTGCTTGGGATCGCCAATCAGCAGCAGGCCGCACTCGGGCTGATTCAGCCAGATACGGCTGAAGATGCGGTACTGCTGCGGGTCGGTATCCTGAAATTCATCGATCATCGCCACCGGAAAACGGGTGCGGATAGCCGCAGCCAGCGCCTCGCCGTTCGGGCTTTGTAAGGCGTGATCGAGCCGGCTGAGCATGTCGTCAAAACCGAGCTCACCGCGGCGACGCTTCTCTTTTGCCACCGCGTCGCGGATTTCGCGCATCGCGCGGGTGAGCACCAGATCGCTCAGAGTCAACGGCTGCGCCAGCAGCGTTTCGATGGCGACAAACAGCGGATGCTCGGGCACCACGCCGCCCGCTTTGGTGCGCTGGGCGAGAAACGCCTGCGAGAACTTCTCCAGCGCGTCCGGCAGCAGATAGGTGCTGGTCTCCTCCTGTGCCCAGGCGGAGATCTTCTCAATCCACTTTCCCTGGTTGCCGCGGTTGAACTTGCGCCGGTCGATGCCGGAATTTTCCAGCAACGGCTCCAGCTCATTTACGGAGTCGAGCCACTGACGTTTCACCGCATTAATCTGCGAGACAATCTGCGCATGGCGTGACGCAAGGGTCTCCTCCTCCGGCGGCGGCGCTTTGATCTGCGGGGCTTCGCCCTGTAAATAGCGGTCGATGGACCTGAGCAGATCCTGCGGCCCCTTCCACAAATCGTGGATCACCTGCGCAATGTCGCGCGGCAGCGGGTAGCAGTGGCGACGCCAGAAGTCGGCGCAGGCCTGGTAGCGCAACAGGGTTTCATCTTCCAGCAGTTTCAGTTCAAACAGCATGCCGGATTCAAAGGCATTGAGGCTGAGCATGCGCTGGCAAAAACCGTGGATGGTAAAGACCGCGGCTTCATCCATCTGCCGCTCCGCCAGCATCAGCCAGTGGGCGGCCTGCTGTTTATCCTCAATCTCTGCCAGCAGGCTGGCATAGAGCGGGTTGTCGCTGCTTTCACGCAGGCAGGCAATACGTAGCTCATGGATGTTGCTGCGAATACGCCCACGTAGCTCTTCCGTCGCCGCTTCGGTGAAAGTGACCACCAGCAGCTCTTCGACATTGAGCGGGCGGGGAAAGGCGGCATTGCCGCCAAGCCCGAGTAACAGCCGCAGATAGAGCGCGGCGATGGTGAAGGTCTTACCTGTGCCCGCCGAGGCTTCAATCAGGCGCTCGCCGGTAAGCGGCAGGCGCAGGGGATCAAGGGTCTCAGCGGTCGTTTCACTCATTTTTCTCGCTCATCAAGGGTAAGGATTGCTGCAACGCGCTGGCGTCCTTCCACACCTTCCAGCCGTCAGGGCGGGCATAGTCGGCTTTTCCGCTCTGGCTTCCGGAGATCTGTGACAGTATCGCCATACCTTGCGGCTCAACCACCGCCTGATGGAAGAAGTCCGCAAGTTTTTGCGGCGTCAGCGCTTTTATTTGGGCCACTACTTTATCACGTGAATCGAAGCGCATATTGCCGCGATCGAAATCTTTGCTCAATTTGGAAGCCTCCTCGCCTAATGTCTGCGGCGCTTGCAGCATTTGCGCAATGACACCCTGCTGGATCTGCGCAAACTCCTCCGGCTTCATCGCGCGCAGGCGCGCTTCAGCGGTCGGGAAGAAGGCTTTATAGCGCTCCCAGAGCCAGGCGGGCTGCTTCTCATTGCTCTGCAACAGGAAGCCCATTCCCCACTGGCGGCCAACATTGATGGGGAAAGCAAAGACGGCATAACCGAGCTGCTCTTCGGTGCGCAGCTGGTTGTAGAACCACGGCTGCACAATCTGCCCGAGCATCGCGCTGTACGCCGAGCTGCTGTACTCATCAAAACCGCTCGGCACAAAGACGGCAGCCAGCGCGGAATCGGTGCTGTTGCCCGCTTTCTCAAACATGACGTTCTGCTTTTTATCCACCAGCACGTCTTTGTTGCGGCACCACTCGTTACCGCTGGTGCCAAGCTGTTTTTGCACATTACGGGCCAGATCTTTCGCCTGCTGTTCGCTCAGGTTACCCACCACCAGAAACTCCGGGCGGGCGTTGTGCTTCAGCGCATCGCGATAATGGAGAATGTCCTGCACGGTGATCGACGGCAACAGGGCACGGCGCGCTTCGCGCGGGAAATAGGGCACCTGCGATATCATCTGCACCGGCATAATCGCCTGGTCAAACGCTTTGCCCTTCTCCGCCGAGGCCATCATCCGGCTGTACCAGGATTTCGCCTGAGTCAGCTGCTCCTCGGTGGGCGTATAGCTGAAATACCCCTCCAGCAAGGCGCTGAAGAGCTGCGGCAGGCGCTGCGTGTAGCCGTTGGCATTCAGCATCAAACCGTTATTGGCATTAGTGGAGAAGCCGATGCCACCGACCGCAGCCTGGTTACTGAGCTGATCGAGCACCAGCCCTGCCAGGTAATCATTTAAGGCAAACATTACCTGATTTTTCGCGCTGTCCATCGCCTGCGGATTACGCAGCACCACGCTGACATCCGCGCGCGGTTCATTGGCGAAGTAGCGGCTTGGCATGTAGACCACGCGCAAAGCCGGTTCATCAACAATAAGCTCCGGGTGCGTATATTTTTTCGCCGGGGTAATCAGCGAGAAGTCATCCGGAATGTAGGGGTTAAGCTCCGGGAATTGCAGATCGATCCCCGCCTCATCCTTTTGCCAGGCGGCGAAGCGATCGGGCGTAATTTTCTCCACCTGGTAAGGGGCATCAACAAAGTAGGCTTTTTTGTTGTGCGGCTCATCGGGGCTGATATACCAGATACGCGCGTTTTGCGGCGTCATCTCATTAAGACGCGCCTGCACCGCTTTAGCATCAAACTGGTCGGCGATGTTGACGGAATCGAGGGTGTGAGCAACCGGCACGCGGATCATCGTGTCGGCGAGCCACTCAACGTAATCCATATCACGGGTGATCGACGGGTAGCGGAAATCGAGATCGAGAATGTGCGCCAGCTCGTCGAAATAGCGTTTATCGATCCCCTTTTCACGCAGCAGTTGCAGGTAGCTGAAGATGGCGGCGACCACCCGATCGCGGTTCGCCAGCCCTTTATCCGTCAGCGTGGCAGAGATAGCCAGCACGCCGCTGTTGCCGTTGACTACCGGGTCGGAGTCACCGCGAATACCTTCAACCAGCCCCTGGCTTTGCAGCCAGTCCGAGAGCGTGCCCGGGCTGCGATTGCCAATCAGATAGGTAATCAGCTCATCGGTTTTGCTGCGAAAGGCCGCCGTGTTGTTATCAATACGAAACTCAACGCGCAGCACCTTGTTCGGCACTTCCGGCACGTAGTGAATAATGATGCCTTTTTGCGCATCCGTTACCACCGGCACGGTGATCTCAGGCCGGGTGATATTTTTGTTGGGAACCCGGCCATAGGTCTGCACCGCGAGCGTCGCCAGCTCGTTAAGCGGGCGATTGCTGTAAATCACCGCTTTCATCAGGTTGGCCGAGTAGAACTTATCGCGAAACGCCAGCAGCGCGTCATGCACCGGGCTGCCCGGTTTATCGCTGAGGGTTTCAAGGTTGCCGCCGGAGAAGCGCGCGCCAGGGTGAGCGGGATTGATGGTCTCCGCACTCACCTGCGCCATGCGCATGCCGTCACGGGTACGCGCCATGGTCAGCTCCGCGTTGACCGCGTTACGCTCCCGCTCGGCGTACTTCTTTGCCAGCAGCGGCTCGGCGATGGCATCGGCTAAGCGATCCACGGCGCCGTCCAGCGCATCGTTCTCCACTTCCAGATAGTAAGCGGTGCGATAAGGCGCGGTGCTGGCGTTGTGGCTACCGCCGTGCATTTTGAGGTATTCAGCGAGGCTGTCTGGCTGCGGATACTTTTTCGACCCCATCAGCGTCATGTGCTCAAGATAGTGAGCAAGACCTGGGTGACTATCGGGATCTTCAAGCGAGCCGACCGGCACAACCAGTGCGGAAAGAGATTTGACCGCCTGCGCATCCGAGACCAGCAGCACGACCATGCCGTTATCGAGGCGGATCGCCTGATACTGCCGCGTATCTTTGTCGCTCTTACGGATAGTTTCTTTAACAGGCTGCCAGCCGGTGTCAGCCTGACTGAGTGGCGCCCACAGGGCAAAAAACAGAACGAAGATAGTTAACCAGGTGCTGCGGGGCATTCACGAACCTCATCATTAACTTTTCCTGCTCCCCCGATAACCGCCGGAGTAGCAGGTAAATGTGTGCTGACAGCGTCAGCACGCGTGTTATATCAGTCCGTGACCGTCGCGCATAATAAGGGATGGCTCCCCTCTGCGCAATTTTTATACCGTCAGGCGGGCTGATTGTGTCGATAAAGCGGTAACAGGAAACGTTGCGCCTGCGCGGTAATCTCTGCGAAGTACTCCGGCTCGAGGGTTCGCCACAGACGCTGATACCAGACATCGGCACCTTCTCCGCTGACCACCATGTTGCCTTCATACGCCTGCAAAAATTTGCTCTGCGCTTTTTGCAACGTCTCGTCGTCCTTTACCATGGCATCATTTGCCGCGTCATAACAGGCTTTTATCCACGCGCCGCCGCTTTCCGGTAGCAGTAGCAAGGGTTTCGCCATCCCTTCGCGATAGCCTTCGATCATTAACGCCAGGTAGCGCAGCGCCTCTTCGGGCGGCAGCGGTGGGAAACGCCACTGACCATCTTTGCGCACAAAGAGACGGCTCTCTCCCGTTCCGCCACTGGCACAGTAGACAAGATGTTCCAGCCAAAGTTGCAGCCCCTGGGAGACCTTCAGCTGCGATGGACGCCAGCGCAGCAACCCGTCCGGCTGCACGTGGGCCAGCCATCCGGTCAGGTGAACACCCGCGCAGTGCAGGTCGATTTCGAGGCTGTCTGCCGGTTGGCGATGCTCAATAACGCGGCTGGCCAGCGCCTGCATCTCTTTGCACTGCGTCTCCCAGACAATCTCACCAAACGCCCCGTATGGCAGCACACCCGCAGCCCGATACCGTCGGAACAGTTTTTCCGCATCCTGATCTTCAACCAGCGCATTCAATAACTCGTTATTAAGCTGGTAGCGATCGAGGCCATCAAGAATAAAGGGCTCGGCGTCAGGTATATCGCTCTCTTCGGGGCGGAAGTTAACCCGCAGACGCATCTGGAAGAAGGCGCGCACCGGGTGCGCCCAGAAGCGCTGAAGCTGGTCAAAGGCCAGCGTCTCAAGCGTTGGCGTCTCCAGCGTCTGGATAAAAGGCAGATGCTCTTCGCCCTGCAGGCTGGCGGCGGGCAGCCAGTCGCGGGCATAGCTCTGCCACTCATCCACCGTATAGTTAGCCGGGTCGAACGGCATGCGGGTATGCAGATGGGTGATATGTGCCTTCACCCGCCGCTCGCTTTCGTCGCAGTTGAGCGCCTCATCTCCCGGCAAATGGTGGCTCTGGCTGATATAGTCCACCAGCTCCTGCACCAGCACAGACGGAAAACGCTCTTTGTTATCCTGGATCGAACGGCCTATATAGCTGATATAGAGCTGCTGCTGCGCGGAGATTAGCGCTTCCAGGAAGAGATAGCGGTCATCATCACGGCGGCTGCGATCGCCGCGCTGCGGTTTCTGGCTCATCAGATCAAAGCCGAGCGGAGGCAGCGTACGCGGATAGATGCCGTCGTTCATCCCCAGCAGGCAGACCACCTTGAAGGGGATCGAGCGCATCGGCATCAGCGTACAGATATTGACGGGGCCAGCGAGGAAGCGCTGGCTAATGCGTTCCTGATCGAGACGCTGAGCCAGTTCATCACGCAGCAGCGAGAGCGGGACCGCTTCGCCATAGCTCGCGCCAACGCCCTGGGCGATGATCGCCTGCCACTGCTGCTCAATCAGCGCCAGTGCGGCTTCGGTCTCCTGATCGGGCAGGAAGAAATCATTAAGCATCTCCCGGCAGACCGGTAGCCACTCCTCCAGCGGGCGCTCTTCGGCAAGCCCCCGGCGCCAGATATTGAGCTGCATCAGCAGCGAGGCCAGGTGACCGACCAGCTCCGCAATCAGCCCGCTCGACTCGTCATAGGGCAGAATTGACTGCCACTCGCCCCGGTGGCTCTCCATGGCGTAGCCGAGCAGCATACGCGTCAGGCCAAACTGCCAGGTGTGCTGCCCGGTAGGCGGCAGTTCGAGCTCGCGCACGTTGTCATCGTCCATCCCCCAGCGAATGCCGGACTCGTTTACCCACAGGCGCAGGTAGCGCAACCCCTCTTCGGTAATGTTGAAGCGGGCCGCCAGCACCGGCACATCCAGCAGGGCCAGCACATCTTCCGAGACGAAGCGGCTGTCCGGCAGGGATAAGAGGCTGATAAAGGCTTGCAGCGCGGGGTGAGCCTGACGCGCACGGCGGTCAGATACCGCATAGGGAATATAGCGCTCACCGCTGGCGCTGCCGAACACCGCCTGAATATAGGGGCTGTAGCTGTCGATATCTGCCACCATCACTACGATATCGCGCGGCGTCAGCTCCGGATCCTCCTCCAGCATCGCCAGCAGACGATCGTGCAGCACCTCCACTTCCCGCTGCGGGCTGTGGCAGATATGCACCGTAACGCTGCGATCTTCTGGATCGAGCGGGCGTTTCTTATCGCTGCGCGCGAACTCCTCTGCCGTAACGCCAGCTACCGCGCTGTTTTGCAGCTCAAGGATGTCGTATTTCAGGTTTTGTAGCAGCGAGCCCGGGGTGATGTCGACAAAGGCATCCAGCTCTTCATAGCGATCCATCCCCGCCAGCAGAAAGATGTTATCGCGCCCCAGCTTGCCCCAGGAGGCCAGCAGTGGGTTACCCACATCCTGCTCCCCTTCGCCATTGAACAGACCTTCCGCGCTTTGCGTATCGCGGAAAAGAGGAAACTGGCGGTCATCCCGGTGATGACGGCGGCGGCGCGTGACGAGCCGTGCGAGAAACGCCGGGTCTTTGATATCGCCCCAGTAGTAGCGACAGGGGTTAGTAAACAGCAGATGCACATCAATATGTTTGCCCAGCGCCTGCAGGGCTTGCAGGTAGACAGGCGGCAGCGCGGAGATGCCGCAGATAAAGACGCGGGCAGGCAGCCCGGCTGGCGGCTCTTTCGCCGATTCAAGCCGGGAGATAAAGCGCTGATAGAGGTTGGCGCGGTGCCAGTGGGGCTGGCCTAACTCGCGGGTATGTTCAACCAGCGCACGCCAGAGCGGTGCCTGCCAGCGCTGCGCGTCGTCCAGCCCGTCGACCCTTTCTCCCGCCTCCCAGCGCGTCAGCCACTCCGGGCGATAAACCAGGTACTGATCGTAAAGATCTGCCACGCGTGAGCAGAGCTGGAACAGTTTGCGCTTGTCATCATCATCGTGAAGATAGTGATGCAGCATGGCAAAATCTTCATGCTCCAGCAGCGCAGGCAGTAGCGACATCAGCTTCCAGCTCATACTCTGTTTGTTGAAGGCGCTCTCTTTGGGAATGTCCTCCAGGACGGTAACGAACATCTCCCAGATAAAGCTCGCGGGCAGTGGAAAGGTGATATTGGCAGCGATGCCAAATTTTTGCGCCAGGGTCATCTGCAGCCACTGCGCCATCCCGGTGCTTTGCACCATGATCACTTCCGGCGCAAAGGGATCGTCGAGCCTGTCATGCTCAACGATAAACTCCATCAGTGCTTCAAGCACATCCAGACGATTGGAGTGATAAACCCTTAACATACGTGCTCCTGGCTACTGACTATTTGGGCAAAAAAGTTGCGTCATTTTCCCCTGCCTGCCCAGCGGCGAGATAACGGTGACGTTGATGCTGACACATCCTTCTGTTGTTGTCTGCCCCCGTGAAACCTGCCAGCCCGAAGGGAGCGGCGTCGCGTGAGGTTGAGCTTGCTGCCATGCATAGCGCCAGAGCTGTCGCCACTGGCTGGCGGTGGAAAACCCGGCGGACAGCGCGCGATGATACCCGCCAAGGGCGGTGACCACCATCACCATTAGCACCATCGCCAGCAGGACTTCCGTCAGGCTGAAGCCCCGCTCCCGGTTCAGGGAAGTTGACATAATGCGTTCTCCGTAAGCGGGCAGAAATCGCTCCAGCCGTGGGGAGAGAAGCGAACCTGCTCACCCTCTACCCGCCCCAGCCGCCATAATGCCGCTTCTGCGCTGGCGGCGATCAGCAAAGCGGAGCCGTCGGCAAAAATACGCAGACAGCTTCGCACGCCCTCTGCATCAGGCTGCAGGCATTGCAGCGCAGGCTCTGCTGGCCATCGCCTGTGCCGCGCCGCCTCCATCGCCGATGAGACTTCTGCAGTGCGGCGTATCCCTTGCCCTTCACGATTGACCCGCCAGATATGGCTGGTTAGCTGCTGGCTAAGGCCGTTGAGCATCAGGCTACCCAGCAGCAGCAACAGAAGCACCAGCGCCAGGGAGGATACGCCGCGCTGCCGATTCACAGGTTATACCCGGTGACGGTTAGCTCGCCGCTCACCATTTTCTCAGCAGCGCCCGGCAGGCTGGCGGCAAGCTGGATCGTGAGCTGCGGCGACAAACCTGCCGTCTGCCGTTGGGTTACGCTAAAGCGCTCGACGTGCATCTGCGCCGGATCGGTGACTTTCTCCCACCCTCGCCCGGTGCAGGAGGTCGCACCGCGTAGCGTTTCCAGCGCGCCGTTTTGCAGGCGAAAGGCCGTTTGTTCCGCCTCATGATTGGGTGCGCTCTCCCAGCGACCATTGCTGTTGGCATCCCACTGCGCAATGACGCACTCCCCTTTGGCGCTGATAAAAAGCGGCTGACCATTACAGCTACCGTTGCAGTAACCCGCGCGCTGCAGGTGTTTAGCGACCGCCCGCAGCCTCTGCCAGAGGTCGTCCTCAATAGTCTGCAGCCGGGTGTGCTGCATAAGGGCAATCTGTAGACCCGGCAGAAAGCGGGCGGAGGCAAGCAGCAGCACGCTACCGATGGCCATTGCCAACAGCGTCTCCAGTAAGGAAAAACCACGCTGAGCGTTTAACATGCACTACCCTCTCCAGGCTGACACATTCTGATCCTTCCCCATGCAGAGACCACCACCCGCCACTCACCGGCGCTACTGCGCAGGCGGATGTGCCCCGGCCAGGCGGTATTGCGTAAACCATAAAAGCCGAGCGACGGCGTAACATCAGCCAGTGCAACGTCCGGCCAGGCCGGGCGCATCATTAACGCCTGCTGCGCTGAGCACCGCGCCGCCGGTGCGTTAAGCAAGCACCACTGCTCGCCCTCCCGCACGCTGTAAACAACCTGCGACTGGTTATGCCAGTTGGCCTCCTCCCGCAAGCGCTCAAGGAAATGGCGCGCCTGCAGGGCGGTTTGCCACAGCCGCTGCTGCGCTTGCCAGCTCTGCCAGCCGGAAATCCCCGCTGCGCTGAGAATGACAATCAGCGCCACAGCAACGAGGGTTTCAATCAGTGTAAAGCCATCTTCTTTTTTCATGGCGGCAGTCTGTCGCCGGGAGAAAAATTCGTCGAGGAGCAAAAGGCAGGTTTACGAGGCGTTACGCAAGGAAAAAAGAGGATTGCAGTGGGTTACATAAAGCCTGGAAGCTGTGCCGAAAAAGCGATTTGCAGGCAAAAAAAACCGGCACGTTAGCGCGCCGGTTGTGTCAGGCTGAGCGAGGTCAGATAGCAACCGGCGCTTTGATCGCAGGGTGCGGATCGTAGCCTTCGATTTCGAAGTCTTCGAAGCGGTAATCAAACAGCGAAGCGGGTTTACGTTTGATAACCAGTTTCGGCAACGCGCGCGGCTCGCGGCTCAGTTGCAGGTGCGTCTGCTCAAGGTGGTTGCTGTAGAGGTGCGTATCGCCACCGGTCCAGACAAAGTCACCCGGCTCAAGATCACACTGCTGCGCCATCATATGCACCAGCAACGCGTAGCTGGCGATATTGAACGGCAGGCCGAGGAAGACGTCGCACGAACGCTGGTAGAGCTGGCAAGAGAGCTTGCCGTCTGCCACATAGAACTGGAAAAAAGCGTGGCACGGGGCCAGTGCCATTTTATCCAGTTCGCCAACGTTCCACGCCGAAACGATAATGCGGCGCGAGTCCGGATCGTTTTTCAGCTGCTCAATGACCGTTGAAATCTGATCGATATGGCGGCCGTCCGGCGTCGGCCAGGCGCGCCACTGTTTGCCATAGACCGGGCCCAGATCGCCATTTTCATCGGCCCATTCGTCCCAGATAGAGACCTTGTTCTCACGCAGGTAGGCAATATTGGTATCGCCCTGCAGGAACCACAGCAGCTCATGAATAATTGAACGCAAATGGCAGCGCTTGGTGGTCACCAGCGGGAAGCCGTCCTGCAGATTAAAACGCATCTGATGGCCAAAAATAGACAGCGTGCCTGTCCCGGTGCGGTCATTTTTCGGGGTGCCTTCGTTAAGCACCTTTTGCATCAACTCTAAATACTGTTTCATGGTTCCTCAGGAAACGTGTTGCGGCGAACGATGGCGGTACGCCCAGATCATCATGATGGCGCCTGCAATAATCATCGGAATGGAGAGGATCTGCCCCATGCTGATGTACTGCACCCACTCGCCGGTAAACTGGGCATCGGGCTGGCGGAAAAACTCAACGATGATACGGAACGCGCCGTAGCCAATCAGGAACAGGCCGGAGACCGCGCCGGTCGGGCGAGGTTTACGGATAAAGAGGTTAAGAATGATAAACAGCACCACGCCTTCCAGTGCCAATTCATAGAGCTGGGACATATGGCGCGGCAGAACGCCGTAGGTATCAAAAATCGATTGCCACTCCGGATGAGAAGGCAGCAGTGCCATATCTTCCGCACGCGAGCCAGGGAACAGCATGGTGTATTTGAAGGAGGGATCGACACGGCCCCAGAGCTCGCCGTTAATAAAGTTACCCAGGCGACCGGCACCGAGGCCAAACGGGATCAGCGGCGCGATAAAGTCGGCGACCTGGAAGAAGCTGCGTTTGGTGCGTTTAGCAAAGATGATCATCACCACGATCACGCCGATTAAGCCGCCGTGGAAGGACATGCCGCCGTCCCATACGCGGAAGAGATAGAGCGGATCGTCGAGGAAGAGCGGGAAATTGTAGAACAGCACGTAGCCGAGACGGCCACCGAGGAACACGCCGAGGAAGCCTGCGTAGAGCAGGTTTTCAACTTCGTTTTTGGTCCAGCCGCTGTTCGGGCGGTTAGCCCGGCGGGTTGCCAGCCACATAGCGAAAACAAAACCGACCAGATACATCAAACCGTACCAGTGCAGGGATACGGGTCCGATGGAGAAAATCACCGGATCAAAATCCGGAAAATGCAGATAGCCACTGTTCATCTGTCACCACAACTTGTTGTTATTCCGCCGAAAGTGGACAGCGGTACACCGACGCGGTCGCGCCTGGCGGCCGCTCCAAAGCTGCGAATCATAGCATAAGGCACACCAGGCAGGTTGCCGCTATGTTGTAAAAGTTATGTATAAACGAAACGGCTGCAGGCGGAGGTTCTACGCAGAGCCCTTGCCGGATGGCGCTGCGCTTATCCGGCCTACGAAAGGCTAAGCCCGGTGCATAACCTCTGCCGGATGGCGCTTGCGCTTATCCGGCCTACAAAAAGCTAAGCCCGGTGCATAACCTCTGCCGGATGGCGCTGCGCTTATCCGGCCTACGAAAGGCAAAGCCCGGTGCGCAACCTCTGCCGGATGGCGCTGCGCTTATCCGGCCTACGAAAGGCAAAGCGCGGTGCACGGCCTCTACCGGATGGCGCTGCGCTTATCCGGCCTACAAAATAATGCTTATGCGGCCACCGAAGAAGGTCTGCCCTGGTAGGCCTGATAAGGCGAAGCCGCCATCAGGCATATTGCCCACAGAGCCGAAAGGCCGGCTATGTGGGAATAATAAACCGTCGCTTAAATTCCGCCGCGGATCAGCCCGCCGAGGCCGCGCCGCTCCATAAAGGCGGCAATCTGATGGCGCACTTCGGTTGTCAGCTGGGACTCCAGCGCACGCTGTGCCAGCGCCTGAACCTCTTCGCAATCAATGCGGCGCAGCAAATATTTGATACGCGCCACCGAGCGACCATTCATGGAAAGATGCCGGTAGCCCATGCCAATCAGCAGCGCGACGCACATTGGATCGCCGGCCATTTCTCCGCATAAACAGAGATCGATCCCCAGCCGTTCAGCTTCGCCTGAAATCATCGCCAGGGCGCGCAGCACCGCCGGGTGCAGGCTGTCGTACATATTCGCTACGCGAGTATTGTTACGATCGACAGCAAGAATGTATTGGGTTAAGTCATTGGTGCCGACAGAGATAAAATCGACGCGGTTAACCAGGTGCGACAGCATAAACACCATCGAGGGCACTTCCAGCATCACGCCGATGCGCGGTTTCGGAATGGCATAACCGATCATCTCTTCCACTTCTCGCCCGGCACGCTCAATCAGCCTGCGCGCCTCATCCACCTCATCAATGCTGGTGATCATCGGCAGCAGGATGCTGAGGTTGCCAGTCGCGGCGTTTGCCCGCAGCATTGCGCGCACCTGGATCAGAAAGATCTCCGGCTGATCGAGGGTAATACGAATGCCGCGCCAGCCAAGGCAGGGGTTCTCTTCGCTTATCGGCATATAGGGCAGCTGCTTGTCGGCGCCGACATCCAGCGTACGCAGCGTCACAGGCTTGTCGTTGAACATCTGCAACATGCCCTGGTATTGCGCCACCTGCTCCTCTTCGGAGGGGAAACCGCTCTGCAACATAAAGGGAATTTCGGTGCGGTAGAGCCCAATGCCGTCGATTCGCTTGCCCAGCTTCTCTTCGTGGGCAGGGCTTAACCCGGCGTTGAGCATCACTTTAACCCGCTCGCCGCTGCTTAAGCGGGCTTCGAGGTTAACGTCATCTTCGGCAAGACGGCTTAACTCATTCTCTTCCGTGATGAGACGCTGGTACTCCTGCAGCAGTACCGGTTCAGGATCGACCAGCAGCTCACCACGATAACCATCGACGATCAGCGTCCGCCGATGAAGGGCTGAAGGCTGAATATCAGCGCCCATAACCGTAGGAATGCCCAGCGCGCGCACCATAATCGCGGCATGGGAGTTGGAGGCACCATCGCGTACCACCACGCCCGCCAGCCTGTCATGGGGCAACTCGGCAAGCGTCGTTGCAGAGAGTTCGTCTGCCACCAGCACGAAGCGTTCCGGCCAGCTATTCGGCCCCTGAATATTATCATCGAGATGGAACAGCAGGCGCTGGCCGAGGGCGCGCAGATCGCCCGCGCGCTCTTTCAGATAGCCATCACTAAGGGCGGCAAACTGCGCGGCAAAGCTCTCAATAACGGTTTTTACCGCCCACTCGGCGACCACACCGCGGTCGACCTCTTCAAACAGCTCGCGGCGAAGACGCGCATCGGAGAGCAAGTGCGAATAGAGATCAAAGATCGCCGCCGTCTCTTTTTGCGCGCCCGCGGAGAAACGTTTGCTGTAGCGACGAAACTCATTCGCCGCCTCTTCCAGCGCGGTGGTTAACCTCTCCCGCTCAAGGGAGGTATCCAGCGTTGAAGCCGGGTAAACCTGCTCCATCAACGGCAGCGTCTGATCCATCCACCCTTCGGCAATCGCCACGCCGGACGAGGCAGGCAGCGCACGAATACGGGTCTGACGATACTGGCCAAACAGGGCGGTTAGCTGAGACTGGGAAAGAATACCCGCCATCTGGGTGGCGAGGGTAACAAGGAAGGACTCTTCGCTCTCGTCGTACTGGCGAATTTCGCGCTGCTGCACCACCAGCACGCCAAGCAGCTGGCGGCGCTGAATAATTGGCACCCCAAGAAAAGCGCGAAAACGCTCCTCTTTCACCGAGGGGATAAATTTAAAGCTGGGGTGCTTTTGCGCGTCGGCAAGGTTGATAGGCTCCGCCAGCCTGCCTACCAGGCCGACGATACCTTGATCGAATGCGAGCGTAACAGTGCGGCCGCGCGGCTTTTTCAAACCGCGCGTCGCCATTAGATAGAAACAGCGCCTGTCGTGATCTGCGAGATAGACCGAACATACTTCGGTTTCCATCGCCAGACAAACGTCGGTAACCAGTATCTCCAGCGCTTCGTTAAGACGTGGCGCGCTGGCAACTTTCTCAACAATCTCTCGCAGTCGGGTGAGCATAATGTGGGTGGCTTAACCTCGTTTCCGTCGCCAGGCAGGCGCGCTTTGCGGCTTGACAGGGGTCTCCTGAAGCGCCAGCACAGCGGCTGCAAACTCTTTCATCACCCGCCGGTAGACGTCGCGTTTAAACGACACGACCTGGCGAACAGGATACCAGTAGCTCACCCAACGCCAGCCATCAAACTCGGGTGTACTGCTGGTTTGCATATTGATATCGCTGTCGTTGCTCATCAACTGCAAAAGAAACCATTTCTGTTTCTGGCCGATGCAAACCGGCTTTGTGTCCCAACGCACCAAACGTTTCGGTAACTTGTAACGCAACCAGTTACGGGTAGAAGCAAGGATACGAACATCTTTACGACTTAAGCCCACTTCCTCGAACAGCTCCCGGTACATGGCCTGCTCCGGAGATTCTCCAGGATTGATTCCCCCCTGGGGAAACTGCCATGAGTGCTGTCCGAAGCGTTTGGCCCACATGACCTGACCCTGTCGATTACAGATTACGATTCCCACATTTGGGCGGTAGCCATCGTCATCAATCACCGGACTACCTCAAAATAAACCTGAATAAAGCGATTGTTTCACACTCCCGGAAAACGGTAAACCACTCTATGACAGGGAGATAAACGAATAACAATTGAATAACTCACAGTTATCATCACACTTATAAACAGACCCGCATCACGCCGAGGGGTTTTATTCACCTTTTCTGTGGATAGAGTTGTGAAGAAGTATGGAATTACCCAGGGAAAACCCAGAGTAGTCTGAATAACGGCTTAAGATGCGCAAAAAATTACTCTCCGTAATTCATTGGTTTAGTGCATCGAAAACCCCTTTCCGCTGCCGTTTTGTGACGATCGTCACGCTTAGGATCCTGGCGTTGATGAAAGATCGAGCAGAGCCGAATTTATCCACAGATTATGCCACTAAGTTAGGCACATTTTGTGCAAAAATTCGATTTTGCTCCCGCGTCAAGGCTGTAAATGGAAACAGTAGTCGTGGTTATTCCCACTTATCCCACTTTTCTGTGGATAACAGGGTGTAAGATCCTGTTCATTGTCAGTGACCAGATTTGGAAAACCTCGCGGCCTGTTGCGCAACACGCAAAGCGCTCTGCTAAATTAGCTTATAAATCATTGCATTGCTCTTTTTTCCCTGAACACGATAAACTTCTGCCGTGCGGTGGAAAACTGCTGTCTATTTTTTAACCAAAAGGTCTTAGCATGTGTGTAATCGCCCCCCTCACCTCTCCGCCAGAAACCGAAGCGCAGCTGCTGGCGCAGGCGCAGCGGCTGGCAGGCTATACGTTAGGCGAGCTGGCTGAACTGGCCGGAATGCCGACGCCACGCGATCTGAAGCGCGACAAAGGGTGGATCGGCGTGCTGCTGGAGCGCTGGCTGGGAGCGAGCGCAGGCAGTAAGCCGGAGCAGGATTTTGCGGCGCTGGGCGTGGAGCTGAAAACCATCCCGATAGATCCGCTGGGCGGTCCGCTGGAGACCACCTTTGTCTGCGTGGCACCGCTGACCGGCAACACAGGCGTGGTGTGGGAAACCAGCCATGTCCGCCATAAGCTCAAGCGCGTCCTGTGGGTACCTGTCGAAGGATCGCGCACCATTCCCCTTGCTGAGCGTCGGGTAGGATCGCCCCTGCTCTGGAGCCCGGACGCCGATGAGGAGCAGCAGTTGCGCCAGGACTGGGAAGAATTAATGGATCTGATTGTGCTCGGCCAGGTCACGCGCATTACCGCCCGTCATGGTGAAGTGCTGCAACTGCGCCCGAAAGCGGCCAACAGTAAAGCGTTAACCGAAGCCATCGGCGAGCACGGCGAGCCGATTCTGACCCTGCCGCGCGGTTTTTATCTGAAAAAGAACTTTACCCGTGCGCTGCTTGCGCGCCATTTCGCGTTATCGACCTAGTCTGTTTTAGCCACTAAACCACCGCGTTTCGCTGCGCAACAACGCGCGCCTGCGCTTAAGGAAACGCCCTCGTCTTATAGCGGTGTAATCGGCGGTTTGCGCCCTCTCAGCAATAATTTTCAGATAATCCCGCTTTTTCATCGCATAAGGGCACGTTATTACTACACTTCTGTGAGGAAAAGCCGAGAGGACACGAACGATGAAGAAGTGGGCAGTGATTATTTCCGCGGTCGGGCTGGCATGCGCCGTCAGCGGTTGCAGCAGCGACTATGTGATGTCGACCAAAGACGGCAGAATGATTTTGACGGACGGTAAGCCGCAGATTGATGATGACACCGGGCTGGTGAGCTATCACGATCAGCAGGGCAACAAAATGCAGATTAACCGCGATGACGTATCCCAGATTATTGAGCGTTAAAAATTCCCTATAAAGGTCAGTAACCTGCTGGCCTTTAATCCATTTTTTCCTTTCCCTTTTGCTTCCCCTCTGCCATGGTTATATTCCTTTGTCAGCTCAACTGACGTGGCATGTTTGTTTAAGGAAGCCGGCTATGCACTATCACCGTATCCCCCACAGTTCGCTTGAAATAAGCACCCTCGGGCTGGGCACAATGACGTTTGGTGAACAAAACAGCGAAGCCGACGCCCATGCACAGCTTGATTACGCGGTCAGCCAGGGCATTAACCTGATTGATGTCGCAGAGATGTACCCCGTCCCTCCGCGCCCGGAAACCCAGGGCCTGACGGAAACCTACGTCGGCAACTGGCTGGCGAAGCGCAACAACCGCGAAAAACTGGTTATCGCCTCGAAAGTGAGCGGCCCGAGCCGCAACAGCGATAGCGGCATTCGCCCGAACCAGGCACTCGATCGCAAAAATATCCGCGCCGCGCTTGATGAAAGCCTCAAGCGCCTGCAAACCGACTATCTCGACCTCTACCAGGTTCACTGGCCGCAGCGCCAGACCAACTGCTTTGGCAAGCTGGGCTACAGCTGGGTTGAGAGCGCGCCGGTCATCACCTTACTGGAAACGCTGGAAGCACTTACCGAGTGCCAGCGCGCCGGGAAAATCCGCTATATCGGTGTCTCGAACGAAACGGCGTTTGGCGTGATGCGTTACCTGCAACTGGCGGAGAAGCACGAGCTGCCGCGCATTGTGACGATCCAGAATCCCTATAGCTTGCTGAACCGCAGCTTCGAGGTGGGTCTGGCGGAAGTGAGCCAGTATGAGGGCGTTGAACTGCTGGCTTATTCTTGCCTGGCGTTTGGTACGCTGACGGGCAAATACCTGAACGGGGCGAAACCGGCTGGCGCACGCAACACGCTGTTCAGCCGCTTTACCCGTTACAGCAGCGAGCAGTCACAAAAAGCGGTAGCGGCCTATGTCGATATTGCGAAACGACACAATCTCGATCCGGCGCAGATGGCGTTGGCCTTCGTGCGCCGTCAGCCCTTCGTCGCCAGCACCCTGCTGGGCGCGACGACGATGGAGCAACTGAAAACGAACGTTGAGAGCCTGCATCTGGAGTTGAGCGATGAGGTGATCGCGGAGATCGAGGCGGTGCATCAGGTCTACACCTACCCCGCTCCGTAAAACTTACCGGCGGCGCTGCCAGATCCACAGCGCCGCAATCGCCAGCGCAAACAGCACCCCAAACCCGATACCGGTTCCCACCACCGGCACGCCCACTTTGATGGCCAGTGAGTAAAGCCCCAGCATCAGCAGCATGGCGGTGTTTTCACCGAGGTTCTGCACGGCAATGGCGTTGCCCGCACCGACAGACTCCTTGCCAATCGCCTGCAACAGCGCGTTGAGCGGCACCACGAAGAAACCGCCGAGCACGCCAATCAGCATCAGCACGCCATAAGCAGGCAGCAGAGCGTGTTGTAGCGAGAAGATCACCACGGCGATACCAATCAGCACCCCGGCAGGCATACAGCGGGAGACTTTTTCCAGCGTCACCAGCTTCGCTGCCAGCCCGGCACCGACCACAATGCCGACGGCAACCATCGCGTTGAGGTAGGTTGGCGTGGCGTTATCCGTCAGGCCGAGCGCCACCGGCACCCACAGCACCAGCAGGAAACGCAGCGTCACGCCCGCGCCCCAGAAGAGGCTGGTACCCACCAGCGAGAAGCGGGTTTCGCCGTTCTGCCACAGGCTTTTGCAGGCGCTGAAGAAGCTGGCGGTCATCGGCCCAAAGCGCCACGAGCGTCCGGGGCGCGCCGCAGGTAGTTTCGGGATCATCAGGTTAGCCACCACCGCCCCGGCGTAGACCAGCGCACAGACGCCAACCGCCGCCAACACATGCCAGTCGGCCAGCACGCCGCCCGCTACCGAGCCGATGAGGATCGCGGCAATGGTTGATGACTCCATCAGGCCATTCGCCTTCACCAGCTTATCGCCGGTAGTGATCTCGCCGAGAATGCCATACTTCGCCGGGGAGTAGGCCGCAGCGCCAATGCCCACCAGCAGGTAACCGACAAACGGGTTAACCCCCACGCAGATGCTCGCCGCGCCCAGCAGTTTCAGGGCGTTGGCAACCATCATCACGCGCCCTTTTGCAAAGCTGTCAGCCACCTGGCCAACAAACGGTGCGAAAAGAATGTAAGCGCCCACAAACACCATTTGCAGAACAGGCTGGCTCCAGTCGGGGTAAAACTCCGCTTTCAGCAGCGCCAGCGTGGCAAAGAGCAGTGCGTTATCGCCAAATGCCGAGAGAAACTGGGCGGCAATCACCGCCATCATTCCTCGCGATAAGAGCGGCGAGTTAGCGCTTACTGACTCATGCGTGTTCGGTTTCTGCCTCATCCACCACTCCTTTCAGGGTCACGAAATCGGGCTTGCCGCTGCCAAGCACCGGCAGCTGTTTCAGGAAACGGATATCACGCGGGACGGCGAGTTCCGGTACGCCCTGCGCGCGCGCCTGCTGTTGCAGTTTGTCGCGTGTCAGTTCGCTATCGGTGGTGAACATCACCAGCGCCTCGCCTTTGCTGGCGTCGCTTTTTACCACGGTGGCGTGCATTTTCTCCGGCGAAACGGCCTGCGCCAGCTGCTCTACCATCTCCAGCGAGATCATCTCGCCGGCAATCTTGGCGAAGCGTTTTGCGCGCCCCTGGATCTGCACAAAGCCCTGCTCGTCGAAGCGCACGATATCGCCGGTGTCATACCAGCCTGGCTCCATCTCGCCGTTAATGTTTTCCGCCATTGGCGCTTCCAGCACGCCGGGGTTTTCCACCCGCAGATAGCCGGTCATGATGTTTGGCCCTTTCAGTTGCAGGCGACCGCCCTCTTCAATGCCCGGCACCGCCATTAAGCGCGCGTCCATGCCCGGCAGAATGCGCCCGACGGTGCCCGGTTTCGCCGCCATCGGTACGTTGATGGAGACCACCGGCGCGCATTCGGTCACGCCGTAGCCTTCAAGGATGCGCAGACCAAACTTGTCCTGCCAGATCTGGCGAGTGCTCTCCTGCAATTTCTCCGCCCCGGCGACCACATAGCGCAGGCGGTAAAAATCATACGGATTGGCGAAGCGGGCGTAGTGACCAAGGAAGGTCGAGGTGCCAAACAGCACCGTGCAGTTACGGTCATAGACCAGCTCCGGCACAATGCGGTAATGCAGCGGGCTCGGGTAGAGGAAGACCTGCGCACCGGTAAACAGCGGCGTCAGCAGGCCAACCGTCAGGCCGAAGGAGTGGAAAAGCGGCAACGCCGACATAAAGCGGTCATTGGCGGTGAAATCGGCAATGGTGCGGATCTGCTCGACGTTAGCCAGCAGGCTCTTATGGCTGTGCACCACCCCTTTCGGGTTGCCCTCGGAGCCGGAGGTAAAGAGGACCAGCGCCGGATCTTCCGGTTTCTGCTCCACCTGCGCGCGGTGCGGCATTAGCAGATGGCGGAAAATCCACAGCTTATCTTCAAAGGTGACTTCCCCTTTCAGATCTTCGAGATAGACCCAGCGCACCTGGGTGAGCTGCTCCGGCAGATGCCACAGCTTGCCCTTATCCATAAAGGTGCGGGAGGTGAAGATGGTTTTGATTTGCGCGGCGGTAATCGCGCTGCTCATCCCTTTCACCCCGGCGGTGTAGTTCATCATCGCCGGAATGCGTCCACGCGCGATAGCTCCAAAGATCACCGCCGCGCTGATGCCGGCGTTCGGCAACATCAGGCCGATTTTCTCGCCCTGCGCGCTGTATTTATCGAGGATGCGCGCCACAAAGAGGGTTTTGGTCAGCAGTTTGCGGTAGCTGTCCGGCGTAAAGTTGATATCTTCCACGCAGGGCTTGCTGGCACCGTAACGGTACTGGGCGCTGAGCAATGCTTCGAACAGCGTTTCGCGCGGGCGCACCGCCATGCGGGCTTCCATCATAATCTGGTGCAGCATTTCGCCGGCAATCTTGCGGCGGTCGCGCGCGCGCGGCGCATCCGGCATCGGCAGCTGCGTCGGCGGCAGAATATGCAGGGTAATGCGCGGGAAGAGGCGCTGTTTAACCAGCCCTTTCAGGCGGCTGAAGAAGGTCAGCTCCGCGCCATCAATACGAAGCGGGATGACCGTCGCGCCGGATTTCGCGGCGACAAAACCGGCCCCTTCATAAATCTTCATCAGCGAGCCAGACACGGAGATGCGCCCTTCCGGGAAAATCACCACCGGGCGGCCTTCGCCAATCAGGCGAACCAGATGTTTAACTGACATGGGCTTGGTCGGGTCGAGAGGGACAAAATCGATGATTTTGCTGACCCAGCGCATATACCACTGCTCGCTAATTGAGGTGTAGACCGCAAAGACCGGACGCCCGGGAAGGAACAGCGCCAGTAAAATGCCATCAATAAATGAGACATGATTGGGGGTGATTAATACCCGGTCGCCGTTTAAAGGCGCGGTATCGCCGGTCAGCTGTACACGGAACAAGACGCGAAACAGGCCGCGGAAAAAGCCCAGTAGCATTTCAACTCCTTTTGCCAGTCATTGAGGCATGTGATTCAGAGTCTGGCAGATTACATGAGAAGTGCGGAGGGATAAAACGCAGGCAAAAAAAAACCTGCGCGTCCGCGCAGGTTGGTGCAATCAATAAGTACGAAAAGCGTACTGAATAAATCACCAATCAATACCTCTGGGACGTCGATTGTCACCTGCGCCTGGATGCGCTGCCAGCGGGAAAAAGCAAGAGAATGAGCCGAAGTGAAACGAGGTGTGTCGATTAGCGATTACTGTTACACGGCAGGATAAAAAAAACCTGCGCATCTGCGCAGGTCGGTGTAAGTCGAGTGTGCAACGTAGGGTTGCGCTCACCTATCAATACCTCTGGGATGAACAGAGTCGCACGGTCGGGCCGCCGACAACCAGCGGTCAATCGAAACAGGCTTTCGCAAAGTGTAAGTAAAGGTTCTCAGTGTGTGCATTTGCAACGCCGCGCATGTAACGTTTTCACGATGCGCGCCGCGCTGGCTCACGTTTGCAAAGACTGGTACACGCGCCGCCTTGAACAGACGCCCCTTTTCCGTAACACTAACTGCAGTGTAAACGCTTACCCAGGAAGGTAGAGAATGGCGACGATTAAAGACGTTGCGCGGCTGGCCGGGGTCTCGGTTGCGACGGTGTCGCGCGTGATCAACAGCTCACCGAAAGCCAGTGAAAACTCGCGCCAGGCGGTACAGAGCGCGATGGATTCGCTTAATTACCACCCGAACGCCAACGCCCGCGCGCTGGCGCAGCAATCGACCGAGTCGGTGGGGCTTGTGGTGAGCGATGTATCGGATCCCTTTTTCGGCGCGATGGTGAAAGCCGTTGAGCAGGTCGCCTCCGCCACCGGCAACTTTCTGCTGATTGGCAACGGCTACCACGTAGAAGAGAAAGAGCGTAAAGCGATTGAGCAGCTGATTCGCCACCGCTGCGCCGCGCTGGTGGTGCACGCGAAGGTGGTGCCGGACGAAGAGCTGGCGTCGCTGATGAGGCAGATCCCCGGTATGGTGCTGATTAACCGCATTCTGCCCGGCTTCGAGCAGCGCTGTGTGGCGCTGGATGACCGCTACGGCGCCTGGCTGGCGACGCGCCATCTGATCCAGCAGGGCCATACGCGCATTGGCTATCTCTGCTCCAACCATGAGATCTCCGACGCCGACGACCGCCTGCAGGGCTATTACGATGCGCTGAAAGAGAATGGTCTGCCGTGCAACGACAGGCTGGTGACCTTCGCCGAGCCGGACGAGAGCGGCGGCGAGCAGGCGATGACCGAGCTGCTCGGACGCGGACGCAACTTTACCGCCGTGGCCTGTTACAACGACTCGATGGCCGCCGGTGCCATGGGCGTGCTGAACGATAACGGGATTGATGTGCCGCGCGAGATTTCGCTGATTGGCTTCGATGATGTGCTGGTGTCGCGCTATGTCCGCCCGCGGCTGACCACCGTGCGTTATCCGATCGTGACGATGGCGACCCAGGCCGCCGAGCTGGCGCTGGCGCTGGCGGAAAACCGCCCGCTGCCGGAGATCACCCATCTCTTTAACCCGACGCTGGTACGCCGTCATTCAGTGATTGCACCGCCGGAGAGTTCATAAGGCGCTCATTGCTGCTGAAACGCCGGAACCACGTAGGCCGGATAAGCGTTAGCGCCATCCGGCAATGGGGTTGGATTGGTGGAATGGTTCCGTTCACCAGGCGTATAGCGGAATATTTTTATCACCGCTGCGGTGAACGGGATAAGGGAAGCGGCCGCGCTCCCCTTATCAATCCCCGCGGCCCCGCGAGGAAATCGGTGCTGCGCACTGCGCTCACCTCCCGCGTGCCTGACTGCGGCCGGCTCGACTCGACATCCTGTCTCGGTTCGCCTCTGTCCGCCATCCATGGCGTCCAGACCTTGTCATTCACACTTCGGTTCGCCGATTTCAGCGGGGACACAACCCCTCGCTGTAAAATCTTGGATAAAAGCAATATCGGTGTGGCTGCAGGCTCGTTTTGGTAGGCCGGATAAGGCGCAGCCGCCATCCGGCAATCGGTGCCGCGGAAATAATGCCGGATGGCGCTATCGCTTATCCGGCCTGGGCGGTTTCAGTAGCTCAGATTATGTAGGCCGGATAAGGCGCAGCCGCCATCCGGCAATCGGTGCCGCGGAAACAATGCCGGATGGCGCTGTCGCTTATCCGGCCTACGTCGTTTGAGCGGCTAAACACTCAAAGCGCAATGCGATACAGATGCACGCTGGTATTTGGGTAATCGAGGCCATCCCCGATATACGCCCATCCGAAACGCTCATAATAGTCGCGGAAAGCGGCGTAGAGGTGCAGCAGGTCAAAGCCCATCCCTTTCGCCTGATCCATAACATGGCGCTGTAACTGCCCGGCCAGCCCCTGGCCGCGCGCACTCTCTTTTACATAGAGCGCTGCAAGCCATGGGTAAAGATCCTGGCGGCTGATCAAATCGCAGCGCCACAGCCCGACGGTGCCCAGCAGTTCATCGCCCTCGACCAGCACATAAGTCAGCGGCAGCTGCCCTGGCGTCTGGCTGTGCTCAATAATGCTGGCGAAAAACTCTCGCGACAGCGAGTCGCCAAACTCCTGCCACAACCAGTCGGTCACCTGCTCCGCATGCTGCGGTGCTTCATAAAGCGGCAGAATAGTCACATCAACTTCCCCTGAAAAATAGGCACTGACTCAAACAGATAGCCGTCAAAATCCGGCGCGTCTTCGTCCGACAGCTCAAGCAGGCTCTTTTTGACGTTTTCGAGATGCTGCCACATCGCCTGCCAGGCCCCCATCACATCACGGCGGCGCAGCGCGGCCAGCAAGGTTTGGCGGTCGCCGAGCCACTTCAGGCGGTAGGCGCGGCTGGCGATATGCACGTTGAATTGCTGCCACAGCGGGCTGCTGTCCATGTGATGCCAGATGCTCTCAACCGTTGCCAGCAGCATCTGGTTTTGCGACGCGCCCGCCAGCACCAGGTGGAACATTTTGCTGTTGTCCTGCGACGTGTCGTTGAGGGCAATAGCGCGCTGCTCCTGCTCGAGGATGCGCCGAAGATTGTCGATATCCGCCCGCGTCGCCATTTTGGCGGCAAAGGCGGCGATATTGCTCTCCAGCAGCTGGCGCGCCTGGAGGATCTCAAACGGGCCGACATCGCTGCTTAAAAAGCGCTCCTCTTCGTTTTCATGAGCCTGAGGAATGCGCATCACATAGACCCCGGAGCCCTGGCGGATATCCACCGTGCCCTGCAACTCCAGCATCAGCAGGGCTTCGCGCACGATGGTACGGCTGACGCCATACTTCTCGGCAATATTGCGCTCCGGTGGCAAGCGCGAGCCAACGGGATAGTGACCCTCGATGATCTGCTCACGCAGATCGTCGCCAATCTCCTGGTACTGTTTTTTCTCCGGCGGGACGACGGCCTTCTCCACGATATCACCTGCACTTATCAGTCGTTGCGCTATCTTACTTCATCATCAAGGGTCAGGGTCAACTGACGCTCATCCCGGAGCTTACGAAACCAGCCAAGGGACTTTTTCGGCCTGCGGTCGCGGTTGTGTTGCAGGTCAATCTCCACCAGCCCATAGCGGTTTTTGAAGGCGTTCATCGGCGAAACATTATCGGTAAACGCCCACAGCATGTAGCCCTGGCAATTTGACCCCGCCTCCCTCGCGCGCAGCGCCTGGTAAAGGTGCGCGGCGATAAAGTTGATGCGGTAATCATCCTCAATGGTGCCCTGTGCATTGCGAAACTGCCCTTCGTTCTCAATACCCATGCCGCTCTCCGCCACGAACCAAGGAATATTGCCGTACTCATTTTTAAGGCGCATCGCCATATCAAAAACGATCTCCGGCAGGATCTCCCAGCCACGCGAGGTGTTCATCTTGCGCCCCGGCAGCTCAAACGGCTCGTAATAGTAAGACGGGTGGAAAGGCGTTTCCGGGTGCCAGGCGCGGGAGGGCGCTTTGACGCGGTGCGGATAGTAGAGATTAATCCCCAACTCATCGACGGTGTTATCACGAATAATCGCCAGCTCCTCGTCGCTGCACTCCCACTTCACCCCATGTTTCTCCAGCAGCGCCAGCAGCTCCGCCGGGTAGTGACCTTTAACCATCGGGTCGAGAAACACCCGGTTGTAGAAGAGATCGTAGCGCTCGGCTGCCAGCAGATCGTGCGGCGCGCGCGAACGCGGGTAGGTCACTTCCGGGTTGAGAATGCAACCTACGCTGCCCTTGTACCCCTTCTCGCGAAACAGCTTCACCACTTTCGCGGTGGCGAGGTTTTTATGATGGTTCCACTGCATCCAGGTCGAGGTGTTCTGCTCATAGGGCCAGCGCAGCGCATCAAGGTAGACGCGGGTCTGCACCACAATCGGCTCATTAAAGGTAAACCAGCGCGTCACCTTCTGGTGATAACGCGCAAACACCTTTTCGACATAGAGCAGATAGAGTTCGACCACTTTTTTCGACGCCCAGCCGCCGTAAGTTTCCAGCAGATAACCGGGCAGTTCATAGTGCTCAAGGCAGATCATCGGCGCAATGCCGTGACGCGCCATCTCATCAAACAGTTCGTCGTAGTAAGCGGCGTAGCGCTCATCCACCACGCCATTTTCATAATCGGTGAGAAAACGCGACCAGTTGATGGAGGTGCGGTAGTGGGTTAAGCCCGCTTGCTTCATCAGCTGCACATCTTCGCGAAAGCGCTGGTAGAAGTTGGTCGCCACCGCCGGGCCGTAGCCCTGGTGCCAGACGTGACGATCGTTTTTGTACCAGAGATCGGGCCACGAATCCTGGCCCTCGCGTTTGTCTTTCCACCCTTCCGTTTGCCAGGCCGATGCGGCGGCACCGAGGATAAAGTCAGGCGGGATGGTGACGGTTTTGGTGCTCATAACGTCCTCACACTTTCGGCGTTGAAGAGGTGGCTTCCGCTTGCAGCTGCGCCTGCTCGGCGCGGCGTGAGGCAATCTTCACAAACGGCAGATAGATGATGATGGCGGTCAGGATGCAGATAAGCTGCGTGATCACCGCCCCCATCGATCCGGCGGTAGAGAGCCAGGCGTTGATCAGCGGCGGCGTGGTCCACGGCACCATCACCACCGCTTTACCGGCAAAGCCGCTGGCAGTAGCGAAGTAACCGATCGAGCCGGTTACCAGCGGCGTGATAATAAACGGGATCGCGAGGATCGGGTTGAGCATGATCGGCATACCGAAAATCACCGGCTCGTTAATGTTGAAGATGCCAGGGCCTATCGACAGCTTGGCGATCTCCTTCATCTCCTTGCGCTTAGTGGCGATCATCACCGCCACCAGCAGGCCGATGGTCAGTCCCGATCCGCCGATGCTCATATAGACATCCCAGAACGGCATGGTGATGATGTTCGGCACCTCTTTGCCCTGTTCAAAGGCGCTCATATTGACGGTGATCGCCCCCAGCAGCAGCGGTTCGCGGATCGGTTTGATCATCTGGTTGCCGTGGATGCCAATCACCCAGAAGAGCTGGGCGACAAACATCAGCAGCAAGATCCCCGGCAGGCTCTGCACCACCCGCTCCAGCGGCTGCTGCACCACCTGGTAAACCGCGTCATAGAGATACATGCCGGTCAGCTGGTGGAAAATAAAGCCGAAGGTGGCGATCGCGGTAGTGGTGATGATCGCCGGGATCAGCGCGGAGAACGAGGCGGAGACGTTGGGCGGCACGGTGTCCGGCATCTTGATCTTCAGCCCTTCGCGCGTCTCCAGCCAGCAGTAGATCTCCACCGACAAAATGGCGATAAACATGCCGAGGAACAGGCTGCGGGTGTCGGAGAACTGGCGCAGCAGCACATCTTTCACCACGTGCATCTGACCATCGACCAGCATTTCAACGGTGGTCGGCGTCACGCAGATAAAGCAGATCACCGCCAGCAGGCCAGGAAAGAGCGTGCGGATCCCGTTGATACGCCCCAACTCGATACCGATTAAGAACACCGCGCCGATATTGAGGAAGTTAAGCGTGGCGTAGTTGATGGCGCTGGTAATCGGCTTTAGCGCCGCCAGAAAGGAGAGCGACTGGAAGCTGGCGAGCCCGTTTTTCGGGTCCAGCACCATATTGGAGATCAGCACAGAGAAGGCGCCGACAATAATCACCGGCATCAGGGTAATAAACGAGGCCTTGATGGCCATGATGTAGCGATAGCTGTTGAATTTCGTCGCGAAACTCCCCAGCGAATCGATGAGCTTTTCTTGTAGGGCCATGAGTTAACACCTCAGTAAAGGAGCTTTTTTATCGATGCAGGGATACCGCTGTCGTCCCATTTGGCATACCAAAAATAGCCACGCCCGGCGAAAAGTTCTGTGATGCGCCTCGCAACACCCAATCTGGTATTCCAAAATGCGGCATAGCGCGCATTTGGCATACCACCTTACGGATTGCAGGGATTTACGGAAAAAAGGAGGGGCGATCCCGCTATCTACAAGCGGGATCGTGGATCAGGTTCAGAACTGCTCGAGGCCGATCAGCTCTTCAATGGTCTGGCGACGGCGGATCAGGCGCGCCACGCCGCCATCAAACAACACTTCCGGCAGCAGCGGGCGGCTGTTGTAGTTTGAGGACATCGACGCGCCATACGCGCCGGTATCGTGCAGGACTAAGTAGTCACCCGCTTTCACTTCCGGTAGCAGGCGCGTTTCCACTTTGCCACCCTCTTGCTGGGTAAAGACATCGCCCGATTCGCACAGCGGACCGGCAACCACGGTGTCGATGCGCGCTGCGTCGCGCAGATCGCGCCCGTCGGCGGCAAGCGCCGTAATATGGTGATAGCTGCCGTACATCGCCGGGCGCATCAGATCGTTAAACCCGGCGTCGATCAGCACAAAGTGGCGGCTGCCCATGGTTTTCACGCTGCGCACCTGAGAGATCAGCACGCCCGACTCTGCCACCAGGAAGCGCCCCGGTTCGATCTCCAGTTTCACCGCATGGCCGAGATGCTGCGCGATTTTCTCCCGCGCGGCGTTCCACAGGCCGTAGTAGTGCGCGGTATCAACCGGCTCTTCGCCTTCGTGATAGGGGATCGACAGGCCACCACCGGCGGAGATAGCCGGCAGATCCTGACCGAAGTCGATCACCTGCTGCACCATCGCGCCACACACCTGCTCAAGGTGAGCATAATCAACGCCGGAGCCGATATGCATGTGGATGCCCGCCAGTTGCAGGCCGTAACGCTGCATCACCTCCAGCGCCGCGCTCATGTCGCTATACCAGATGCCATGTTTGCTGTTCTCACCACCAGTGTTGGTTTTCTGGCTGTGGCCGTGACCAAAACCGGGGTTAACGCGCAGCCAGACGCGGTGGCCTGGCGAAACGGCACCGAGCTGCTCCAGCATATCTACTGAACCGGCGTTGACCGCAATGCCCAGTTCGCTGACGCGGGCGATCGTCGCCTCATCCAGCACATCGGCGGTAAAGACAATATCGTCCGGGTGCGTTTTCGGATCGTAACCCGCCGCCAGCGCACGCTCGATTTCGCCCAGCGATACCGAATCCACCTTCACGCCCTGCTCGCGCATCAGGCGCAGAATATGAATGTTAGAGCAGGCCTTCTGGGCAAAACGGATGACGTCAAAGTCGCGCAGTTTGGCGATCTGCTCGCGAATGATTTGCGCATCGTAAACCCATACCGGGCAGCCAAATTCCGCAGGCAGTTGCAGCAGGTTAGCGGCGTTGAGGTCGGTTTCTGTCTGGTGTAGCGAGCGTGGCATAACAACTCCGTCAGCAATCTTTTTTATGATTACGCCACAGGTTGAAGCGAATAAAAAATATCGTTTTATCGCGAGGCTATGCAAAAATGATATGGATAACCTTCTGCAACTGGATCACCTTATGCCTGCTGTTAACCTGCGCCATATCGAAATTTTTCATGCCGTGATGACCACCGGCAACCTGACCGAAGCCGCGGCGATGCTGCACACCTCGCAGCCAACCGTCAGCCGGGAGCTGGCGCGCTTTGAAAAGGTGCTGGGTCTGACGCTGTTTGAGCGCTCGCGCGGGCGGCTGCACGCCACGGTGCAGGGGCTGCGGCTGTTTGAAGAGGTGCAGCGATCCTGGTATGGGCTGGACAGGATTGTCAGCGCGGCGGAGAGCCTGCGCGAGTTTCGCCAGGGCGAACTGTCGGTCGCCTGCCTGCCGGTCTTTTCGCAATCCTTCTTACCGCTGCTGTTGCAGCCCTTTCTCGCCCGCTACCCGGACGTCAGCCTCAACATTGTGCC
Organism: Kosakonia sp. S57; assembly: GCF_016516575.1. Lineage (NCBI taxonomy): Bacteria > Pseudomonadati > Pseudomonadota > Gammaproteobacteria > Enterobacterales > Enterobacteriaceae > Kosakonia > Kosakonia sp. S57. Next base: position 22,702 of record NZ_JACVUL010000020.1, on the reverse strand, counting down.
GCAGGAGTCGCCGCTGCTGGAGGAGTGGCTCTCGGCGCAGCGCCACGATTTGGGCCTCACCGAAACGCTCTCGACGCCCGCAGGCACCGAGCGCACGCCGCTGCTGACCTGTAATGAAGTGTGCGTGATGCCAGAGGATCATCCGCTGGCGCAGAAAAGGGTACTGACACCGGCGGATTTTCAGGGGGAGAATTACATCAGTTTGTCGCGTACCGACAGCTATCGTCAGCTGCTTGATGCTCTGTTTAGTGAGCACCAGGTGAAGCGCCGCATGGTGCTGGAAACCCACAGCGCGGCATCGGTTTGCGCGATGGTGCGCGCCGGGGTCGGCATTTCCGTGGTGAACCCGCTGACCGCTCTCGACTATGCCACCAGCGGCGTGGCGGTGCGGCGTTTCAGCATCGACGTGCCCTTTACCATCAGCCTTGTGCGCCCGCTGCACCGCCCCGCTTCCGCGCTGGTCGATACCTTTGCCGAACATCTTAAGGCAGCCATGCCGCGTATTACCGCGCCGCTGGCCGCCATGCTCGGCGAGGATTAAGAGAGCATAAAATCGACCGCGGCAGCAGCATGCAGCGCGGCCGTGTCGAACACCTTAATCGGGCTGTGGGTTTCAGGCAGCAGCAGGCCGATTTCGGTACAGCCAAAAATCACCCCTTCTGCCCCTTCGCTCGCCAGCTGTTTGATCACATTCATAAAGTAGTAGCGCGATTCATCGCTGAAGGTGCCAAGGCAGAGTTCATCAAAGATGATCTCATTGATGCGCTGGCGATCTTCCGGGCCGGGCACCGTGGTTCTGATGGCGAACTGCTTCTCCAGCCGCCCGCGATAGAAATCCTGCTCCATGGTGTAGCGCGTGCCCAGCAGCGCGACATTGCGCAGGCCGGCATTTTCAATGGCATGGCCGGTGGCATCGGCAATGTGCAGGAAAGGGATCTGGCAGCGCTCTTCAATTTGCCCCGCCACTTTGTGCATGGTGTTAGTACAGAGCACAATCGCCTGCGCCCCCGCCTGCTCAAGACCCGCCGCCGCCTGGCCGAGGATATCTCCGGCTTTGTGCCACTGCGCGGTGGCCTGGCAGGTTTCAATCTCGTGAAAATCGAGGCTATGCAGCAGCAGGCTCGCGGAGTGCAAGCCACCCAGGCGTGCTTTAACGCCCTCGTTAATCAGCCGATAGTAGGGAATGGTCGATTCCCAGCTCATGCCGCCCAGCAGTCCAATTGTTTTCATCGCCTTTCTCCGTCTCGTTCTCGCGCAATCATGCAAAGTTGTGATCGACTTTCAACTTCTCCCGCCCGGCGTTTATTTTTCCGCCACCGTGAGATAAATTATTTAAAACATTGTTTCACTATCTCTTACCGACTACAGGACAGCCCGATGTTTATCTTTCATAAAGACACGCAACTTGACGACCTGGGCAACGGCGTTACGCGCCGTATTCTCGCCCATGGCGGCAAAATGATGGCGGTTGAAGTTATGTTCGAACAGGGCGCTATCGGCCCGATGCATAACCACCCTCATGAGCAGCTCACCTATGTTTTATCCGGGGAGTTCGAATTTACCATCGGTGATGAGAAACATATCGTCACCGCAGGCGATACACTTTACAAGGAACCGCACATTATGCACGGCTGCGTCTGTCTGAAGCCGGGCACTCTGCTCGATACCTTCACGCCGATCCGCGAAGATTTTCTGCAATCCTGAGTCTTTCAGCAGTGAAAAGCGCCTCCCGCCGTGGAGGCGTTTTTATTTCTGCGCGACAACATAATCCTTCGCCGGATAATGGTTTAAATATTGAATGATTTCACCGCGCGATATTTTTCCCTGCCCCTTCGCTTGTCGAAATACCCGCTTTTTATTTACTGAAAAGTCCGCGTTTTTTACCTGAAAATGACTGCCAAATCACTTTATTGAAACATCGTTTCGACTTCGATCACATTTCAGCAATTTAACGAATGACGGCACATTTAAACACAATAAAATATTTTAAAACGATGTTTTACAATTCAAGAACGCAAGTTCAGAGGATTTTAAAACCTGGAATAACATCAATATTTTCCGGCAGTTACAGATTCAAAATGCTTTGATTTCATTAAATATTGTGATCTAACGCACCCTTTACCCCATGAAAGGGCGGCGGCTCTCCGAATCCGAATTACACATTGCTCGCCAGGTAGGTATCTATGAATGAAAACAGACTACTGGGATTGGCCTGGATATCACCTTACATAATAGGGTTGATTGTCTTTACCGCTTTCCCATTCATCTCATCCTTCTTTCTCAGTTTTACTGAGTATGATCTGATGAGCCCGCCGGTATTTAATGGCATTGAAAACTACCGCTACATGTTTACTGAAGATACCCTCTTCTGGAAATCGATGGGCGTGACGTTTGCTTATGTCTTTTTAACCATTCCGCTGAAGCTGGCCTTTGCGCTGGGCATCGCCTTTGTGCTCAATTTTAAATTGCGCGGCATCGGCTTTTTCCGCACCGCTTACTACATCCCGTCGATCCTCGGCAGCTCAGTTGCTATCGCGGTGTTGTGGCGCGCACTGTTCGCCATCGATGGCTTGTTAAACAGCTTTATCGGCGTCTTTGGACTTGATCCCATCAACTGGCTCGGCGAACCGTCGCTGGCGCTGATGTCGGTCACGCTGCTGCGCGTCTGGCAGTTCGGTTCGGCGATGGTGATCTTCCTGGCGGCGCTGCAAAACGTTCCGCAGTCGCAGTATGAAGCGGCAATGATCGACGGTGCCAGCAAATGGCAGATGTTTATGAAGGTGACCGTGCCGCTGATTACGCCAGTGATCTTCTTCAACTTCATCATGCAGACTACGCAGGCGTTCCAGGAGTTTACCGGCCCGTACGTGATTACCGGCGGCGGCCCGACCTACTACACCTATCTCTTCTCGCTCTATATCTACGACACCGCGTTCAAATATTTCGATATGGGTTACGGCGCAGCGCTGGCCTGGGTGCTCTTCCTGGTGGTGGCGGTCTTTGCCTCTGTCGCCTTTAAGTCCTCGAAGTATTGGGTCTTCTACTCTGCCGATAAGGGAGGCAAAAATGGCTGATGTTCAACACCTTACGCCGGGCATGAAAGAAGCTGAACGTGAAGTGGCGCGCACCCTGCGCCGCGAGAAAATCAGCGCCTGGATCCGCTACACAATCCTGCTGCTGGTCGGCCTGCTGATGCTCTACCCGCTGGCGTGGATGTTCTCGGCGTCGTTCAAACCGAACCATGAGATCTTCACCACCCTCGGGCTGTGGCCGAACCACGCCACCTGGGACGGTTTTATCAACGGCTGGAAAACCGGCACCGAATACACCTTCGGCCATTACATGCTCAACACCTTTAAGTATGTGATCCCGAAAGTGATCCTGACGATCATCTCGTCGACGGTGGTGGCATACGGTTTTGCGCGCTTTGAGATCCCGTGGAAGAACTTCTGGTTCGGCACGCTGATCGCCACCATGCTGCTGCCGAGCACCGTGCTGCTGATCCCGCAATACCTGATGTTCCGTGAAATGGGCATGCTCAACAGCTACATGCCGCTCTACCTGCCGCTGGCCTTCGCCACCCAGGGCTTCTTCGTCTTTATGTTGATTCAGTTCTTACGCGGCGTACCGCGCGATATGGAAGAAGCGGCGCAGATCGATGGCTGTAACTCGTGGCAGGTGCTCTGGTACGTGGTGGTGCCGATCCTGAAACCGGCGATTATCTCCGTGGCGCTGTTCCAGTTTATGTGGTCGATGAACGACTTTATCGGGCCGCTGATCTACGTCTACAGCGTGGATAAATACCCCATCGCGCTGGCGCTGAAAATGTCTATCGACGTGACCGAAGGCGCACCGTGGAACGAAATTCTGGCAATGGCGAGTATCTCCATTCTGCCGTCCATCATTGTCTTCTTCCTGGCACAGCGCTACTTCGTACAGGGCGTCACCAGCAGCGGAATCAAAGGTTAAGAGGGAAGTATCATGGCTGAAGTAATTTTCAACAAACTGGAAAAGGTCTACTCCAACGGCTTCAAAGCGGTACATGGTATCGACCTGAAAATCGCCGACGGTGAGTTTATGGTGATCGTTGGCCCCTCCGGCTGCGCCAAATCGACCACCCTGCGCATGCTGGCGGGGCTGGAGACCATCAGCGGCGGCGAAGTGCGCATCGGCGAAAAGATTGTCAACAACCTCGCGCCGAAGTCGCGCGGCATCGCCATGGTGTTCCAGAACTACGCGCTCTATCCGCATATGACCGTGCGCGAAAACCTCGCCTTCGGCCTGAAGCTGAGCAAAATGCCGAAGGATGAGATCGCACGCCAGGTAGATGAAGCAGCGAAAATCCTCGAACTGGAGGAGTTAATGGATCGTCTGCCGCGCCAGCTCTCCGGCGGCCAGGCGCAGCGCGTGGCCGTTGGCCGTGCGATTGTTAAAAAACCAGATGTCTTCCTGTTTGACGAACCGCTCTCCAACCTCGATGCCAAGCTGCGCGCCTCAATGCGCATCCGCATTTCGGATCTGCATAAGCAGTTAAAAAGCTCCGGTAAACCGGCGACCACCGTGTATGTGACCCACGATCAGACCGAAGCGATGACCATGGGCGACCGCATCTGCGTGATGAAGCTCGGCCATATCATGCAGGTCGATACGCCGGATAACCTCTATCACTTCCCGAAAAACATGTTCGTCGCGGGCTTTATTGGCGCGCCGGAGATGAACATCAAACCGGCGAAAATCGTGCAGAAAGAGGGTTCCCTGCACATTACCGTCGGCCAGGAGACGCTGGCGCTTAACGCTCATCAGCAGGAGAGAGTCGCGGCTTATGCCGACAAAGAGGTCTTCTTTGGCGTGCGTCCGGAGTTTGTCTCCGTCTCCGATGAGCCCTTCAGCGACGACTGCGGCGCGGGCGATCTGGTGCGCGTCGAGAATATGGGTCACGAGTTCTTCGTCTACCTGAAAGTCGCCGACTATGAGCTGACCGCCCGCATTCCCTCTGATGAATCCAGGCCGTTGATTGCTAAGGGGCTTCACCGGAAGGTCTACTTTAAGTTCGACATGAATAAGTGCCATATCTTTGACGCGAAAACGGAACAGAACATCTCTCTATAGCTAAAAACATGCGGGCCGCGTCAGGCGGCCTCAGCGTGACCTACATAAACTGGAGTATAAAAATGAAAAAAGTGCTAATCGGCGCAGCTATCTCCGCAACCCTGGGCATGTGCGCTCTACCCGCCACCGCCGCTGACAATGTTGATTTGCGTATGTCCTGGTGGGGCGGCAACGGTCGTCACCAGGTCACCTTAAAAGCGCTGGAAGAGTTCCATAAACAGCATCCCGATATTACCGTGAAGTCCGAATATACCGGCTGGGACGGGCACCTCTCCCGTCTGACCACGCAGATCGCTGGCGGCACCGAGCCGGACGTGATGCAGACCAACTGGAACTGGCTGCCGATCTTCTCGAAAAACGGCGAGGGTTTTTACGACCTGAACCAGGTGAAAGATATTATCGATCTCAGCCAGTTCGACGCGAAAGAGCTGCAAACCACCACCATTAACGGCAAGTTAAACGGTATTCCTATCTCGGTAACCGCGCGCGTCTTCTACTTCAATGACGAGCAGTGGAAAAAAGCGGGCGTCAGCTTCCCGAAAACCTGGGATGAGCTGATGGCGGCGGGCAAAACCTTTGAGAGCAAGCTGGGCAAACAGTACTACCCGGTAGTGCTGGAGCACCAGGATACGCTGGCGCTGCTCAACTCTTATATGGTGCAGAAGTACAACATTCCGGCCGTTGACGAAAAGACGAAAAAATTCAGCTACAGCAAAGAGCAGTGGGTTGAGTTCTTCCAGATGTACAAAAAGCTGGTCGATAGCCACGTGATGCCGGATTCGAAATACTACGCCTCGTTCGGTAAGAGCAACATGTATGAGATGAAGCCGTGGATCGAGGGCGAATGGGGCGGCACCTATATGTGGAACTCCACCATCACCAAATACTCCGACAACCTGAAGCCACCGGCCAAACTGGTGCTGGGCGACTATCCGATGCTGCCGGGTGCGACCGATGCGGGGCTGTTCTTTAAACCGGCGCAGATGCTGTCGATTGGTAAATCGACCAAACATCCGAAAGAGGCGGCGCAGGTGATTAACTTCCTGCTCAATAGCAAAGAGGGTGTGCAGACGCTGGGCCTTGAGCGCGGTGTACCGCTGAGCAAAGCGGCGGTTGAGACGCTGACCGCCAGCGGGGTTATCAAAGAGGAGGATCCGGCGGTCGCAGGCCTGCGTCTGGCGCAGTCGCTGCCGGCAAAACTCTCCGTGTCGCCATATTTTGACGATCCGCAGATTGTGGCGCAGTTCGGTACCGCGATTCAGTACATCGATTATGGCCAGAAAACCGTTGAAGAGACCGCGACGGACTTCCAGCGCCAGGCCGAGCGTATCCTCAAGCGCGCCATGCGCTAATCAGGTAAAAAGTCGAAGCTGTGAGATTTTGTAGGCCGGATAAGCGTTTACGCGCCATCCGGCAAAAAAATGCCCGGTGGCGCTACGCTTACCGGGCCTGGGAATGTGGTTTCATTAGGTTTTGTAGGCCGGATAAGCGCTTGCGCGCCATCCGGCAAAAAATGCCCGGTGGCGCTACGCTTACCGGGCCTACGAATGCAGTTTCATTAGGTTTTGTAGGCCGGATAAGCGCTTGCGCGCCATCCGGCAACTCCTCACACGCCGATATTGCGCAACTTCTCCCCGGACATCAAACGACGCTCGATATGCTCAAGCGTGACGTTTTTCGTCTCCGGCACCAGCCAGAAGGTGACACCCACAAACGCCAGGTTCAGGGCGGTATAGAGCCAGAACGTGCCCGCCGCACCAATCGCATCCAGCAATGTCAGGAAGGTCGCGCCGATAATCATGTTCGACACCCAGTTGGTGGTGGTGGAACAGGTGATACCAAAATCGCGGCATTTGAGCGGCTGGATCTCAGAGCACAAAATCCACACCACCGGCGCGGCGCTCATCGCATACCCGGCGATACAGAGCATCGTCATCCCGACAGACACCCACGACAGACCGCTGGACGCCGTGCCGTTATCAAACTGCATCAGGCAGTAACCGAGGATCAGCGTACCAATCGCCATCACGCTAAAGCCGATTTTCAGCGCCGGTTTGCGCCCGGCTTTGTCCACCGTAAAGACGGCGATAAAGGTCGCAAACATAAAGGTCAGACCGACCACCAGCGTGGCGATCATCTGCTCTTCCGTGGTGGTAAAACCGGCCATCTTAAAGATGCGCGGTGCGTAATACATGATGATATTCATGCCGGTGAACTGCTGCATCGCCTGCAGCAGCATGCCGAGAAAGACCGCGCGGCGCACGTTGCGGTTGTTCTTGAACAGTTGAAAACCGCCCTGCTTTAACTTCAGGCTTTCGCGAATTTCATTCAGCTCTTCACGCGCTTTTTCCGACGTATCGCGCAGCATGCGCAACACCTCTTCCGCTTCAATATGACGCCCTTTCTGCGCCAGCCAGCGCGGGCTGTTGGGTAAAAAGATCACCAGGATAATCAACAGCACCGCTGGTAGAGCCAGCACGCCGAGCATCGCCCGCCAGTTGCCGCTGTAGCTGAACGCGGTATCGGAGAGAAACGCCAGCACAATCCCCAGCGTTACCATCAGCTGATACATGCTGATCATCTTGCCGCGCACGTTTTCGCTCGCCATCTCGGAGAGATAGAGCGGCGCGGTGTAGGAAGCAATACCGACCGCCACGCCAAGCAGCACACGGGAGATGAGCAGCACTTCGACGCTGGTAGCAAACGCCGAGCCGAGCGAACCGGCCACAAAAAGAATCGCCCCCACCATCAGGCTGTATTTACGGCCGAGGCGGAAAGAGAGCCAGCCGTTGAACAGCGCGCCAATCGCCGCGCCGAGCATCATGCTGCTCACCACCCACTCCTGCAGCCGGTTGCTTAAGGTGAAGTGATCGGTAATAAACGGCAACGCGCCGGCAATCACGCCGATATCAAGGCCAAACAGCAGCCCGGCGACCGCGGCGGAAACAGAGACAAACATATTCATGCGTCGGGTATCACGCAGCGCACGGGGTAAAGCGACAGAATCATTACTGAGAAAAGCCATTATTATTTCCTGCCTGCACAGAATAAGACGTTATATGAAATTAAGGCAGCGACGGGAAAAGCGTCAGTGAGGAAAACGCGAAGATATGGATAAAATAGCTGTCAGCTACTGTTTTGTGATGGAGTTTACAATTTTGAAAATAGTGTTTAAGCGCTAAACTATTTTTAATTAGCTTATTTTTAAGCATATTTTAACGTTAGCGAAATAATTAAGAGTAAATGATATGGATATTTCAATTTGTTGCGTATGGACAAATAATATGCAGATATAAAAAAACCTGCCGCAGCAGGTTCTTTTATTTATCGCGCAGGGATTAACGCGCCAGCCAGCCGCCATCAACGGCGATGGTGTAGCCATTGATGTAATCAGAGGCTTTAGAGGAGAGGAACACCACCGGCCCCATCAGATCGCTCGGCAGACCCCAGCGGCCAGCCGGGATGCGATCGAGGATCTCGGCGCTGCGCTGTTCGTCAGCACGCAGCTGCTGGGTGTTGTTGGTCGCCATATAACCCGGCGCAATCGCGTTAACGTTGATGTTGTGCTTCGCCCACTCGTTCGCCAGCAGACGGGTCACGCCCATCACGCCGCTTTTCGAAGCGGTATAAGAAGGCACCCGGATGCCGCCCTGGAAGGAGAGCATCGAAGCAATATTGATGATCTTGCCGCCGTTGCCCTGGGCGATAAAGTGTTTCGCCGCCGCCTGGGACATAAAGAAGACGCTCTTGATATTCAGGTTCATCACGTCATCCCAGTCCTGCTCGCTGAAGTTGATCGCATCTTCGCGGCGGATCAGACCGGCGTTATTCACCAGGATATCGATTTTGCCAAACTCGGCGACCGCGCGCTCAAGCAGGGCCGGAATGCCATCGATCTTACGCAGATCGGCGGTCAGGCTCAGAAAACGGCGGCCCAGCGCGGTGACGCGCTCGATGGTTTCAGTCGGTTCAACAATGTTGATGCCGACGATGTCGCAGCCCGCTTCCGCGAGGCCCAGCGCCATGCCCTGCCCCAGACCGGTGTCGCAACCGCTTACTACCGCAACTTTACCTTGAAGAGAAAATGCATCCAGAATCATGTGAGTTCCTTAATCTATCAGCGCCTGTCACGGACAGGCAGAGTGTTTGCTGCCCGCAATTAGCGCAGATCTTTTACGGCGACGTGGTCCATGTCATCAAAGACCTGGTTTTCGCCCACCATCCCCCAGATGAAGGTGTACGCGCGCGTACCGACACCTGAATGGATTGACCAGCTTGGTGAAATCACCGCTTGTTCGTTCTGCATCACGATATGACGCGTCTCCTGCGGCTGGCCCATCATATGGAATACGCAGGCATCCTCTTCCATATTGAAGTAGAAATAGACTTCCATGCGGCGTTCGTGGGTGTGGCACGGCATGGTGTTCCACAGGTTGCCCGGCGCAAGCTCGGTCAGCCCCATGCTTAACTGGCAGGTCTCCAGCACGTCCGGCACAAAGTACTTATTGATGGTGCGGCGGTTGCTGGTTAACGGATCGCCGAGGGTGACGGGCGAAACCTCCGCAGGCGTCACTTTTTTGGTTGGGTAGGTGGTATGAGCCGGGGCGCAGTTGTAGTAAAACTTCGCCGGTGTCGCCGCGTCAACGCTGGCGAACACCACCTCTTTCGCCCCTTTGCCGACATAGAGCGCATCGCGATGGCCGATTTCATAAATCTCGCCATCAACGGTAATGGTGCCCGCGCCGCCGATATTGATAACGCCCAGCTCGCGGCGTTCGAGGAAATAGGTGACGCCCAGCTGTTTACCCACTTCGCCGCCAACCGACACGCTTTTCGCTACCGGTTTGATACCGCCGACGATGATGCGATCGATGTGGCTGTAAACCATGGTGTATTCATCATCGACGAACACTTTTTCGATTAAAAACTCGTTGCGCAACCCCTGGGTATCCAGCGTTTTAGCGTGTGCGCTGTGGATGCTTTGTCTGACTTCCACACTTACCTCCGACATCAATGTTCAGCAAAATGGCCTGAGACGAAACAGAGAAACAGTGTTCCGTTTCAACTTTTGCTGCATCTTATCCCGGCTAAAACACGTTTTCAATCTTATATAAAACAACGTTTCAATTTTTATGTTAGTTATTTTCCGTTCTGGAAGTGGGATCACGATTGTTGAGCGTTGACAAGCGATACGGGGCGCAGAAGCGTTCCGCGCCATGTTAATTAATTAATAATAATCAACAAGTTAAAACAATCTTTGAAATTTGACCGTCGCAGCAAAATTTCTCGTTTAAAATCAAAGCCCATTATTCACGACCGTGATATCAGAACCGCTGTTAAGCCCTTTCGTAATAATTTTCTTATAAATTGCGCCCGCAATCACACATATTGAAACGATGTTTTGATAAATTGAAATCCTATTTTTAAACTTAAGCAGATACGGGGTCATGCGGGGACGCAACATGGCGGCCGGCCCCTCTACAGGAGAGAAAAATGGCGAAAGGCATGCGGGTAAAACTCAACTATGCAGTGAGCCGCGATCCGGATACCGGCGCGGAAGTGACCCGCTTAACCCCTCCGGAGGTGACGTGTCACCGCAACTACTTCTATCAAAAGTGCTTCTTTAACGATGGCAGCCACCTGCTGTTTGCCGGCGAGTTTGACGGCAACTGGAACTACTATCTGCTGGATATTGAGAATGCCGAAGCGGTGCAGTTAACCGAAGGCGCGGGCGATAACACTTTTGGCGGCTTTCTCTCACCGGATGACAGCGCGCTCTACTACGTGAAAAACGATCGTACCCTGCGCGAAGTTAACCTGCACACGCTGGCTGAACGCGAGATCTACCGCGTCCCCGAGGAGTGGGTGGGTTACGGTACCTGGGTCGCCAACAGCGACTGCACCAAACTGGTCGGGATTGAGATTGCCGCCAGCGACTGGACGCCGCTCAATGACTGGCAGCTATTCCATGACTTCTTCCATAAAGGGCCACACTGCCGCCTGCTGCGCGTTGATTTACAGACTGGCGAAAGCAAGGTGATTCATGAAGAGAAGATCTGGCTCGGTCACCCGATCTATCGCCCGTTTGATGACAACACCGTGGCGTTTTGCCATGAAGGCCCGCACGATCTGGTCGATGCGCGGATGTGGCTGGTGAATGAAGATGGCAGCAACGTGCGCAAGGTGAAGGATCATGCTGAAGGTGAGAGCTGTACCCATGAGTTCTGGGTGCCGAACGGCTCGGCGCTGGTCTATGTCTCTTACCTGAAAGGCGAACAGGGGCGCACCATCTCCCGCTACAACCCGGAGAGCGGCGTGAATGAAGAGATTATGCCGATGCCGGCCTGCTCGCATTTGATGAGTAACTTTGACGGTACGCTGCTGGTCGGTGATGGCTCCGGCACGCCGGTGGATGTGAAGGATACCGGCGGCTACACCATTGATAACGACCCCTATCTCTATGTGTTCGATGTGGCGCAGAAAGGGTATTACCGCGTCGCGCGTCACGATACTTCCTGGGCGACCTTTGCCAACAGCCGCCAGGTCACGCATCCGCATCCATCGTTTACCCCGGATGACAGCGCAGTGCTGTTCAGTTCCGATAAAGACGGCAAACCGGCGCTCTATATCGCCAAACTGCCCGAGCAGCGCACCCTGCTACAACCCTGAATTTGAGTGAGTGTTTCTGTAACTGGCCTTGCCCTCCTATGGAGGGCCTTTTTTTGCCCACTCTTAATGCCCGTTATACTTCGCGCCGCAGGGGCGTTGGCTTTCCTCGCGCACCCCGGTCACTTACTTCAGTAAGCTCCCGGGGATGCTCTGCGTCGCCGCCTACCTGCAACACGAATTATTTAGGGCATATGCGGAGCATGCTTTAAAGGCGAAAACCATGGCGGATACCGCAGCTATGTAGGCCGGATAAGGCATCGCCGCCATCCGGCATAATTGCAGCGAACTCTGTTGCCGGATGGCGCTTGCGCTTATCCGGCCTACGCGTAGGGCACGGGCGGCGCGAAGAAGTAGGATGGTCATAGAGCGGGCATAAAAAACCCGGCGCCAGGCACCGGGTTTTTTAAGATATTCGGAGATTCAGAAAGAGTAAGCGACACCCAAACGGAAACGGGTCTGGCGTTCGTCGGTATTTTTCACGCCCACATTGCCGATTTCGACATACGGTGACCAGTTTTTATCAACTTTGTACGCCAGCTTAGCGTTATATTCGTTGGAGTAGTTTTTATTATTTTCACGCACCACATCTTCCGTGCTCTTGGCATATACGTAGTTCAGCTCGGTGCGGAAGTCGCCCATTGCCCAGCCCACCCACGCATCGAATTTATTGACTTTGTTATCGACAACGTTGGAATCCGGGTTACGGGTATATTCATAACGGTAACGGCCCGCAATATAGACGCCGTTATCAAAGCTGTATTGCGCATGAATATAGGGTTTATAGATCGAGAAGGTATCTTTGCTTTCAATATTAAAACCTGGCGTTAGCGCAATATTTTTGGTCGCGGCCCAGCGCCAGTTAATCGACTCTTCATGACCGTTGCCGACAATCTCTGTTAACGGCTTGTCAGCGTCATCGCCACCCGATTTCCATTTCGCCTCGACGCCAAAACCCAGGCCGTTATCAAAGCGATGCGACACGGCTACGCGATCGGCGTTGGAGCCACTGTCAATGTATTCATGGCGCAGATCGACGGTAACAGCGTACGAAGCGAAGGACGCGCCAAGGAGGGTAGCAAGGGCCAGAGTTTTCTTAAACATGAGTCACCTCAATAATTAAAATTATGTTCCATTTTTATGGAATTGCATTTTATTTTTATAGTAACTTTATTTTAGTGATCTGGATCGTAAATATATCTACAGAAAATAGCGAAGTAAAAGCACGTGACGAGCATCAATAAAAGTTGCCCTTTAGGGTTAAAAAAAGCGTTTAAGATCACAACACATAATTATTATTGTGTTTTACACAGAGAGCATTAAATAGAGAAAAACAAGTGCAGAAGTTAAAGCAAATAAAATTAATAAGCAGGCTTATCAGTTGAAAACAGAATGGTCACGCAGGGGATAATGCTATTTTTGGTGTTTGCGTTAATTCTTATGGAAGTAAAGCGGAGGTTTTATTTTTATTGAAACGCAAGCTGCGAGAAGGATCACAAATAATAACGCCCTCAGGGCGAGGGCGTTATTATCAAGCGGGCAAGATTAGTCACGCTCGATTGCCAGCGCGACGCCCTGGCCACCACCGATACAGAGTGTTGCCAGCCCTTTGCGCGCCTTACGCTTTTGCATCTCATGCACCAGCGACACCAGGATGCGGCAGCCGGAGGCACCAATCGGATGACCGAGCGCAATCGCCCCGCCGTTGACGTTGACGCGCTTCTCATCCCACTCAAGGATTTTGCCCACCGACAGCGCCTGCGCGGCATAAGCCTCATTGGCTTCAATCAGATCGACATCATCCAGCTGCCAGCCAGCGCGCTCAAGGCAACGCCGCATGGCGTAAACCGGCGCAATGCCCATCAGCGCCGGGTCAACGCCCACGCTTGCAAAGGCACGAATACGCGCCAGTACCGGTAAGTTGAGCGCCTCTGCGCGTTCCGCGCTCATCATCAGCACCGCCGCCGCGCCATCGTTAATCGGCGAGGCGTTTCCGGCCGTCACCGAGCCGCTGGTTTCAAAAGCCGGGCTGAGCTGCGCCAGCGCTTCAGCGCTGGCATCGGTGCGCGGCTGCTCATCGGTATCGACCAGCACACGCTTGCCGTCGGCGCTCTGCGTCTGCACAGGGACAATTTCGTCGCGAAAACGGCCGGAGTCGATAGCCATTCGCGCTTTATGTTGCGAACTGAGCGCCCACTCATCCTGGCGCTCGCGGCTGATGCCATATTCCCGCGCCAGGTTCTCTGCCGTGACGCCCATATGGTAATCATTGAATGCATCCCATAACCCGTCATGCACCAGGCTGTCGATAAGCTGGCTGTTGCCAAGCTGCGCCCCGGTGCGGCTATCGGTTAACACATGCGGCGCGCGGCTCATGTTCTCCTGGCCACCGGCAATTATCACGTCGGCTTCGCCGCACTGTATCGCCTGCGAGGCGAGATGCAGCGCTTTCAGCCCGGAGCCGCACACGTCGTTGATGGTGATAGCGGAAACCGTATTCGGCAGCCCACCTTTGATCGCTGACTGACGCGCCGGATTCTGCCCGGCCCCGGCGGTCAGCACCTGGCCCAGAATCACTTCATCGATATCCTGCGGCTGTACGCCGCTGCGCGCCAGTAACGCCTGCACTACCGCGCTGCCCAGCTCAACGGCAGAGTGACGCGACAGCGCCCCCTGAAAACAGCCGATTGGCGTGCGCACGGCGCCGACAATCACCACATCTTTCATCTCTACCCCCACGGTGGCTGAACCGGGCAATAGTAGAGCATTGTTAAAAAGGTTTATCAGGGATGTTTAAAATTGGTGAGATTAATCACAGGGAATTGTAGGGGTGGTCGAAGCGGAAGAGAGGCGCGGCCAGGGCGGCCGCGCATCAGGGGTGATTAGTTGTTTACCGGGATAACCGCGCCTTTGTATTTGGTGCGGATCCACTCCTGAATCTCTTTTGAGTGCAGCACGTTCACCAACGCCACGATATCTTTCTTCTTCTCGTCGCCGCGATGCACGGTAATGATGTTGGCATACGGGTTATTTTCACCGCTCTCGACGGCAATCGGATCGTGAACCGGGTCGAGACCGGCATCAATCGCGTAGTTGGCGTTGATCACCACCGCGTCGCCTTCATCGTTGTTGTACATCTGCGGCAGCAGCGCCGCTTCAACGTTCGGCAGGAACTTCAGTTTTTTCGGGTTCTCAACGATATCGTCGATGCGCGCAGTCACTTTATCGATGCCCGGCTTCAGCTTGATCACGCCCTCATTTTCAAAGATAGAGAGGATACGCCCCTCTTCAGAGACCGCGTCACGCATGATGATTTTGCCGCCTTGTGGCAGATCTTTCAGCGACTTATATTTTTTGGAGTAAATACCAATCGGCTCAATATGGATCGCACCGGCGCTGACGAAATCATAGGTTTTGTCGCCCGCGTGATCTTTCAGCACGCTGTTCAGATACGGAATGTGCTGGAAGTAGTTGGCATCGATTTCACGGCCCGCCAGCGCGGTGTTCGGCAGGATGTAATCCTGGAACGGTTTGATCTCCAGATCGATGCCCTGCTTCGCCAGAATCGGCTTCGCCTGCTCAAGGATTTCCGCATGCGGTACGTTAGACGCGCCAACGGTCAGCGTATCGGCCCAGGAGGAGAAACTCAGCACGCTGAGGGTAGCTGCGGCAATCAGTGTCAGTGTCTTTTTCATGTTGTTGGTTTCCAATAGTTATCGTTTATCTAACAGAGAAGTAATCACGTCGCCGCAGAACTGGATGATGAAGACGATGATGAGAATGGTCACCGTCGCCACCAGCGTGACGTCGTTATGGTTCCGCTGGAATCCTTCCAGATAAGCAAGATTGCCCAAACCGCCTGCGCCGATCACCCCGGCCATGGCGCTGTAGCTCACCAGCGCAATCAGCGTCACGGTAATACCGGAGACCAGCGCGGGCGATGATTCGGGAAGCAGCACCCGAAAGACTAAGGTACCGAGACGCGCGCCCATTGAGCGCGTCGCCTCAATCACCCCTTTATCCACTTCGCGCAGCGCAATCTCCACCAGCCGCGCATAGAACGGTGCCGCGCCGACAATCAGCGCCGGTAGCGCCGCGTTAGCACCGAGAATCGAGCCGACAATCGCCTTGGTAAAGGGGATTAACAGCACAATCAAAATGATGAACGGAATCGAGCGAAAGACGTTTACCAGAATCGAAATGACGCTATAGAGCGCACGGTTCTGGAACAACCCGCCGCGCGCGGTGAGAAACAGCGCCAGCCCAAGCAGAATGCCCAGCACGAAGGTTGCCGCGCCTGAAAGCGCCGTCATATAGAGCGTCTCCTGCGTCGCCGCCCAGAGTTGCTCCCATTTCAGGTGCGGAAAAAGTGATTCAGCCATGGGTCACGACCTCGCTCTCAATGTTGCTCTTGCCGAGATCGGTAAGAATGTTGTTCAGTTGTTCCGGAGTTGCCACCACGTGCACCCATAATTGCCCAAATACACCATGCGCCGTCTGCGACATCTTGCCGTGCAGAATGTTAAACGGCAGGCCGTAGCGCAGCGTCAGCTCACCGACAATCGGCTGATGGGTGCTGTGGCCGGTAAAGGTCAGCTTAATCACCGTGCCGTCGAGATCGCTGTTCAGATCCGGGTTGAAAGCTTCCTCTTCTTTATACTGGCTCACCTGGCGCACAAACTGTTTGGTGATTGGCTGCTGCGGATGGGTAAAGACCTGCAATACATCGCCCTCTTCCACCACTCTGCCCTCTTCCATCACCGCGACGCGGTCACAAATCTTACGCACCACGTGCATTTCATGGGTGATCAGCACAATCGTCAGCTTGAAGCGGCGATTGATATCAAGCAGCAGGTCGAGGATCTGATCGGTGGTTTGCGGGTCGAGCGCCGAGGTGGCTTCATCGCAGAGCAACACATCGGGATTGTTGGCCAGCGCGCGGGCAATGCCGACACGCTGCTTCTGCCCGCCGCTCAGCTGCGACGGATAGGCATTTTCGCGCCCTTTCAGCCCCACCAGCTCAATCAACTCGGCAACGCGCGCGTTGATCGCTTTCTTCGGTGCACCGGCGATCTGCATAGAAAAGGCGATGTTCTCGCTTACCGTGCGCGACCATAAAAGGTTGAAGTGCTGAAAGACCATGCTGATCTTCAGGCGCGCCTGGCGCAGGGCTTCACCACGCGCGGCGGCGATGTCCTGGCCGTTAATCACCACGCTGCCGTTGGTTGGTTTTTCCAGCCCGTTCAGTAAGCGGATCAGTGTACTTTTGCCCGCACCGCTGTAACCGATAATTCCATAAATTTGCCCCTGCTCAACCGTCAGATTGACGTTGTCGACGGCGGTAATCGATGCCTTTCCCTGGTCGAAGATCTTGGAGATATTCCTGAGGACGATCATGCGTTGGTATTTTCCGTTTGGCGGTTTAGCAGTATGGATGTCCAGATGATAATAATCAGCCAGCGTTATAATACAAATAACCAAATAGACATTAGATATAGCAGAAAGCGCTAAAAGCGTTATAATGCGGCGTCGCAAACTAAGAATTTATTCAGCATAAGATTGCCGAAAAACGCATAACGACGGCGAACAGGTAAAGATAATGGGTAAAAAAGCGCTAAAAAAGCATCGTTTTAGCGATATACCCATCCAGACGACTGCACGGCTTGCCGCCCTGATGGCTAAACAGTGCTTTATATTTCTATTCGTTCTAAATACCAAACAAAGATTCTTTAAACACGCAAAAAGAGAGACCTATCATCCGCTCACTCCCCTGATTAGCGAGCAAATGGGTTATGTCACTTTCTCATTCAGTAACTGAATTAATTGGTAATACACCGCTGCTGCAACTGCACAAATTACCGACCGGGCCGTGCGAACTGTTTTTAAAACTGGAAAACCAGAACCCCGGCGGCTCGATAAAAGACCGCGTCGCGCTATCGATGATCACTGAAGCTGAGCGGCAAGGCGTGCTGAAACCGGGCGGAACCATTATCGAAGCCACGGCGGGCAATACCGGCCTTGGGTTGGCGCTGATCGCCGCGCAGAAGGGCTACTCGCTGGTGCTGGTGGTGCCCGACAAAATGAGCCGCGAGAAGATTTTCCACCTGCGCGCGCTCGGGGCGAAGGTGGTGATCACCCGCTCCGATGTGAACAAAGGCCATCCGGCCTATTACCAGGATTATGCGCGCCGTCTCGCCGACGAGACCCCGGGCGCGTTCTATATCGACCAGTTTAATAACGCTGCTAACCCGCTGGCGCATGCCACCTCTACCGCGCCGGAACTCTTCGCGCAACTGGAGGGGAAAATTGATGCCATTGTGGTGGGTGTCGGCTCCGGCGGGACGCTCGGCGGGTTGCAGGCATGGTTTGCCGAACACTCTCCCGACACCGAATTTGTGCTCGCCGATCCGGCAGGCTCCATTCTTGCCGACCAGGTGGAGACGGGTCGCTACGGCGAACCCGGCGCGTGGCTGGTAGAGGGGATCGGCGAAGACTTTATCCCGCCGCTGGCGCAGCTCGACGGTGTACGTCAGGCGTTTCGCATTAGCGATAAAGAGGCCTTTGCCACCGCGCGCCTGCTGCTGCAACAGGAAGGCATTCTCGCGGGTTCTTCTACCGGCACGCTGCTGAGCGCGGCGCTGCGCTACTGCCAGGCGCAAACCTCACCGAAGCGGGTGGTCACGTTTGCCTGCGACAGCGGCAATAAATACCTCTCAAAAATGTTTAACGATGACTGGATGCGCCAGCAGGGTTTGCTGACGCGCCCGTCGCAGGGCGATCTGACGGACTTTATTGCGCTTCGCCATGATGAAGGCGCAACGGTGACCGCCTCGCCCGACGACAGCCTTGCAACGGTGCTGGCGCGCATGCGGCTGTATGACATTTCGCAGCTCCCGGTGCTGGAAAATAGCCAGCTTGTCGGGCTGGTTGATGAGTGGGATCTGATAAGCCATGTGCAGGGCGACAGCGAGCGCTTCGCCCTGCCGGTGAAGGCAGCGATGACCCGCAATCTGGAAGTGCTGGATAAACACGCGCCGGAAAGCGCCATGCGTGACATTTTCGATCGCGGTCTGGTGGTGGTGATCACCGATAACGGCCGCTTTGTCGGCCTGATTACCCGCAGCGATGTCTTAACAACCTGGCGTAATCGACTGGAACAATAAGGAACACGAGATGAAATTACTGGCTACGCAGAGCGTCCACAGCGGCGTTTTTCACGACCAACACGGCGCGGTGATGCCGCCGATTTATGCCACCTCCACCTTCGCGCAACCGGCGCCGGGGCAGCATACCGGATATGAGTATTCGCGCAGCGGCAACCCCACCCGCCATACGCTGGAAACGGCGATAGCCGAGCTGGAGGGCGGAACGCGCGGCTACGCTTTTGCTTCCGGGCTGGCGGCAATCTCTACGGTGCTGGAGCTGCTGGATAGCGGTAGCCATATCGTGGCGATTGATGATGTTTATGGCGGCACTTATCGCCTGATTGAGAACGTGCGTCGGCGCAGCGCCGGGCTTGAGGTGAGCTGGGTAAAACCGGACGATCTGGCCGGGCTGGAAGCGGCGATCCGCCCACAAACGCGGATGATTTGGGTCGAGACACCGACCAACCCGCTGCTGAAGCTGGTCGATCTGCAACAGGTTGCGGCCATCGCCAGACGCCATAATGTGCTGAGCGTGGCGGATAACACCTTTGCCTCGCCGGTGATCCATCGCCCGCTTGAACTGGGCTTCGACATTGTGGTGCACTCCGCCACCAAATATCTTAACGGGCACTCTGATGTGGTCGCAGGCCTCGCGGTGGTGGGCGATAACCCGGCGCTTGCCGAGAAGCTGGGCTATTTGCAAAACGCGGTCGGCGGCGTGCTCGATCCCTTCAGCAGTTTCCTGACCCTGCGCGGTATCCGCACTTTGTCCCTGCGCGTTGAGCGCCACAGCAGTAACGCGCTGGCACTGGCCCGCTGGCTGGAGCAGCATCCGCAGGTTGAAAAAGTGTGGTTCCCGTGGCTGGAGTCGCACCCGCACTATCAGCTGGCGCGTAAGCAGATGGCGCTGCCGGGCGGCATGATCTCGGTGGTGGTGAAAGGGGATGATCCGCGCGCGACGCAGATCATCCAGAAGCTGAAGCTGTTTACGCTGGCAGAGAGCCTCGGCGGCGTAGAGAGCCTGGTGAGCCAGCCTTTCAGCATGACTCACGCCTCCATTCCGCTCGAACAGCGGCTGGCAAACGGCATCACTCCACAATTGATCCGTTTATCGGTGGGGATTGAGGATGAAGCGGATCTGATTGCCGACTGGCAACAGGCTCTGTCATAACAAAGCGCCGTCAGGCGCCCTGCGAAGTGGTCGGCATATCTCTGGCAGAGACCACCTGGTTGCGGCCCTGCTTTTTCGCGGCGTAGAGCGCAGTATCCGCCCGGTGAATTAGCCCGCTGGCAATCATATGCAGCGGTTTTTCATCAAGGGGCAGGAGATCGCTTTGCAGGGTTGCGACGCCGATGCTGATGGTCAAAAAGCCGGTCGGACTGGCGGCGTGCGGACGCCGGAGGGCGCTGATATCATGCCGCACCCCTTCGGCGACGCGCATCGCCTGCGCCAGGCTGGTGCCGGGCAGGATAATTAAAAACTCCTCCCCGCCGTAGCGGCTGACGTTGTTGTTGCTGCGCAGCCGCGCCGAGGTCAGCGTAGTGGCGACCAGCCGCAGGCAGTCATCCCCCGCCTGGTGGCCCTGCGAATCGTTGTAGTATTTGAAATAGTCGATATCCGCCAGGCAGACCGAGAGCGGGAAGCCCTCCTGCAGCGCGCGGCTAATCTCCTGCAACAGGCGCTCATCCATATAGCGGCGGTTAAACAGCCCGGTCAGGTGATCGTGCTGGGCATACTGCTGCAACACCTTATTGGCGTTCGCCAGCTTCTGCTCCGCCAGGCGACGCTCGGTGATATCAACCCAGGTGACCGACAACCCGACTACAATGTCCATCGCGTCGCGCACCGGCACCGCCTGGATATCGTAACTGCGCTCATGCCAGCTCAGCTCGCGCGACGGCGGCACGCCGCCCGCTTTTGCTAAGGCAAAATCGGCAACGAAGAAGGGCCAGAACTCTGGCATCAGCTGCTGAAAGTGGCAATGGGTATCTTTTGGCGCGCTGTCGCCGAGCAGTTTCGCCATCGCTTTGTTGAACATGACCAGATGCCCGCGGCTGTCGATCATGCAGAGCGCCACGGCGGTGGTGTCGTAAATGGTCTCCAGTTGCAGCACACGTTCGCCGAGATTGGAGATATTTCTGTCGATGCCGCGATAACCGCGCAGCTCGCCCTGCTCATCGAA
This sequence comes from Kosakonia sp. S57, assembly GCF_016516575.1. Classification (NCBI taxonomy): domain Bacteria; kingdom Pseudomonadati; phylum Pseudomonadota; class Gammaproteobacteria; order Enterobacterales; family Enterobacteriaceae; genus Kosakonia; species Kosakonia sp. S57. The sequence continues at coordinate 1,599 of NZ_JACVUL010000020.1, read as the reverse complement.
AAGCGGAACGCCGCTGGTCTCCAGCACCACAATGCCGCCATCAGCGCGCTGGTTGCGGTTGACCAGCCCGGAAAAGGCGCGCTTCTCCGCCACGATGGCACCAAATGCCCCCGCAACGCGCTCGGCTTCGCCAGGCGGCATAAAATCGAAAGGCGTTTTGCCAATCACCTCTTCCGGGGAAACCCCCAGGAGATCCGTCACCACGTCTGACGACCAGGTGTAACGCCCTTGTGCATCCACTTCCCAGACCCAGTCTGAATTATTATTTAATAATTCAAACAGATGGCTGATCTCTTCATCCCTGTGATCGTGCTCTTTTTTATCATTATTCATTTCATTGGTTCCGCATGACCTACTATGCGCTCAATAACAGCTGGAGAAGGTGATGAAGGGGTGAATCATTGACTGCATAAATACTTGCCATAGGCTCTACACTGCACAAATGCAGGATGAAAGAGAAGATGGTCTGCCACAAATTTGCGTAAAAAAAAGCGTCAGAAGCGCCTTTTTTTATCGGGAAAAGGGCTCCGTTCGCCACGACGGATAATAATAGCTGACGGCAAATAACTCCGTTAACCTTTTCGCTGAGCACGCGCGCGCAAGGCGGCGTTAAATACCGCGCTTTCTTTCATCTATTTGCTGAATGGAATCTTATCGGCGTGTGTTGAGATAACTTTGCTACTTTCACCGTTACAGCTCAGAACAGGAGCGCTGTTTATGGATCCGTTTCAGCAAATATTGAAGTCGACTATCGCCCGTACAGAGGTGACGCCGCCCGCCGTAGCGCCGCAAGCGTTGCTGGAAACGGTATTCAACATACAGACCCTCGTTCCGCCCGTGGAGATGTTTCTTGCGCTGGCGAAAGCGCGCCGCTCGATCTACGCGCTGGGGAAAGATCTGCCGGTATCGCACGAAGAGGCGATCGCCACGATCAAGGAGGCGATCCGCCAGGCGCCTTCGGCGTTTCACTCACAAACCTTACGCGCGCTGATTCTGCTCGATCATGAGCATGAACGCTTCTGGGAGCTGGTGCGGGCGCAGATGCGCAATGTGATCCCGGCGGAGAGTTTTCACGCCACCGCCGATAAGCTCGATGGTTTCAGCGCGGCGGCCGGCACGGTGCTCTTTTTCGAGGATCAGGAGGTGGTGAGCCACCTGCAGCGCCAGTACGTTGCCTATGCCGAGCACTTCCCGGTTTGGTCAGAGCAGAGCAGCGGCATTGCGCAATACGCAGTGTGGCTGGCGCTGGCGGATAAGCAGATTGGCGCCAATTTGCAGCATTATCACCTGTTGATTGATGCCGATGTGCGCGCCACGTGGAATATTCCCGAGAGCTGGACGTTACGCGCCGAGATGAATTTTGGTGCCATCCTCGCGCCCGCGGAGGAGAAGACGTTTATCGACGACGAAAAGCGATTTATTGTCGCCCGATAAGTCGTAGGCCGGATAAGGCTGTAAGCCGCCATCCGGCATCTGTACACGGGAAAAATGCCGGATGGCGCTGCGCTTATCCGGCCTACGAGTAACTGCCTGAAATGCGCTTATCCGGCAGCCTGGAATGTAGGCCGGATAAGGCTGTAAGCCGCCATCCGGCATCTG